>JBPCIP010000110.1:0-9532 GCA_051006195.1 Pyrinomonadaceae bacterium
CCGTAGTGCAAGGCGACCTGCGCGAGCCGCTTGCCGAGCATCACCCAGTAGGCTTTGATGTGCGGGAAATTGTCGAGCAAGAGGCGCGAGACGGCGATGGTCTTTAAGCTATCGACGCCGGTTGGCCCCGCCGAGAGATGCGCGAGTTTCGTGTTTTCGGGATAAAAAGCGAGCGGAATGAAGCACTGAAACCCGCCGGTCTGATCCTGCTGCTCGCGCAGGCGGATTAAATGATCGACGCGATCTTCGACGGATTCGATGTGGCCGTAGAGCATCGTCGCGTTGGTCTTTAATCCGGCGGCGTGGACTTTGCCGGCGAGCGCGAGCCAGCGCGCGGCGTCCGTCTTGTGCGCGCAAATCTGCGAGCGCGTCGGCTCGCGGAAAATCTCCGCGCCGCCGCCGGGACACGAATCCATCCCCGCCGCTTTCAATCGCTCGATCACGTCCTCGTCCCGCATCTTGTAGAACCCGGCCATGTGGTCGAGTTCGACCATCGTGAAGGCTTTCAGGTGTAACGCCGGGTAAGCGTGTTTCAGACTCGCGAGCAGGTCGGTGTAGTACCTGAAGGGCAGTTTCGTGTTCAATCCGCCGACGATGTGCAGTTCGGTCGCGCCCTCGCCGGTCGCCTCGCCCGCGACACGCACAGCCTCTTCGACGCTGTGGGTATAGGCGTCGGGCTGGCGCGGCGTGCGGTAGAAGCCGCAGAACTTGCAGTCGGCGTAACAGACGTTCGTGTAGTTGAAATGCCGGTTGACATTGAAGTAGGTGCGCCTCCCATGGAGGCGACGGCGCACGGTGTCGGCCAACTTCGCCAGAGCCGGGAGATCATCCGTCGCGTACAAAGCCAGCCCGTCGGCGAAAGACAGGCGTTCGCCCGCTTCGACCTGAGCCGCAAGATCATTCAGTTTTGCATCGTGGGAAAAATTCATAGCATCATTAAATTCGTTTAATCCCAAATCTCTTCGAGGTTAAGCGCCAGTGCGCGCAGCACCGGATCGCCGGAAATCGTCTGCGGGCTGTCCAACTCCTGAACACTCGTCTGCGGGCGATAGACGTGTACTCTGCGCTCCAACGGATCGATCAGCCAACCGAGTTGCGCGCCGTTCGCGATATACTCTTCCATTTTCCGCCGCAAAATTTTGAGAGAGTCGGTGTGCGAACGCAGTTCCACGACGAAGTCGGGACAGAGCGGCGCAAATTTCTCCTGCTCCGCTTCGGTCAATGCGTTCCAACGTTCGTTGGTGATCCAGGCGAAGTCCGGCGAACGCTTCGCCCCGTTAGGCAACGCAAATCCCGTGGACGAGTCGAACGCTTGCCCCATGCCGTCCTGTTCGGCCCAGTCCGCGAGCCTTAAGTTCAATTTTGAATTGCGGCGTCCGCTTTTACTGCCGGTGGGCGGCATGATGATGAGGTCTCCTTCGCTGGTCAGTTCGAGGCGCAAATCCCGATTGAGTTGACAGAACTCGTAGAACTCATCCTCGGTCATCCGCTTCAAGACGGAACTGAAGTGCAGCACGAGCGGCGTCGTTTCGGCAAAAGTCGTAGTTGCGCTCATAGTCAAATTTCCCCTTACCCGGTCGATTATCTCTTCGCCAGCAGCAGCGCGCCGCCGAACGTGATGAACAGGATGACGCTCACGGAAGCGTTGGTCGTAAAAAAGGCGGCGTTCAAGCGGCTAAGATCGTCGGCGCGCACAAGCGTGTGTTGATAGACGAGCAGCGCGCCGGTCGCCACGACGCCGACGAGCGCAAACGCGCCGAGCGTCGCCGTCAAGTATAACGCGACGAGGGCGGCAAACGCTCCCGCGTGCAGTAGCCGGGAAATCCACAACGCGCGGGGGATGCCGACGCGCGCCGGCGTCGAGCGCAAGCCCGCCTGCCGGTCAAATTCGTAATCCTGACAGGCGTAGAGCACGTCGAACCCGGCGGTCCACAATAGCACGACGAGCGAGAGCAAAAGCGGCACAGGACTATCGAGCGCGCCCCGGATGGCGATCCATGCGCCCGTCGGCGCGATGCACAAAGCCCAACCGAGCGCGAGATGCGAAAGCGACGTGAAACGTTTCGTGTAGGAGTAAAACAACACGCTCGCGAGCGCGACGGGGGCGAGCACGAGCGTCAGGCGATTGAGCATCGCCGCCGCTAAGAAGAACAACGCCGCCGCCGCGAGCGTGAACATCCACGCGAATCGCCGCGAGAGCAACCCGGCGGGAATCGCGCGCTCTCTGGTGCGCGGGTTAGCCGCGTCGTACTTCTCGTCGACGATGCGATTGAAGGCCATCGCCGCCGAACGCGCGCCCACCATCGCCAGAGTGATCCAGAGCAGTTGCCGCACAGTCGGCAGTCCGCGCGCCGCCAGCACCGCGCCGAGCAAAGCGAAAGGCAGCGCAAAGAGCGTGTGCTCGATCTTGATCATTTCGAGCGTCGTGCGAATGTTGCCCGCCGTATTTGTCGCTTGAGATTTCATCGAAATAAAATTTGTCGCCGCATCTTGGCGTCTCGCCGCCCGCGCGCAGGTTTGCTGCGACATCGTTTCGTGCCGTCACCCTACGATTGCAAGAGAGAGGCCGGAAGAAGCCGCGCAAAAAGCCACTTCAGTTGAGCAAATTTTGGCAATTCGCCACACGTCTCGCCGCCGCCTCGCAGTCTGCCAATTTCAATCTTTCTCCCCGGCGGCGGGCGCGTTCGTTGTCGCGGTGGTGGTGGGGTCGCCCTGCCAGCGCGTCGCCTGCGAGTGGGGCACGCCGAATTGATCGAGGAGGCGAAAAACGAGGTGATCGGCCAACTCTTCGAGGCTCTGCGGGCGATGATAGAAGCCGGGGCTGGCGGGCAAAATGCGCGCTCCGGCGCGGGCGAGCCGCAGCATGTTCTCCAGGTGAATCGTGTTATACGGTGACTCGCGCGGCACGATGACTAACTTGCGTCCTTCCTTCAACGTCACATCCGCCGCCCGATGAATCAGATTCGTTCCCGCGCCCGTAGCGATGGCGCCGAGCGTCCCCATCGAACAGGGCACGATCATCATCCCGGCCTGCGGGTGTGAACCGGAAGCGGGCGTGGCCGCCATGTTGTCGAGCCGGTGCGAACGAATTAACCTGGAGGCAGGCGACAGGCCGACCCATTCATTGATCGCCCGCGCGTCGCCCCCGCGCAAATTCGCCCCGAGTTCCACGCGCGCCACGATGAGCGCCGCCTCCGACATGATCAAATTGATTTGTTCGACTGCGCCGCTCGCCGCCAGATGAATCAGCGTGCGATGCGCGTAGATCGCGCCGGAGGCTCCCGTAATGGCGACAGTCAGTTCCATTGATTCAGACCCGAACGGGCGCGTTTTCACGCCGCGCGGAAAAATGAATGGTAAAGCAAAAGCGCACCGATGGCTAACGCCACGAAGCCCGCCGCGGCGTATTTCCGGTGAGCGTTTGCGCCCGACGGAATCATGCGTTCGGCCTGACCGGGAATCAACGCATAAGTCGTACTTTTAAGGGTCATGCCCCAGCCGCAAATCGTGACGATGACGGGCAGGTCGAACACCCAGATGTTATGCCCCAACACGATCAAGAGGCCGAGCGGAAAAGTGAACATGGCGATGATAATTCCGGCCACGCCGGTGCGCTGCAACAGGAGGAAGAAGTCGCGCCACTGCCGCGCCAGCGCGATGTGGGAAAGACCCACGGCGAGCAGGCTCAGCGCAAAATATTGTTCGATGAAAAGTGCCATGTTGTCCTCCGGTTTTGATCATGGATTACTGTCGCAGTTGAAGTCATAAACTTACAAACTGAAGTTACGCGGAGAAGATAGTGGTGATGGACTTCACGCATGGACACATCTATGCACGCATGGACACATCTATGTCGGACATCTATTGACCGACCATCCCCATTGGTTCATTACATGCCGAAGAACTTCAAAGTTGAATCCACGAAGCAAAAAGTAAGCGGGCAGCACGATAACAGAGCGTTAAGGATTCGCACACGAGGCTATCGCGCGCAAGCGAAGAGAAAGGGCTGTCTGAGAGACGAGAACTCAGGCAGCCCTGATGCTATCAGATGGATTGTGTCAATGGGCAACGCTCGGGCCTCTCGCCGTTATGCCGCTTGACCAGGGTAAGAGTTGGCGGCGGTCGGTATTCGTCTCCGAGAACGAATAGACCACGGACGGCGCGCGGCAAATTGCCGACACGCAAGGGGGCAGTGCTAGAATGCCGCGAACATCATCCTGACGGCTGATTCACAACGAGATGGATTTACGCGAAATAGAACAATTGCTCGCCGCGCATAAGGGCGGCGAGTTGCAGACTACGGAGGCCGCGCGGCGGCTCGCCAATCTTCATTATGAGGACATCGAGCACACGCGCGTGGATCATGCGCGGGCGGCGCGGCAGGGTTTCCCCGAAGTCGTCTTCGGGGCGGGGAAGACGCGCACGCAAATCTGCGAGATCGTCGAACGCCTGCTCGCCCGCGCGCCCAACGTCCTCATCACGCGCACGGACGCTGAAACGTTCGGCGAGGTGCGCAACATCGCCACCGATGCCGAATGGCACGAGGCGGCGCGCATGATCCGTATCCGGCGTGATCTGACGGAACTCGGCACGGGCGAGGTCGGAATCGTCACGGCTGGCACGAGCGACATTCCCGTGGCGGAAGAAGCGGCGTTGACGGCGGAGGCGATGGGCAATCGCGTGGCGCGCATCTGGGACGCGGGCGTCGCCGGCATTCATCGCCTGCTCGCCGAGCGCGAACGCCTGCGCGCTTTTCGCGTCGTCGTCGTCGCGGCGGGGATGGAGGGCGCGCTCCCCAGCGTCGTCGGCGGGTTAGTGAGTGTTCCGGTCATCGCCGTGCCGACGAGCGTCGGCTACGGCGCATCCTTCGGCGGCGTCGCGGCCCTGCTCGGCATGCTCAATTCCTGCGCCTCGAACGTCACGGTCGTCAACATCGACAACGGCTTCGGCGCGGGCTTCGTCGCGAGCCTGATCAACCGCAAGCAGAATGATAATGAAGTGATGGGTGATGAGTGATGAGTTATGAGTAAAAAGTCAAACTGCCTGCGCTCCCCACTCATCACTCATCACTTATCACTCATCACTCTCGTCATCGCACTGGCGATGATGAGCGCGGGTTGCGGCGCGCGGCGCACGCCCGACCTAGAGCGCATCTTCGCCCCGGCACGGGCGCGCACGGACAAGGCTCCGGTCATCGTCATCCCCGGCATCCTCGGCTCGCAACTCATGAACCGGCGCACGCGCGAAGTGGTCTGGCCTTCGGCCTTTCGTTCTTCCGTAGACGGATTGAGCTTGCCGACGACCGAAGACCTCGCCGCTAATCGCGATGAACTTGTCGCCGAGCGCATCGTCGTCACGGCGAAACTCGCGCGCCTCGCCCCTGACATTTACGTCTACTACGAACTCCTGAACGCCCTGCGTCACTACGGCAACTATCGCGACGGCGACTGGAACAACCCGCCGCCTGACGGCGACCGCGACACCTTCTACGTCTTCCCTTACGATTGGCGGCGCGACAACGTCGAGACGGCGCAACTGTTCGTCCGCCGCGTTGAAGAATTGAAACGTAAACTGGGTCGCCCCGATTTGCGTTTCAACATCGTGGCGCATTCGATGGGCGGCCTCGTCGCGCGCTA
Source organism: Pyrinomonadaceae bacterium (assembly GCA_051006195.1). GTDB lineage: Bacteria > Acidobacteriota > Blastocatellia > Pyrinomonadales > Pyrinomonadaceae > JAIVJZ01. Next base: position 5,637 of record JBPCIP010000110.1, read on the forward strand.
CGCCGCGATGTATGGCGACGAGGACTTGCCCGCCGAGGGAGTCGCGCCGCAGCCGACCTGGGCGGGCGGGCGTCACATCAACAAAATCTTCATGTTCGGCACGCCCAACGAAGGCACGATGGAATCCTTCGCCACGCTGCTCGATGGCTACTCGATCAATGAAGGCTTGCGCCGCCGCGTCCGCCTCCTCAACAAACTCTCGCGCGAAGACGCCGTGACCATTCCCTCCATCTTTCAACTGCTGCCCCACCGGGAAGCCGCGCGGTTCCTCGATCAAAATCTCGCGCCGCTCGCGCTCGACCTCTACGACCCGGCCACATGGCGCACCTACGGGTGGTCGCCGATCAACAACGCTGAATTTCGCGCGCGTTACGAGCGCGGGCGGGTGCGCGACGAAAACGGCCAGCCGCATCACGCCACGCTCGTGGAACTCGACGCCTATTTTGCCGCCGTGCTGAAGCGCGCCAAGAGTTTTCACGCCGCCCTCGACGCTCACGGGACGGACGCCGCTCCCGTTTCGCTTTATACCTTCGGCGGTGATTGCGAAGAGACTCTGAACGCGCCCGTCATCCGGCGCGACGAGAAACGCGGGCGCTGGGTGACGCTCACGGAGCCGCGCGAATTGCGCGATACGACGGGGCGCAAGCGCAAACGCAGCGAAGTGATCCGGGCGATGTACGAGCCGGGCGACGGGCGCGTGACGCGCCGCTCGCTGCTCGGCGAACGCCTCGACGCGCCCCGCCGCAGCCAATTCTTCAACACTCCGCTTCCCATCGTCTACGGCGTCTTCGCCTGTGACCTCCACAGCGAACTCCAGAACAACAAGACGCTGCAAGACAACGCCCTGACAGTGCTCATTAATGAAGTGATGAACTGAAGAAAGTACTTTGGAGGGGCAGAACTTGTCCCCACCTGTTGTCGGAGCGTTACAACAAGTGAGGACGATCTCTATTGCAAGTTTCCTGACCGCTTTACCGTCCGGCGAGCGCGAGTTGCTGGACGCGCCCGACCACATCGTTGAGGTTGAGGTCGGTCGATTCTTTGCCGGCGCGGTCGAAGAGTTCGACCATGCCGTCCGTGATCTTCTTGCCGACGGTGATGCGGTAGGGGATGCCGATCAAGTCCGCGTCTTTGAACTTGACTCCCGCGCGCTCGTCGCGGTCGTCGAGGAGGACTTCGAGACCGGCGCGGCGCAGGTCCGCGTAGAGTCTCTCGCCCGCGTCGCGCATCTCCGGTTGTTTGACATTGGTGACGGTGACGACGGCATCGAAGGGCGCGATTTGTTTGGGCCAGATGATGCCGTCCGAGTCGTGGTGGAGTTCGATGGCGGCGGCCATGATGCGCTCCACGCCGATGCCGTAGCTGCCCATCACAACGGGGACTTCCTTACCGTTCTTATCGAGCACGCGCGCGTTCATCGAGACGGAATATTTCGTGCCGAGTTTGAAGATGTGGCCGACTTCGAGCGACTTCGAGACTTCGAGCACGCCCCTCTCGCAGTTCGGGCACGGCTCGCCCGATGCGACGGTGCGCAGATCGTTCCATTGGTCGGGTTTGATGTCGCGTTCAACGCTGACGCCGCGCAAGTGATGGTCGTCCTTGTTCGCGCCGGTCGTCATGTTGCGTCTGCCTGCGAGCGCGTGATCCGCGATGATGCGAAGATTCTGCTTCGCGGCCTGAGCCTTTTCTTTTGCGCCGACCGCGCCGAGGCTGCCCGCGCTCGCGCCGAGCAAATCGCGTATCTCTTCGGGGTGGGCGGAACGCACAGCGAGTGCGCCGATGGCGTCGGCGAGTTTCGTCTCGTGGAGTTGATGGTCGCCGCGCATGAGGGCGAGGACGGGAGAGTTTTCGCCCGCTTCGTTCGTGGCGATGTAGACGAGTGTCTTGATCTGTCGTTCAGCCGTCGCGCCGCCGGGGAACGAGATCAAATCGTCAATCGTGCGGACGCCGGGGGTGGGAAATTCTTCGGGGGCGTCGGTCGTAGCCGGTTCGTCCGAGACAGTTGCGATGCGGGATGTGGCCTTTTCCAGATTGGCCGCGTAGCCGCAAGACTCGCACGTCGCGATCAAATCTTCGCCGGCCTCCGATTTGACCATGAACTCGTTGGAGGCCGAGCCGCCCATCGCGCCGGAAGAGGCTTCGACGATGGCGAATTTCAGGCCGCAGCGGGTGAAGATTTTGATGTAAGCCTCGCGTTGATCCTCGAACGACTTGTCCAGTCCCGCTTGATCTACGTCGAACGAGTAAGCGTCTTTCATGATGAACTGGCGGACGCGCAGCACGCCGGATTTGGGGCGCGCTTCATCGCGAAACTTGGTCTGGATTTGATACCAGACCTGCGGCAGTTGCTTGTAAGAGCGCAGTTCGTGGCGGGCGATTGAAGTGAAAATTTCTTCGTGCGTCATGCCGAGGCACATGTCAGCGCCTTTGCGATCCTTGAGACGAAACATGTTGTCGCCCATCACCGACCAGCGCCCGCTCTCATCCCAGATTTCGCGCGGATGCAGCGCGGGGAGGAAAAATTCCTGCCCGCCGATGGCGTTCATCTCTTCGCGGATGATCACCTCGATGCGGCGCATGACTAGCCACGAGAGCGGGAGATAAGAGTAGATGCCCGCCGCGAGTTGGCGTACCATGCCGGCGCGCAGGAGCAGGCGGTGCGAGACGACTTCGGCGTCAGCCGGGACTTCGCGCAGAGTGGGAATGAAAAATTTTGACCAGCGCATGAAAGTTGTTTTCAGTCTCCTTGTCGAAAAAGGTGCCGCTCGAATGAAGGGGCATTGTCGCGCAAGGCGAGCATGCAACGCAAACGCCCCCGCGCGCCAGCCAAGCCCTTGCGGGAAGCAGGGCGGCACAAGCACAATGAGACAGCCAGCACGCACCATGAATCGAGGAAGGTCGAGGTAAGGTCAACGGATGAGCGAAAAACTTCGTGTGGTTTTCAACAGCCCGCAATGCGGCTGGATGTCGTTCGAGTTAAGGGCGGGCGAGCAGAGTTTGATTGATGCCGTCTGCTACACGCCCTACAACGCTTTGCATGATCTCATCCGCGCTCTGTCCCAACTTCTCGTGGACGACACCGAGTTGACGGTGAACTGGGCATTCAGCCCTGATGAGGTGGACTTTAATTTCAAAGCGCGCGGCGACGAGGCCGAACTTGAAGTTCAGTGGTACAAAAACCATCTGCGGGTTGAAGGCACGGGCGAGCGCGTGTTCTTCTGGCAAGGCTCGCGGCTCGACTTATGCCATCCCTTCTGGAAGGCTCTCAGCGGTATTCAGAGCGATACGGAAGTGGACGAATTCACCCGCAACTGGGGGCGTGAATTTCCCCGGGCGGAGCTACAACAATTGACCGAAGACATCAGAGCCTACCGGCAAAAACGATAACACGGTGCAAAACTGTCTGCGCTTTGACCAAAGCAAACGTCCACGCCGCCTTAAACTTGTTGTCGGAGACGCAATCGGCGTCAAGAGTGCGGCTTAACACATCAATAATGATAAATGAATTGCGTGGGGAAATGACAACGGCAAACCTGATGCTCGTTGCCTACATGTTGGTGACGCAAGCCCCGAGTGCCGCTTATAGCTTTCTGGGGCTGGAAAGTCCGCCCGGCTTCGACGTGCTGGAATCTTTCGGTGCGCTCTATGTAATCGGCTATTGGCTAGAGGTTGATAACCGGAAATATAACTTTCGCTGGCCTTACTGTCAGGGAGTTTTTCTGGGCGTCGCCCGTTACGTCATCATCCCCTATTACCTTTTCAAAACGCGCGGCAAATATGCCTTCCTGACGCTGCTACTGTTCCTTTGCTTATCTATCTCGACGAGCCTTTTCGGCATCCTTGTCGCCGCCCTCCTGGTGGGTTCACGCTTTGATTAGCCTTCGTTTGCGCCGCCG
>JBPCIP010000111.1:0-1225 GCA_051006195.1 Pyrinomonadaceae bacterium
GCCAAAGCGAGGCGCTATTCACCCCTCAGACGCAGAGTCGAGCCGCAGAGTTTCACAGGGGGAGGCGATGATGAATTTCAAACTTTATCTCTGTGTCGCTCTATGTGATTTCTGTGCATCTGTGGTGAAAAACAACTAATTCAATCAGGAGTAGAACATGATCGAACTTAAACGCCGCGCGAGCTTCGCCATCATTGCAATGCTCGCTGGTTTCTTCGTTCACACAGCGACGCCGCAAGGAGCGACGGCGCAGTTGTCTCCGCATCAACAACTCTTGCGCGAGATTTATCAAGAGTTGATTGAGATCAACACGACTGATTCCGTCGGCGACAACACGAAAGCTGCCGAAGCGATGCGTGCGCGCTTGATGAACGCAGGCTTTCCGGCGGATGACGTGCGCGTGCTCGTCCATCCCGGAAACGCCCGCAAAGGAAATCTCGTCGCGCGTTTCCGCTCTGCGAATGCGCGTCGCAAACCGCTCTTGCTCCTCGCGCACATTGATGTTGTCGAAGCGCGTAAAGAGGATTGGTCGGACAATCTTGACCCGTTCAAACTCACGGAGCGCGACGGCTACTTCTACGGGCGCGGCACTTCGGACGACAAAGCGATGGCGGCTATTTTCATCGCGAACCTGATTCGTTACAAGCGTGAAGGCTTCACACCCGACCGCGACATCATCGTTGCGCTCACGGCGGATGAAGAGGGCGGCGACTTCAATGGCGTCGAATTTTTAATCAAGAACCACCGCGATTTAGTTGAGGCTGAACTCGGCATCAACGAAGGCGGTGGCGGGCGTCACCGCAAAGGCGTGAAACTCTTCAACGGCTTGCAGGCGAGCGAAAAGGTTTATCAGAGCTTTCAACTCGAAGTGAAAAACAAAGGCGGGCATAGCTCGCTGCCCGTCAGAGACAACGCGATTTACACTCTCGCCGCCGGGATTGATCGCCTTGCGAAGTTCGACTTCCCGATGAACTTAAATGAAGTCACGCGCGGCTATTTCGAGCGCATGTCGGCTATTGAGGCAGGACAGTCGGCAGCGGATATGAAACTCGTCGCGCGCCCGACGCCCGATGCAGAAGCCGCGAAACGCCTCGCCGCATCGCCTTACTACAACGCGCTCATGCGCACGACCTGCGTCGCCACGCGCCTCGAAGCCGGACACGCCGACAACGCGCTTCCGCAGACCGCACGCGCCACCGTCAACTGCCGCATACTCCCGCAGGAA
>JBPCIP010000112.1:0-7666 GCA_051006195.1 Pyrinomonadaceae bacterium
CTGGGTTAAGCCGTTGCGAGCGAGGCGGTCACTGCCGCAGTGATAACATGTCAGTTGAACCATGCGTGAGAGTTTACAGCCTCTCATGTGATTGAGCCACTACCCGAAGTTGAAGAAAAAACGCCGAGCAGTGAGGCGACAACGGCTGGCCGTGCGCCCCACCAGGTGGCGACGAACAGCAAGACGAGCAAACAGGGCGAGCGCGACGATCGTGGCGTTGATATGTGCGCTGGACAACTTCAACACAGTCGTGACGGCAAGTATCCCGGCAGCGACCATTACATAACCTGTCGCGGTCTTCTCAAGCGCCATCGGCCTCATGAGCCTTTATTGTATGACAAGAGCGCGCGAAGCGCAGGGGCTCGCTGATCGTTCGCCTGCGCTTCGCGTTAGAATCCTTTGATGTGTGAGTTGCCCCGGAGGCGGGTTCATATCTCGATCTGCGAACCCATTTCGACCACGCGGTTCGGCGGCAGACAGAAGTAAGCCGTCGCGCTTGAGGCGTTGCGTGACATCAGGGCAAACAGCTTTTCGCGCCAGAGCATCATGCCCGGATGCTTGCTCGCTATCACCGTCTCACGACCGAGAAAATACGTCGTCTCCATCTCGTTGAAGACCGGGCCGGGCGGCTCCAGGCTGGCTAACACAGCGGGAATGTCCGGGTCTTCCATAAAACCGTAATTGATGATCATGCGGTAAAACTCATGGCCGAGCGGCTCGATCCGCACACGAGATTCCGGCCCGACGTGCGGCAGTTGTCTTGTCTTAACCGTTAAGAGCACGACCCGCTCGTGCAGAACTTTGTTGTGCTCCAGGTTGTGCATCAACGCGGGCGGCGTCCCCGAAGCCGTGCCGTTCATAAAGACAGCCGTGCCGGGCACTCGTAGCGGCGGATTCCTGGCGATGTCGCGCAGAAAGTCTTCAACCGGATGAGCGCCCGACAACAATCGTTCAGCCAAAATGCGGCGGCCTTTCTTCCACGTCGTCATCAACAGGAAGATGGTCGCGCCGACGACGAGCGGAAACCAACCGCCCGCCGGAATCTTGATGATATTTGCGCCGAAGAACGCCAGATCGATGATGAGGAAAAAGCCTGAGAGGGCGAGCGTCAGAGGCAGACTCCATCCCCATTTCTCACGCTCGACGACGCCGAGCAAGATCGTTGAAATGACCATCGTCGCCGTCACGGCCACGCCATAAGCGGCGGCCAGATTGCTCGACGAGCCAAAGCCGATGACAATCGCAATGCAGCCGAGCATCAAAGCCCAATTGAGCGCCGGGATATAAATCTGCCCCATCTCGGTCGAAGAGGTGTGCTCGATCTTCAGGCGCGGCATGAAGCCGAGTTGAATAGCCTGCATCGTGAGCGAGTAAGCGCCGGAGATTAAAGCCTGCGAAGCGATAATCGCGGCGCAAGTTGCCAGCACGATTAACGGGTACAAGGCCCACTCAGGGGCGAGGAGGTAGAAAGGATTCGTTGCCGCCGAGGGATTCTCGATCAGCAACGCGCCCTGACCTAGATAGTTGAGCAAGAGGGCAGGCAGAACGAGCGCGTACCAGACTATGCGGATCGGACGCTTTCCGAAGTGACCCATGTCTGCGTAGAGAGCTTCGCCGCCCGTGACGACGAGAACGACCGTGCCGAGCACAAGAAAACCTTGCCAGCCGTTGCGCAGGAAAAAATTGAATGCGTGAACCGGATTGAAAGCACCGATGACCGACGGATGGCGCGCGATCTGCATGATGCCGAGCGCTGCGATAACGAAGAACCACACGAGCATGATAGGACCGAACAACTTCCCGACTTTCGCCGTGCCGCGACTCTGGATCAGAAACAATCCGACGATAATCACAATCGTGGCCGGAACCACGTAAGGCGCGAAAACCGGCGTCGCCACATTCAACCCTTCGATTGCGCCGAGCACGGAGATCGCAGGTGTGAGCATGCCTTCGCCATAAAGGAGCGATGCCCCGAAAATGCCGAGCACGACGAGCAACCAGCGTTCGCTTTTGCTCAAAATCTTAATCGGCGTCGCCAGCGCGGTTAAGGCCAGAATGCCACCTTCGCCACGATTGTCAGCACGCAGGACGAAAATGCAATACTTGATCGAGATAATCAGGATCAGCGCCCAGAAGATGAGCGACAGCACGCCGAAGATGTTATCTGGTGTAGCCGCGATTGCGTGCGGGCCGTGAAAGCACTCGCGCATCGCATAGAGCGGACTGGTTCCGATGTCGCCGTACACAATGCCGAGCGCAGTGAGCGAGAGAATGGCTAGATAGCGTCCCTGCGGTTGTGCGGTATGCGGATGACCTTGCGCGTCTGTGAGAGTAGTGTGGATGTCTGCCGAAACTGTTCCTGCCATAGTTGTCCTGAGAGAATAGAATCCAACTGCAAACCAGTTAGCATCCGACCGTAGCAATCAGGGCGCGTTTATGGCGGCCCCAGCTACGGCGCGCAACGTGGACAGACGAATTGTTGCTATCGTTGATAAAGCCATCTGCCATAGGATGATATAAAAGTTACAAAGATTTTGTAAAGATACCGCCGGCTTCGTAGTCAATCTCAAGCTTCGGGCTGACGCAGTTCCTGAGTGGATTTTCGTGTCGTGCATTAATGAACTTCCCTTCAAACGGCACTGGCCGGCGGCCCCAAGCTTTCTTCCGGACACACACTGTTTTTGTGATAGGCTTGGAAGGTGATGCGAGAGGAACCAGCGCAGGCAAAATCGGGCGTGTCGTTGCGCCGCCGGCTGTGGTGGCTGATGGCCGGGCGCGGGGCTTTGGCCTTCGTCTTCCTGGTCTTAAATCTGCTGTGGCAAGGTGGCTCCGGGGCCGGAGGCGCGGCAAGCCTCAACTCGCTTCAGGGCACGCTGACGTTCAGTCTCGCCCTGCTCGTGCTTTCCCTGCTCTACGCGGCGACGCTGCGCTTCTCGCGCGTTAAGGTGTCGTCTCAGGCCGGAGCGCAAATTCTCTGCGACGTGCTTCTCATCGCATGGCTCATCGGCAGGCAGGAGAATCTGCACTCGCCTTATGTCGCGCTCTACATCGTCATCATCTCCGCGGCCAGTCTCTTTCTCGGCGTGCGCGGCGCGCTCATCACTTCCGTCGGCTGCGCCGTCTGCTATACGTTCGTGATGTTTGCGCACGCGCTCGGCTGGCTCACGGCGACGGATGGTAATATTGATGCCGTCTCGTTGCCGGAAGTGGTCGGAAATGTCGGACTTCACAACATCGCGTTCTTCGTCGTCGGGCTGCTCGCATCACGTTTGGCCGGGCGGCAGGCGCACTCCGAAGTGCAACTCATCGAAGCCAAACATGCGCTCGCGGACTTACGCGCGCTGCATGAACGCATCGTCGAATCAATTCGCTCCGGCGTCGTGACCACCGATCTCGCGGGTCTGATCTACACTTTCAACGCCGCCGCCGAAGAGATCACGGGCTACACCGCCGCCGCCTTGCGCGGCCAGAACGTCTCGATTCTCTTCGGCACGCTGGCCCACAAGCTAGAGGAGTCGTTGCGCGCGGCGGCAGAGGGACATCCCAGCCCGCGCTACGAAGCCGACTGCCTCACTGCCGACGGCTTGCGCCTGCGTCTGGGCTACAGCATCTTCCCGCTTTTCGGCGAAACGGAGGAGGCGACGACCGGACTCGTCATCACCTTTCAGGACTTGACGCAGGTGCGCGCTCTCGAAGACACCTCGCGCCGTCAGGATCGGCTCGCGGCGGTGGGGCGCGTCGCCGCCGGGATCGCGCATGAGATTCGCAATCCGCTCGCGGCCATGCGCGGCTCGATTCAAGTGTTGCGCTCGGAGATGAACGGCGACCCCGGCCAGGCCGAACTCATGGGGATCGTGCTGCGCGAATCGGATCGGCTCAACCAAATCATCACGGATTTTCTCACTTACGCGCGCCCCCGCCGCGTCTCGCTCACCGACACGGACTTGCGCGAGCCGCTACGGGAAACCTTCACGCTCCTGCGCCACAGCCCGGAGACGAGCGACGACCACCAAATCGAGGAAGATTTCCCCGCCGAACCCGTCCGCGCATTGGCCGATGTCGCCAGTCTCCGCCAGGTTTTCTGGAATCTCTCGCGCAACGCGCTCGCGGCCATGCCCACGGGCGGCACGCTCAACGTCGAATTGCGCCAGACCGAATACGAGCGCGTGCGCATCACTTTCTCGGACACGGGCCGGGGGATGTCGCCCGACCAGGTCGAACGCTTATTCGAGCCGTTCTCTTCCTCGACGACGGGCGGCACGGGACTCGGCCTCTCCATCGTCTATCAGATCATCCGCGATCATGGTGGTACAATACACGTCCGCAGCCGCGAAGGACACGGCACGACGATAGTTGTCGAACTGCCAGGCAGTTCGATAGGGATGAAGGATGAGGGATGAGGGATGAATCAGAAAACCGCCAGCATTCATCATCACTCTTTCATCCCTCATCCCTCATCCCTCATCCTTTTTGATTATGGCGAATCTCTTAATCGTTGACGACGAGCAGGGCATGCGGCAATTGCTGTCGCTGGTCTTCGGGCGCGCGGGGCATCAGGTGCGCGTGGCGGAGAACGGGCGGCGCGCGGTGGAACTGTTGCGTGCCGAGGCGGCTGATCTGATCGTCTCGGACGTGCGGATGCCGGACATGGGCGGCATCGAGTTGTTGCAAGCGGCGCGTGAATTATTGCCCGATGTGGCGGTTGTGATGATGACCGCCTTTGCCACCGTCGAGACGGCGCGCGAGGCATTCAAACTCGGCGCAGACGATTTCATCCAGAAGCCTTTCGATATCGACGAGTTGAAGTTGATCGTCGAGAAAGCGTTGGAATTGCGCCAGCTCAAGCAGGAATTGCAGGACTGGCGCAAGACGCAGAGCGCGCGCGGGCGGCTCGATCAGATCATCGGTCGCTCGCCCCGCATGCAGGCCGTCTATCAGATGGTCGAGACGGTGGCCGCCGTGCAATCCACGGTCTTGATCACGGGCGAGTCGGGCACGGGCAAAGAACTCGTCGCGCGTGCCGTCCATAACCTGTCCCCGCGCCACGATAAACCCTTCGTCTCGATCAACTGCGGCGCATTCACCGAAACGCTGCTCGAATCCGAACTCTTCGGTTACGTGCGCGGCGCGTTCACGGGCGCGGCGGCGAACCGCAAAGGATTGTTTGAAGCCGCGGATAAGGGCACGATCTTTCTCGACGAGATCGGCGAGATGTCGCCCGCCATGCAAGTCAAACTGCTGCGCGTGCTGCAAGAGCGCAAGGTGCGCCCCGTCGGCGCGCATGAGGAGTTGACGATTGATGCGCGCGTCATCGCCGCGACGAATCGCGATCTCCCGGCGATGGTCAAGGCCGGAACTTTCCGCGAAGATTTGTTCTACCGCGTCTCCGTGATCCCGATTGAACTGCCCCCGTTGCGCGAGAAGCGCGAGGACATCCCCGACCTCGTCCTCCATTTCGCCCAAAAATATTGCGCGCAGGCGAATCGCAATCTGGGCGTCTCGGATCAGGCGATGGAGTTGCTCGAACGTTATTCGTGGCCGGGCAACGTGCGCGAACTCGAACACACCATCGAGCGCGCCGTCGCCCTCGAACGCACCGAGCAAATTCAACCGGAACGACTTCCCGAACAGATCACTAATTATAATCCGGCGCGGATCGCCAACGCGCTCGATCTGCCCGACGAGGGACTCAACCTCACGGCGCATCTCGATCAATTGGAGAAGACCTACCTGCTCGAAGCCTTGCAGCGCACCGGCGGCAATCAAACGCGCGCCGCCGAACTGCTCCAACTCCCCGTGCGCAGCTTACGCCACCTGCTCGACAAGCACGGCATCCGCAACCTCACCGCACAAATTCGCAACGACGCCGCACGCGGCGCACCTGAATAAAGTTATGAATGAAATCTGAGAAGGAAAGAGGTCAGAACTAATTCAGATTTGATCGGTGGCCTGCATTAATTCGCCGGCGAGTCGCGGGTCTAAGACAAGCAGCTTTTCGCACGCCAATAATGCTGCTTCTTTATCTTTGGTTTCGACGTGTACCAGACCCAGAGAGTAGTAAGCCATCGGATAGTCCGGGTTCAGCTTGAGCGCGCGCTCCAGGGCGTTGACGGCTTCCTGATAACTGCCCGAATTATAATAAAGCACTCCCAGATTATTGAGCGGTTCCGCGTAGTCGGGCTTCAAGCGTAACGCCTGCCGGTAGGCTTTCACCGCCTCCGCCTGTTGCCCTAAGGCGGCGTGCGCCAGTCCGAGATTGTTGCTGGCTTCGGCGTAATCCGGCTTGACCGCCAACGCCTGCTGATAAGCCTTGATTGACTCTGCCGGGCGATTGAGATGATCGCAGGTCACGCCGATATTGAAGTGCGCTTCAGCCCAGCGCGGCTCTCTGACGGCAGCCCGCCTGAATTCTTTTAAGGCTTCCGGGAATTGCCGTCGCCGCGCCAGTTCGATGCCCGTCTCGTAATGTTCGGCGGCGGCGGCGATCTCTTCGTTCGCCTCTGGCTTGAGCAGAGGAGCCTGGGTGGTCTGCCTGAAGCTCTTGAATATCTGGAACATCTCTTCCTTCCGTCCTTCTTCTTCCCGGTCGGAACTTAAAAGCGCTCCGGTCGGCCTGCGCTTAGCCCGCCTGCAAGGACAGCACCTCAAGGATGCATTGCCGGACTGTTTACTTTGTAGAGCGGTCTAATACTCGCGCATCGCTATGATTTGACGCCCTGCCAGACCGAGCGCCTCGTTCACCTTGTTCGGGTCGAACTGCACATTAGAGTTGCCGCCGCCATTCGTGTCGAAGGTCGGCGCGAGGTACGGCCCGCCCGTGAGGTTACGGTCGAACCGGGCGATAGCCACCGCGCCGAGCGTATCGCCGTTGCCGCCGCCGTCGCGCGTCAACCGGCCGCCGCCCAAGATAAGGATCAAGCCGTCAAAGTTCGCCGCGCCGCGCGTGGTCAAAGTTCCGGTGACAACCATCAGTCCGGCTCCGCCGCTCGATCCCAAGTCCGCATCGCCGTTGACGAAGGTAAATTTGGGAATCGCCAACGTGCCGATATCCGGCGGCGGGTAATCGGTCGAAAACAAACGCCCCTGACTGCGGGCAACCGATTCCAGCGAGTTGAGGAGAGCTCGGGCGGAGTCGGCGTTTTGCAGCCATGGAGGTAATCGCGAGAGCGGCACTTGTTGCACGGCGGGATTGCCGCTCACATTTCCTATGCTTTGGATCATGTTGTAGTCGGGAGTGTTGGTGACGGCAAAAGCGGAGATGGCGGTTCCGCCGGAAGGAGGATTCCCGCTATAAGTGTGCGGGTTGCTGTTACCGTCGCTGAACGTCATGAGGGTTTGTTGTCCCGTCGTCGAATCAATAGTATCGGCCCCGCGAATGGCGATTGTCCCCTGCGGAGAATAATCCAACAGCAGACGCCCGACCATCATCTGCATTCTCTTTATCGAAGCGCGCGGGCCGAAGCCCGTCACATCGATCAGAATCCTTCTCGGTTGCGGGGCGACGATAGTGACCGGCAAATTATTGATGAAACCGGAGGCGCTCGACAACAGTGGAAAGCTGAGAGTAGCCATATCGTACTCAACGCCTTCGGCGAGATATTTTTGCGAATTCAGCGTAAGGCGCAACGGGTCGCTCACGATGGCGGCCAGATTAGAGACCCGGCCT
>JBPCIP010000113.1:0-11305 GCA_051006195.1 Pyrinomonadaceae bacterium
CACAGCGAGAGCATTCGGTTAAGACCGAAAAAGGAATTTTTAAACATGATGTCCTTTCAACAGGAAGTTCGTAGCGGGTGACATGCGAGACTCCGGCACGCGGGAGCATCGGCTGAACGTGACATAAATGCGATTTGAATTTTATTCGAGGCTCGAAACCTCTCGGCCCTTCGGAAGCGAGATATTAAATGAGGGGCGCGGGACGGTCAAGCAAACTAACAGTTAAATAAAACCCCTTTGTGTGTTATGCAAGGCGCCAGGCAGTTAAGCCACATCAGCAGGAGGTAAAACGGGCTTTCGATGTTTAGCTTTAGGCCCGCCGCCCGAACGCGAGAGTCCGCCGCCACGACGCTGGCAGGCGTTTGCCGCCCGCAGTTTGGAGAACGCTCATCAGTCCGATGTAACCGTAGCCGAAGAAGAAGAGGAGGAGAAACGGGATCGTGCCCCACATGCCCATGTGCGCGGCGTACCACACAGCGCAGAAGAAGTAGGCCGCGAAACTCAACTCTAAGAGCGGCAACAGCCCGCGCTTGCGTTTGTACTTCTTCGCCTTCCAGGTCGCGTCGCTCGCCGCTTCCACCTGATATTTCGGCGTGCGCACAAACTCCGACTTCACGCCCATCAACGCCTCGATGACAGCGCGCGCGTTCGAGAACGCCAAGCCGATACCGACTGCCATCACAAGCGGCAGATGCAGCAAGCGACGACTCCGCCCCGCCTCGCGGTCTAAATACCAGATGGCCGAACCATAGAAGAGGATGACCGAGACGGTCGAGAAAAAGAGGAGCGGCACGTCGAAAGCCATCAAGTGATAAAAGCCCTGATTGTAGCGAACGAGCAGCAAGGGGAATTGCAAAAAGCTCGCAACGATCATCAAGGGGTAGCTGATGTTGCCCGTGAGACGAAAGAACATCTCCAGTCGCACACGGAGCGGGAGGTTGGCGCGCCAGATGCGCGGGTAGAGTTTGATGCCAACCTGCATCACGCCCTTCGCCCAGCGACGCTGCTGCGCCTTGAAGGCGTTGATCTCAACCGGGATTTCCGAAGGCGCGTCTTCGTCCAATAGATAGATAAAACGCCAGCCCATCAACTGCGCGCGGAAACTGAGATCGGTGTCTTCCGTCAGAGTGTCGTGCTGCCAGCCGCCGGAGAGTTCAATCGCGCGGCGACGCCAGATGCCCGCCGTGCCGTTGAAGTTGAAGAAGCCGCCCGTGCGATTTCTGACCGTCTGTTCGATGACGAAATGGCCGTCGAGCATGATGGTTTGCAGGCGCGTCAACAGGTTGTAAGTGCCGTTGATGTGCGACCAGCGCATCTGCGCACAGCCGACGAGCGGGTCGGTGAAGTAGTGGACGAGTTTGCGTAAACAGTCGGGCCTGGGCACGAAGTCGGCGTCGAAGATGGCGAGCAGTTCGCCTTTCGCAGTGCGGTTGCCGTTTTCCAGCGCGCCCGCTTTGAAGCCGGTGCGGTCGGTGCGGTGGATGTAATGGATGTCGAAGCCTTGCGCGCGGTAATCCGCGACGGTGCGGCGCGCGAGCGCGATTGTTTCGTCCGTCGAATCATCGAGCACCTGTATCTCCAGACGCTCGCGCGGGTAATCGATCTGTGTGACGGCGCGCAGCAATCGTTCGACGACGTACATCTCGTTGAAGAGCGGGAGTTGCACGGTGATGACGGGCAAATTCTCTGCCGTGAAATATGTTTTCGGTTTCGGTTGGATGTGGCGATAACGCCAGAAGTCCGCGACCTGCTTGATGCGATACGCGCCGTAGACGGCGAGCACGCTGAGGATGGTGAAATAGAGGACGAGCACCGTCCAGTCGAAGGCGTCGAGTTGGTAGAGCGTGCTGATGTTCGACTGTGTATCATAGTGCCACTTATCAACGAACTTCGCGTACAAATCGCCGTACTCGCGCTGCAACTGATCGTTTGTCTTCGACACATGCTCGGATAAAAGAAGGAACATTTCGATATTTCTCACTGTTACGAAGCCTGCACGTCGCGCATTTCACCGCCTCCACACAAAACGAGCAGCGCCTTTGCCGGACGCTGCCCTGCCACACGGCGCACATTGTAACTGAACCGAACCGACTCAACAAACCAACACAGAAGATTGCGGATGGGGTAACGGGGAATATAGTGCAACTGCTTTTTTTCTATTCCGCAATTTGCAATCCGCAAGTGTCATTGCTTGCCGGTTCCGCCGGAGCCGGGCGGCGCTGGACGATGGTGCAGAGAGTTCGGGCGTTGCTCGAAGAAGCGCACGCCGAGCAAACCGCCGAGCGTGGCGAAGGCAATTGCGATGATGCTCCTGACGACCGAAGTGAGGATGATGCCCGGAAGTTTTTGGAAGAACGTCTGTGCTTGCGCCGCTTTCAACTGTTGCCTCAATTCTTCGGCCTGCTGCGGACTGAAGCGTTCCATCATTTTCACCAACAGTTGATCAAAAGACTCCCCGAAGATAAAACCGAGGGCAAGACCGATAGTTAAAGCGACGACTGTGCCAACCAAACCGGCGAGCGCTCCCATCTGCACGCCTTCACCCATCAACACCGCCGTTGGGGAGCGGCGGATATACAGATAAGATGCCAACACGCCACTGGCGATCCAGATGAAGCAACAAAGGCTCGCGAAGCTGATCGGAGGGATCGAGGAGAGCACTCCCAGCGTGACGCCCCCGATCACGGCGGCTCTCGTCTTATCAGTCATATCGCATCGATTTTCCGAGCCTTCTAAACACGGGGCGCAGACAGCAGGACGACCGGCAGCGGTCTGCATCGTTAAACGATATCGCTGCTGGCCGTCCTGCTCGAATGACAGCGCGAAGTTAACCGGCGCGCGGCGCGAGTGAGTTTAGCTGCCCGCGCCGAAAGTGCTGTTGTAGCCGCCCGTCGGGTGCGTCGGGGGTTGCGTCCCGCCGTCGCCATAGTTAGTCGGCGGCGGCGGGAGAGGAATATCCACACCGCCGCCTTTGCGTTTCTCGAAAATGGAGACGCCGATGAGACCACCGACAGTAGAAAAAACCGCAAGCAACACAGCCACAAACAATCCCTTTAGAACTATTAAACCTATCGACTGACTTGCTTCCATCTGCTGACGCATTGCTTCAGCTTGAGCCGGGTCTGTGTTTGCAATTATCCCTGTCAGCAACGAGATCATAGAATTGCCGACAACATAGTTGACAGGAACGCCGATCACCAGATAAATCGCAGCGCCGATCCCACCCGCCACGGCTCCGAGCATCGCCCCGTCAGCGCGACGCACGGGTGTCGGAGAGTCTTTGACGTACAAGTAAGCGGCCAACACTCCACCGACAATGGCCCATCCACAACAACACACATTGACGAAATTGATGAAGGGGAGCGTTGATAAAATTCCGACTACCGCCCCACCAATAACCACGGCTTTCGTTTTGTTGTTCATCCTCTGTGACACCTTCGCGGAAGAGATTTAGTAAACCTTGTGGTTGCATGGCGAGTGCGTATGCTTTCGCTAATGATGCAAGCAGGAGTCTTTCGTGCCGCCATGCGATTTAACGCCTATGCTTCGTGCCTGTCAGGTAAAGAGCGCCCGACGACTTGACGCAATACTGCTCTGGCCGAGATCAATAAGACCGGGCATAACATAAAAGACCGTCCACACGCCGAGCCACGCGCCCGTCAGCGCACGCGACGAATGCGTGTTCGCCCATAGTCCGGTGATGCCGAGCGCGAAGTCAATCGCCGTCGGCAGCAGGGCGAGAACGATCCACGCGCGGCGCGGCGACTCTGTGCATCGCAAGCCGCTCGCCCGAAGCGGATAGCACAAAACGGCGACGGCGAAGCCCGCATAGACGCCGAGGCAACGCGCGCACACCGCCAGCGGATGACCCGCGAGCCAGTAGGAACGCTCCGGCATCTGATGACAGGCCGCTCCCAACCCTTGATAGAGCACAAACGCCGACGACTCATGCCCCCGCGCCGCCGCCAACGGCGCGCCCGCCACTACCCCCAACCACAACAGCGCGCCCGCCGCCACACAAAACCACGCCGCCCACGCTCTTTGCCAGGAGAACGCGCGCGGCGGCGCAAACGGTGAAATGTAATTCGCAGGGGAAGCTGGCATGACTCCAAGGATTGCGGAATGCGGATTTCGGATTGGCGGAATTAAAGGCAACTGCTCTCTTCTTCAGATTCCGCTAATCCGAAATCCGCATTCCACACTAGAACCTGATGACCGTCTCTGGTCCACCCTCAACGTGGACGGTGTCAACGAAGCGAATGTGGCGCGACTCGGTGGTCATCACGAGCGAGTGGGTGCGTTTGCCTGCGCCGAAGAAGCGCACCCCGCGCAGAAGCGAACCGTCGGTAACGCCGGTGGCGGCGAAGATGATCTGTTTGCCGGGTGCGAGATCGTCTGTGCTGTAGACTTTGTTCGGGTCGTCGATGCCCATCTCCTTCAAACGATTGATGACCTCCGCCTGCGGCGGCACTTTCTTGCTGTCCACGTCGAGGCGATCCGGGTCGAAGACGAGCCGCGCCTGTATCTCGCCGTTCAGACATTTCATCGCCGCCGCCGTGATCACTCCTTCCGGCGCGCCGCCGATCCCGACCAGCGCGTGGATGTTCGTGCCCGCGACCGCCGCCGAAATGCCCGCCGACAGATCGCCGTCGGAGATGAGCCGGATGCGCGCTCCCGCGTCGCGCACTTCCTGAATTAATTTGCGGTGGCGCGTGCGGTCGAGCACGATCACGGTCAAATCGTCCACGTCGCGCCCCAGCCCTTTCGCAATCGCCTGAAGGTTATCTTTGACGGGCGCATTGACATCGACCAGCCCGCGCGACGAAGGGCCGACCACGATCTTGTCCATGTAAATATCGGGCGCGTTCAGGAGGCCGCCGCGCTCCGATGCGGCGAGCACGGCGATAGCGTTGTTCGCGCCGACCGCGCAGAGATTCGTGCCTTCAAGCGGGTCGACGGCGATGTCCACTTCCGGGTACGTCTCGTCGCACTGTTCGCCTGCGGCTTCCGCGCGGCGCGCTCCCAAACCCACCTCTTCGCCAATGTAGAGCATCGGGGCTTCGTCGCGCTCGCCTTCGCCGATGACGATCCGACCGAGCATCGGGACGGTGTCCATCACTTCGCGCATCGCTTCGACCGCGACGTGATCGGAATGTTTGCGGTCGCCCTGCCCCATTGTGCGCGCCGCCTCAATCGCCGCCGCCTCGCACACGCGTAAAAAGTCTAACGACAGGTGCTCGGTCTGTATCTCATTGCCCATGCCTCTATTATCTCCCGGTCTTGGTTTGATGATGTGCGCGAATTGGTGAAAGCGTCACGCCGTTGCCGCGCCACTGGAAAAGCGTCGCCATACTAACAGAGAGCGAGCGGAAGTTATAGACTCTCGGCCCCCGCTTCAACCACCACGCCGCATTGAAAATGAAACGCGGGGCAGCACTCAGATTCATCACTGCCCCGCGTTCGAGTGTTTGGTCCGAAGTGTCCGTCAATCCGCCGCCACCGCTGCGTGCGCTTCTGTCGAACGGTAGGGCGGGAGGGTCTTGCGCGCGGCCTTCTCTTTTTTCAGGCCGAGCGCCCAGTCGGCCTGCATCAAGGTGTGGATGTCGCGCGTGCCTTCGTAGATGATCGCGGCCTTGCAGTTGCGCAGGTAACGCTCGACGGGGTAGTCGTTCGAGAAGCCGTTCGCGCCGTGGACTTCAATCGCCATCGAAGCGGCCTTTTCGCTGCGCACCGTCGCCTGCCACTTGGCGAGGCTCGTCTCTTTGGCGTTCGGCTTGCCCTCGTTCTTCAGATAGCCCGCGCGCAGCCAGAGCAGGTGCGACATCTGGTAGTCGGCCTCCATCTCGGCGATCTTCTGTTTGACGAGTTGATGGTTGGCGATCTTGGTGCCGAAAGTTTCGCGCTGGTTGGCGTAGGCGATGGAAGCGTCGCGCGAAGCGCGGATGATGCCGGTCGCGCCCGAAGCGACGGTGTAGCGTCCCTGTTCGAGCGCGAACATGGCGATTTTGAAACCCTCGCCTTCTTCGCCGACCAGGTTCGCGGCGGGCACGCGCACGTCCTGCAACGAAAAGTAGCCGGTGTTGCCCGCGCGGATGCCCATCTTGCCGTGAATCGTGCCCGACGAAAAACCTTTCATCCCGCGTTCGACGATGAAGCAACTCATCCCCGTGTGGTCGCGTTTGCGCCGTTTCTCTTCGTCCGTCCAGCAGAAGAACAGGAAATTATCGGCCACGTCGCCCGCGAGGCTGATCCACATCTTCTCGCCGTTCAAAACGTACTCGTCGCCCTCGCGCCGCGCCGTCGAGCGAGAGCCGACCACGTCCGACCCCGCGCCGGGTTCGGTCAAACCGTAGGTCGCGATCTTCTCACCCTTTGCCTGCGGCACGAGATACTTGCGCTTCTGCTCCTCCGTGCCCCACGCATAGAGCGTGAGCGAGTTGAGGCCCGTATGCACGGACATGATGACGCGCATGAAGGTATCGACGGCTTCGAGTTCTTCGCAGACGAGGCCGAGCGCGATGTAGTCGAACCCCGCGCCTCCGTATTCTTCGGGGATGCAGACTCCCAAAAGATTCAACTCCGCCATCTTGTCGAGGATGGAACGGTCGAAGCGTTGCTGCTCATCAAGCTCTTTGATGCGCGGAGCCACTTCTTTCAGTGCGAACTCGCGCACGGTGTTGCGGATGGATATGTGATCTTCGGTCAGTTCAAAATCGATCATCTGTAGTTTCCTTAAAATTGAAGTTGAGAACGAGATGCCCGCACGAAGGGCGGCAGGCGGTCTGTTGTCGGAGGTTGACTCATGGTGGAAAAACAATTGCGAGACTTAAAGGGCATTTTACACTACGCGGCGCGGGAGATAAAAGTCGGCCCCCGGATCATGAAATGTCGCTCCGCGCATCTCGCTCGATCTGCTCTCTCGCCGCCGCCTGCGCCTCTTCGAGCGTGCGGACGCGCCCGTCGAGTTGCATCTCGTAGACGGCGCGCGTGATCTCGCCGATGCGCGGCGAGGGCTGGAGTCCCAATGCCAGCAGATGCCGTCCCAAAAGGAGCGGCCCGGGCGGGCGTTCTTCAACCGCCAACTCACGCACCCGCGCGATGAACCACTCCTGCGGCGCGGCGTCGAACCAATGCTCGCGCGCGAGCCACGGAGCGTTACGCCCCAGCGTGTCGGCGCGGGCGACGCGGTATAACAAATCGAGTTCGCAACGGCGGGCGAGGCGGCGAAACGCGCCCTCCGTGACGTGCTCCTGTCGATAATAGAACTCGCCCGGCTTGAGGTGCGCCCGCACGAGTTCGACGACCTGCGAGCGCACGTCGTAATTGTCGAGCGTGTGTATTTTCAAACGATCCAGAAACGCGACGGTCGGCGCGACGCCCGCTTCATCGTGGCCGCGCGAGCGAATGCGCCCTTCGATGAACTCGGTCGTCGCGGGTTTGCCGAAATCGTGGCACAACGCGGCCAGCATCACCGTCACCCCTTTGGCGTAAGGAAGATCGTCGATCAACTCGCGGGCGCGGTCCACGACGAGCCACGTATGCACGTCAACTGTTCCTTCGGGATGCCACTCTTTTTCTTGCGGCACGCCGCAGAGCGCGTCGATTTCGGGAAAGAGTTGCGGTGTGGCGTTCAGTTTCGCCAGCCACTCGAAGCCGATTGAAGGACGCTCGGCCCGCAGGAGCAGTTTTTCCAACTCGCCCCAGACGCGCTCCGACGGCAAGTCCGATAAATCAATCGCGCGACATAGTTCGATTGTCTCCGCTTCGATCTCGAACTCGAAGCGCGCCGTCAACTGTGCCGCTCGCAGCACGCGCAAGCTGTCCTCGGCGAACGTCTCGCGCGCGACGGCGCGCAGGATTCCCCTCTCCAGGTCGCCACGCCCGTCGTAAGGGTCGAGCACCTCGCCTGTGAGCGGGTCCTGGAGAATAGCGTTGATCGTAAAGTCGCGACGGCGCGCGGCCTCTGCGATGCTCATGTGCGGGTCGCCCTCGATGACGAAACCGCGATGTCCGCGTCCCGCCTTGCGTTCGCGGCGCGGAAGCGAGACATCGATGTCGTGTCCGAGTTTGTAGACGGTGAAGGCTTCGCCGACGGCGTCTACGCGCCCGAATTTTTCGAGCAGGGCGCGCAGCCGCACGGGTTCGACGCCGTACACTTCCATGTCCCAATCCTTCGCCGCGCGCCTCATCTGTGCGTCGCGCACGCACCCGCCGACGAGCAACGCGCGCCCGCCCGCCTTGCGGACGGCGACGGCCAGCGCGCTAATTTTGTCGGGCACATGCGACATTAGGCGGGAGGGCTTGGGCTTGAACATTTCAAATTTGAAATTTCAAATTTGAAATCTCACGATCTGGAATTTCAGACTTCGGGTTGCGGGTTGATGACCGGCGCATCATCGTCGTCGCTGTCATCATCCTCGTCGAAATCGCCTTCATCGAATTCGTCTTCGTCAAGTTCGTCTTCATCCTCGTCGCCGACGATGATGTGCAAACCGCGCGTTGAGGGCAAACAACTGAGCACCTGCGCGCGTTCGATGCGCGTCAACTCGCCGCCGTTGGCGTGCCAGAGTTTGACCCAGAAAGTACGCGTCGCCGTGTGGATGGCGAAAGTCGAGCCGTCGAGCATGACGGGAACGAGTTCGGCGACGGTGCCCGCGCGCAAAGCGTCCAGCAGTTCGGGCACGAAAGGTTTCATCTGGTCGAACTGCACGATGACCTCTCTCTCTTCGATCTCGGCAGGCGGCAACTCGATTGGCTCATCTGATTCGAGCAGGAGGCGCGCGTCCGTGCGTTGTGTTTGTTGTTTACGAATAGCCATAAGAGTGGTGACAGGTGATAAGAGATGGGTGATAGGTCAAAACAGGGTTGTATCCCATGACTTATCACCCATCTCTTATCACTTGATCAGTCGTGTCTGTAAATGTCGTTGCAAGTCGGCGACTTTGACGCGTTCCTGCTCCCATGTGTCGCGGTCGCGGACGGTGACGGCTTCGTCTTCGAGCGATTGATGATCGACCGTGACACAGAATGGCGTTCCCGTCTCGTCCTGCCGCGCGTAGAGTTTGCCGATGCCGCCCGTGTCGTCATAGACGGCGCGCATGATGGGTTGCAAATTGCGCTTGATCGCTTTCGCCATCCCCACGATCTCCGGTTTGTTCTTGGCGAGCGGCAAGACCGCCACCTTAATCGGCGCGAGTTCGGGATGCAGTTTCAAGATCACGCGCGTCTCGCCCTTGTCATTCGTCCGCTCGCTGTAAGCGTCCATCAAAAAGGCGAGCGCCGAGCGATTGACGCCCGCCGCCGGTTCGATGACGTAAGGGTAATAACGCTCTTTGCGCGCCTCATCGAAGTATGAAAGGTCTTCGGTCGAATCAGGGTTGAGGCGTTTGCCATCCGCGTCCAACGGATTCTTTGAATGTGCCTTGAGATCAAAGTCGGTGCGGTTGGCGATGCCCATTAATTCGTCCCAGTGCTTCTCTTCTTCGGCGCGTTCGGGGAAAAAGCGGTAATGAATATCGACGGTGCGCTTGGCGTAGTGCGCGAGTTCCTCTTTGGGTTGTTCGTAGAGACGCAAATTGTCGGGGCTGAGGCCGAGCGAGGTGTACCAGTTGAAGCAGTTGTCGATCCACTCCTGATGCGCCGCTTCGTCTTCGCCGGGGCGCACGAAGTATTCCATCTCCATCTGCTCAAACTCGCGCGTGCGAAAGATGAAATTACCGGGCGTCACTTCGTTGCGGAAAGATTTTCCGATCTGCGCGATGCCGAACGGAATTTTGCGCCGCATCGTCTGTTGCACGAGTTGGAAGTTGATGAAGATGCCCTGCGCCGTTTCGGGACGCAGATAAGCGAGCGCAACCGGGTCGTCTTCCGCCGAAGCCGCGCCGAGTTGTGTGCGAAACATCAAATTGAAAGGGCGCGGCTCAGTTAGTTTATTTGCGCCACAATTTGGACATTTTACCAGCCCATCCCTTATCGCCTTGTCAGGGGTTACTCCGATAACTCCTATCGCCTGTGGAGAAAAGTCCAGTTTATCTGCGCGCCATCTCATACCACATTCGCGGCAGTCGGAGAGTGGATCGCTGAAAGTATCCTCGTGCCCCGAATGTTTCCAGACCGCGCGGTTGAGGATGATGCTTGAGTCGAGTCCTTCCATGTCGTCGCGCTCGTAGACCATCCAACGCCACCACGCGCGTTTGACATTGTTGCAGAGTTCGACGCCGAGCGGGCCGTAGTCCCACGCGCTCCCCAAGCCTCCGTAAATTTCCGACGACGGGAAAACGAAGCCGCGCCGCTTTGCTAAACTGACGATTGTTTCAATGTTCGGTGCCGCCACTTGAGGAAACCTCCGTGAATCGTGCCGATGATTTTCCACCGGCTCACGATTGACGATGCTCGATTTACCAATTACGCGCGTGATGTTAGCAGCCGCGCGCCGCAAATGAAAAGAAGAGAGGAGCGCGCTCTCTCAGTCGAACGCGCTCCTCTCCGGTGAAAGAAGTTGGATTTTATCCTCTTTAAACTCTACTTGCTGGCTGGCGCGCTCGGCGCTTTGATATCCACGTCAACTTTCGTCCCGCCGCCGCCGCCGCCGAACAGTCGCCCGCCGAAGAATACCAGCGCGAGCACGATTACGATCACGAAGATCACCAGCACGGCCACCACGCCGGTGCTGCCACTGCCGCCATCACCATCTGCCATAAAACGATCCTCCTCCAGAATTCTCTCCGGTTTAGTAACGAGCGTCGCGATTCTCCCGAATTTTCGCGGGAGAATTTAACTTGGCTCTTGTTATCACACAAACAATCAAGTCACAAGTCGAAGCCGTGAACGGTCAATGGTCAATGGTAAGAACCGCTTCTCTCCATTGACCATTGACCGTTCACGATTCATCCAGCTTCACTATCTGGGTGTAGGTCGCGGGGGCGTTGCGCCCTGCGGAACGAGCCAGAGTTCAAAGGCATCGGTTTCGCGCGTCCCGCCGCTGATGACGACGATGCGGCTCGCGTCGATGTTGCGCGTGTTGACGAGATACTGGCGGCTGCGCTCGCCGAGTTGTGTGGCGCGACCCGGTCGGCTGCGGCGTCCGCTGTAGATGATGACGTAGCCCCGCGACCCCGGTTCGCTCTGCAAAGCCACTGCAAAGTTATCGAGGTTGGCCTTATCTTCGTTGAAGGAGACTGCCGGGAATTCGGCGAAACTCCTCGGCTGCACGGGCGGCGGCGGCGTGAAGAGCACGTCGGTGGCGGCCTGCGCGCGCTGGCGGCAGTTGCGGTCGCCTGAGCCATCGTCCACGACCAGGATCGCA
>JBPCIP010000114.1:0-12786 GCA_051006195.1 Pyrinomonadaceae bacterium
TTTGAGGTCGCACATATCAGCGATCTCCATCGTGCGCGCGACGGCGTCGGGGATGTGGGCGAAGATGCGCCCCATCTCTTCGGGCGAGCGGACGTACCACTGCGGGCCGCCGAACTGCATGCGGTTCTTATCGTTGACGGTCTTGCCCGTGCCGATACAGAGCATCACGTCGTGCGCCTCATAATCGTCGCGAAACAGGTAGTGAGCGTCGTTGGTGGCAACGAGCGGGATCGCAGACTTTCGTGAAAGTTCGATCAGGTCTTTATTGATCTTTCGCTGTTCGGGAAGTTCGTGATCCTGTATTTCCAGAAAGTAATTCCCACGCCCCAGGATGTCCTCGAATTCGTGGGCCGACTGTTCGGCGGCGTCGAGTCGCCCCTGTTTCAAGTGCATTTGCGGCACGCCTGAGAGACAGGCGGAGAGGCCGATCAGTCCGCCGCTGAACTGCGCGAGCAGTTCCCGGTCGATCCTCGGCTTACGATAAAAGCCTTCTTTGAAAGCCTTCGACGTGAGGCGCACCAGATTGTGATAACCCTCGCGATCACGCGCCAAGAGGATCATATGGTTGTACGGCTTCTCGCCGCGCTGCGCGTCCTTTTTGTCGAAGCGGCTACCGGGAGCTAAATACACTTCGCAGCCGATGATGGGTTTGATGTCGTGCGCCTTCATCTCTTTGTAGAAAGAGACCGCGCCGTACATGTTGCCGTGGTCCGTCATGGCGCAGGCCGTCATGCCGAGTTCGCGGACGCGTTCGGCGAGCGGCTTGATCTGGATCGCGCCGTCGAGCAATGAATAATCTGTGTGCAGGTGGAGATGTGCGAAGTTATTGGTGGACATGGTTAGCAATATGGCGACAAAGACCCGTCAGGTTCACAGGCAAAAAGGCAACCCGGCTCGAAAAATAGATGGTTCGGCGGGGAGTTCCCCGTCAAGATAAGTGGTTCTCACTATCGATTACTTGACTCAAGACCACGGCGCTTTCATTTCATCAGGAGGCATGCCTTTCGTCTGTGTGGATGCTTGCGCGCTGAAGACTGCGCCGACCGGCGCTTGCGGCGAGAGGCGTTCTACCTGTTTGAAGCCGACATGCTCAAGCATCGCCGCGCAGCAGGCGGGATTGGGAAACCAGAAACAGGTCGGATCATGCGACGGGTTATCGGGCGGGCCGCTCTTGATGCCGAACGGATGAAATTCCGCCATCGGCACTTCCCCGTTGTCGGCGCACGTCGCAGTTTGCATCAACAACGTGCCGGTACAGACATCGCGTATCTTTTGCAGGGCGAGGATGGGGTGGCGCAGATGGTACAGCACTCCGAAGAAGAAGACGACATCGAAGGTTCCGAACGTCGCAGGGTCGAGGTCATAGACGCTCGCCCGCAACGATTGCGCCCGCGAACCTAAAGCCGCACGGCAGGTGCTGAACTTCCGCATCATCGGAGGATAATTCTCGATCCCGACGACCTCGGCAGCCCCGCGTCGCTCCGCTTCAAAAGAAAAGAACCCTTCCGCGTGGCCTATATCCAGCACGCGCAGGCCGTGCATCCGGTCGGGCAAACCGAAGTAAGGAAGTTTTTCCCTTTTAGGATCGCTCCATCCGGGAGTTACCAAACCATCCGGCAGTTCGACGCGGTGAAACCAATACTTCTCGGTTTCAACCTGTGCTCTAATCCAATCATTGAAAGTTAAATCACTCGATTGGTGTTCCGCGAATTGCGCCTGCGCTGGTTGTGTCACCACCGGCGGCTCGTCTGTAGCTTGAGATTTTGCGTTACCCTTCAACTTCTGCCAGATGCCATTCGATTTTTTCACCGCCCACTCCCACAAGAAACAGTTGCTAAGTAAGGCGCTACTCGGACAATTTGCGCTCCATCAGCAGATCATTTTGCGGGTCGTCGCCCACCTGAAAGATGTGCTCGCCGACGACTTCAAATTGCCATTTCCGATAGAAAGCAATCGCCCGTTCGTTGTGCTCCCACACGCCGAGCCAGATTGTTTGACACCCTAATCGTCCGGCCTCGTCCAGCATTTCGCGCATCAACGCTTCGCCGACGCCCCGCCCGTGCCAATCGCGCTCGACGTAGAGCCGCGCCAGTTCTACCGCCGCATTCGCCATGACACAAGCCGGAGTTTCGCCCCGGAAAAGTTTGGCGTAGCCCACCGCCGCCGCCGCTGCTGCTGTGCCCTCCGCTTCGGCGATGAAGAAAATGGAGCGCGGGTCGGCGAGTTCCGCCCACTGTTGCGCGACGCCGAAGGTGGCCGAGAGATACGCGCGCATGTCTTCGGGGCGACAACTCTCAACGAACGTTTCGTAGAAAGTGCTCGCCCCCAGAGCGGCGAGCGACTCCGCATCGTCGGCAGTCGCACGGCGCACGGTGATGACGCTGACGCTCGCCGGCATCTTCCGCCCGCCTAGCGCAACGCCTGCTCGATGGCCGCCGTTACTTGCGGGTCTTCGGGCTTGTCCTTCGAGTCGAAACGGGCGATGATTTTTCCGTCTTTGCCGATCAGGAATTTGTTGAAGTTCCATTTGATCTCGCCGGCGAATTCGGGGTCGGTTTCTTTCTCCGTCAGGTATTTGTAAAGCGGATGGATGTCTTCGCCCTTGACGGAGATTTTCGAGAAGATGGGGAAAGTCACGCCGTAATTGATGCGGCAAAATTCTTTGATCTCTTCGTTCGTCCCCGGCTCCTGCGCGCCGAAGTTGTTGGCCGGGAAGCCCAGCACCACGAAGCCGCGATCTTTATACTGCTCGTAAATTTTTTGCAGCCCATCATACTGCGGCGTGTAGCCGCACTTGCTCGCGACATTGACGATCATGACGACCTGACCGCGAAACTGTTCGAGTTTAACATCCTTGCCGCCGACATTCTTCAACGTAAAGTCGTACACGGATTTATTACCTTTCTTTGTCTCTTTGGAATATTTCGTTTCGACCAACAGTAAACCGGCGGCGGAGATGAACATCAAAGCCGCCACCCCAATCCAATATTTCTTCATACCATTTTCCCTCTTCTAACTTCTCAGATGCGAGCGCGCAAAAATCCTGTCGGCTCGCAAAAGCACATGTCCGCCGCTTGGTTCAAGAATTAACCGCGACGCTTCTTCTGCCGAAGGCGATGACTTTATCATACACTCCGACTGTTTAGCAGGAGGTCGCACGATTAGCTACCAACGAGGCCGGTAGCTTCTTGAACCCGGCGGCTCGATTATTCACGACTTATTCTCCGGCGTCCCGGCCTACTCAAGTTGCTCGCGGCGGCGGCGCATCTGTTTCATAAGACTGGTGAAAACATGGCAAGCTCATCCATCAACAAACCTTCACGGGAAGAGATTCTGGCGGCTGCGGGAAAAACCCTGCCGGATGTCATCGCGCCCGGATTGCGGGTGCTCTTCTGCGGCATCAATCCGGGGCTTTACACGGCGGCAGTAGGGCATTACTTCGCCCGGCCCGGAAACCGTTTCTGGTCCGCGCTCCACGCGTCGGGGTTCACCGAGAGGCTACTCGCGCCTCATGAGGAGCGCGGACTGCTTAAAACCGGGTACGGCCTGACCAATGTCGTCGGGCGCGCGACCACCGCCGCTGCCGAACTATCAATTGCGGAATTCATCGAAGGTGGGCGGCGGCTGAAGGCGAAAGTGCGGCGTTATCGCCCGAAATTTCTCGCGGTGCTCGGCGTCGGCGCATACCGCACGGCCTTCGCCCAGCCGCAGGCTCAACTCGGTCTTCAGTCAGAAACCATCGGAGAAACCGCCATCTGGGTATTGCCGAACCCGAGCGGTCTGAACGCACACTACCCGCCGAAGGATTTGGCACGCCTGTTCAGCGAATTGCGCCGCGCGGCGGAGGAAGCCTAGCGAACGCCCTCGCGCCCCGTTGAAGCTGTAGATTTTTGTGCGGCGATGCCTCACGTTCAGCGCGGCGCAAACGGCCAGCCTCGTTGCTGAGAAGAGGGAGATTTCACGTCGATTTACGAAGCGCGGTGCGCGCGGCAAAATAGCCGCACATGCCGTGAACGCCGCCGCCGGGTGGGGTTGAAGAAGAACACAAATAGAGATTTTGAGCCGGCGTTGCGTAGAGCCTGAAGGTGGGTCGCAGGAAAAGCTGTCGAAGGTCCTGCGAGCCGCCGTTGATGTCGCCGCCGACGAGGTTGGCGTTGCGGCGTTCGAGTTCCGCGGGCGGCAACACGCTGCGCGCCAGCACGCGGTCGCGGAAGCCGGGCGCGAACCGCTCGATCTGGCTCTCGATGCGCTCTGTCATATCGAAGGTCGATCCGTTGGGCACATGGCAGTAAGCCCAGACCGTATGCTTGCCGGCGGGGGCGCGCGTCGGGTCGAACAAACTCGGCTGGGCGACGAGCACATACGGGTGCTCGGCATGCTCGCCTTTCGCGGGCGCACGCTCCGATGCCGTGATCTCAGAGAGCGTGCCGCCCAGATGCACCGTGCCCGCCCGCGCGCAGGCGGCGGCCTTCCACGGGACGGGACCATCGAGCGCCCAATCAATTTTGAACGCGCCGGGGCCGTAGCGGTAGCGCGCGAGTTTGCGCTTGTAACTCGGGGGCAGGCGATGACCCGCGAGGCGCAGCAGTTGGCGGGGCGTCACGTCGCAGAGCACAGCACGCGCGGGCGGCAGTTCATCAATTGAGGCGATCCGCGCGCCGGTCACGATCTCACCGCCGAGCGAGCGCAGGTAGGCGGCGAGCGCGTCGGCGATCCGCTGTGCGCCACCGCGCGGCGACGGCCACCCGACGGCATGTCCCGTGATGCCGAGCACCAGCCCGAACGCGGCGGTCCCCATTTGGTCGAGCGGCAGCATCGAGTGGGCGGCCAGTCCCACGAACAGAGCGCGGGCACGTTCACCTGCGAACAAACTCTCTGCCAGAGAGTGCGCCGGGCGCAATCCGCGCAGGCCAAAACGCGCGAGCGCGAACGGGTGACGCGGCCACCGCAACGGACCGAGCAAGGCGGATTCGAGTCGCTCCCAATCGGCGACTAGGGGTTGCATCAAACGGGCGTAGCGGGCGGCGTCCGCGCCGTCGAGCGTCCCGCCCGTCTGCTCGATTGAGCGCTCCAGCACCGCAGCCGTGCCGTCATCGAAAGGGTGCGCGAGCGAGGCGGGAGGGTGAACCCATTCCAGTCCGTGGGCGGCGAGCGGCAACGTGCGAAAAAATGGCGAGGCGACAGCCAGCGGATGAACCGCCGAACAGACATCGTGGACGAAACCCGGCAGCGTCAACTCCGCCGAACGAGTGCCCCCGCCAATGGTCTCCGCGGCTTCATAGACGCGCACGGAACGCCCGGCGCGTGCCAACTCGATGGCGGCGGCCAGCCCGTTTGGTCCCGACCCGACGACGATTGCATCATAAGAAGACTGACTCATAGACCGCCAGTTTTAACATAACGTCAGTTCGATGCAAGCCGTCATGATGATGATGGTAAAAAACTTGAACCACGCGAACCACACGAAAGAGCACGAAAAGACGGCGATTCTTCGTGCTCTTTCGTGTGGTTCGCGTGGTTGAATCTTTCCGTTTCTCACCTCGAACCGACGTTACTTATTGTGAATTTTCCATCGTCATGCTTTTTCGGCGAGCGACGCTCCCGTGCGTGCGAGCCACACGACGCGCTCGGCGAGCGCGGCGAAGCGCGGGTCGTCCGTTTGCCCATGAGTGTAGCGATAGTAGATTTGTTGCAGCACGACGGCGAGTTTGAAGACGGCGAACACTTCGTAGAAAGCGATACCGGCCAGATCGAACCCGGTTCGCGCGCCGTAGCCGGCGAGAATCTCCGCGCGCGTAAACCATCCCGCGCCGTGCGTGACGGAGGCGACGCCGTCGCGTGGCGCAGCCGTGGAGCTATGCACCCAGTAGCAGAGCATGATGCCCAAATCCACGAGCGGGTCGCCGATGGCGCTCATCTCCCAATCGAAGACGCCGACGACGCGCCCTGTGTCATGCGCGTCCAGCATCACGTTGTCGAGTTTGAAGTCGCCGTGGACCAGCGTCGGGCGCGGCGCATCGGGCGGCAAGCGTGCGGCCAGCCACGCGGCGAGCGCGTCCATCAACGGCAGTTCAGTGGTCTGCGAATTGTGCCAGCGTTCGCCCCACCCGCGCACCTGCCGCGCGACGAACCCGGCGGGCTTGCCGAGCGCGGCGAGCCCGCGCGCCGCGATGTCAACTCGGTGCAAATCCGCGAGCGCGTCCACCAGTGCGACGCTCGCACGGCGACGCGCGGCGGGTCGGTCGGCCAACTCCGGCGGTTCGTCCGAGCGCACCACGAGGCCACGCCGCCGCTCCATCAAATAAAAAGTTGAACCGATAACGCTCGCGTCTTCGCAGAGCATGAAGGGTCTGGGCGCGAGCGGATAGGCCGGATGCACGGCTTCGAGCATGCGATACTCGCGCGCCATGTCGTGCGCCCTGGGCGGCACAGGTCCGAACGGCGGGCGGCGCATCACGAATTCCCGACTCCCGAACCGCAGCAGGTAAGTCAAATTCGAGTGGCCGCCCGGAAACTGCTCGACCGCAAATTGCTCTCCGGCGTCGAACTCTTCGCCCAACACGGCGGACAATTTCTCGCGCGCATATTTCGCGAGCGCGTCCCAGTCAAGCTGCTCGCTCGCGCGCACGGGCTTTGTCTCCGACGATGCGGGCGTCTCGCCCGGCGCGGGAGAAACTTTTCCGATTGAAGAGGGCGTGTCGCTCATCTGTGGTTCTCGATCTGCGTCGTCGCATCAACTGCCCGGCAATAAAATAGCGTCTCGTCCGCCCGCGCAGTTGGCGCGCACGCACTCAAACTCGCCCGTGCGTCTCACCGTCGCCCGCCGCTTTGCCGAAGACGGCTTTGCGCTTCTGCATAAAAGCGGCGACGCCTTCGAGGAAGTCCGGCGAATGGAAGCAGGCATCCTGATTGATCGCCTCAAAGTCGAGCGCGGCGGCAAGTTCCGCTTGCGTCTCCCGGTTGAGTCCGGCCTTGATCTTTGCTATCGCCACGCGCGGCGATTGGGCGAGACGCGCTGCCAGAGTGTCCACCGTCGCATCTAGCTCCGCGAAAGGAACCACTTGATTGACGATGCCGAGCGCGTGCGCCTCATGCGCGCCGATTTGCTCGCCGGTCGCCATCAACTCGAAAGTTTTGTGATAGCCGATGAGACGCGGCAGAAAGAAGGTACTGCCGCCGTCCGGCATCAAACCGATTTTAACGAAGACCTGCCCGAAGAGCGCTTGTTCCGATGCGATGATCAGGTCGCACGCGAGCGCGTAGTTGAAGCCGACGCCGACGGCATGGCCGTGGACGCGCGCGATGATGGGAACCGAGAGGGTGCGCATGGCGAGAATGGTCGGGTTGACGTTTTCGCGAATTGCTGTGGTGACATCGTAGTTCGCGATGTCGCTCGCGCTCGTCGCCGCGAGGTCTGCGCCCGCGCAGAAGGAGTCGCCCGCGCCGGACAGAATCACCGCCTGCGTGCCGTCGTTCCCCGATTCTTTGATCGCGGCGAGGAGCAGTTGAAGCGTCTCTGCATCGACGGAATTGCGCCGTTCGGGACGGTTAAAGGAGATGCGTTTGATGCCGTCCTCAAGTGTGACGAGCAGTTTCTCAGCATGCTTAGTCATGGGGGTGTCTTCTCCGTAAGAATTCTGGTGTCGAGTTTTCGTGGCGTGCTCAGACGTAATAGCGCACCAGCCACTGCGCCTTGCGGCATGGCTTGTCGCCACCCTCTTCGCGTTCGACGGTCACGCTCCAGGTGGCCTGCGCGCCGCCTTTTATCTCTTCCAACCCGGAGAGCGTGAACCGCCCGCGAATGCGCGCCCCGGCGGGCACGGGCGAGATGAAGCGCACGCGGTCGAGGCCGTAGTTGATGCCCATCCGCGCGCCGCCGACCGACACCGCGCGCCGCATCAGTTCGCTCAGGAGCGAGAGCGTCAGAAAGCCGTGCGCGATGGCCTGCTTGAACGGCGACTCGCGCGCGGCGCGTTCCGGGTCAATGTGTATCCACTGCCGGTTTTCGGTGGCCTCCGCGAAAGCGTCGATGCGCTCCTGCGGAACCTCCAGCCAATCACTCGTGGCGACTTCTCGCCCGACGTGCTCGCCCAGTTGTGCTACGCTTTCGATTTCCGTCATCAGCCTTGAACCTTTCTCACTTTGACTCTCTCTCAAGCTGTCGCATCGGATGGAGACGGGCTCCTCGCCTTCTCCGTTCCGCCAGCGTTCCCAGCGCTTTCAAACTTTGTCCTGATACTTGCTCAACTCCATGCGGGCGATTGCTTCGATGTGAACTTCGTCGGGGCCGTCGGCGAGTCTGAGCGTGCGCGCGTTGGCCCATGCCGCCGCGAGCATGAAATCATCCGAGACGCCCGCCCCGCCGTGAGCCTGCACGGCGCGGTCGATGACGCGCAGCGCCAGGTTCGGAGCCACCACTTTGATCATCGCAATCTCGCGGCGCGCCGCTTTGTTCCCCAACGTGTCCATCAACAGGGCGGCTTTCAACGTCAAGAGCCGCGCCTGCTCGATCTCCATTCTTGAACTGGCGATGTGAGCGCGAATCGTGCCCTGTTCCGAGATCGGCTGACCGAAAGCCACCCGCGCACTGACGCGCCGGCACATCGCTTCGAGCGCGCGTTCGCTCATCCCGATGAGGCGCATGCAGTGGTGTACGCGCCCCGGCCCCAGACGCCCCTGCGCGATTTCAAAACCGCGCCCCTCGCCTAAGAGCAGGTTCGACGCGGGCACGCGCACGTTTTCAAAGACAACTTCCGCGTGGCCGTGCGGCGCGTGGTCGTAGCCATAGACCGAGAGCATCCGCTCGATCTTCACACCGCCCGCGTCCAACGGCACGAGGATCATCGACTGCTGCCGGTGCCTGGGCGCGTCCGGGTCGGTCTTGCCCATCAGGATGGCGACTTTGCAGCGCGGGTCGCCCGCCCCGCTCGTCCACCACTTGCGCCCGTTGACGACGTACTCGTCGCCGTCGCGCACGATGGTCGAGCGGATGTTGGTCGCATCGGACGAAGCCACGTCCGGCTCGGTCATGGCGAAGCACGAACGTATCTCGCCGTCGAGCAGCGGACGCAACCAGCGTTCCTGTTGTGCGGGCGTGCCGTAGCGGACAAGGACCTCCATGTTGCCCGTATCCGGCGCGCTGCAATTGAAAATCTCCGGCGCGAAGGCTGCCGAACGCCCCATCAATTCGGCCATCGGCGCGTATTCGAGATTCGTCAGCCCCGCGCCGAACTCGCTCTCCGGCAGGAACAAATTCCACAAGCCCTCGCTTCTCGCTTCGGCTTTCAATTCTTCCACGACCGGCACAGGCTGCCAGCGGTCGCCCTCGTCTATCTGCTCGTGAAACGTTTTTTCATTCGGATAAACGTGCGCTTCCATAAAAACGTGAAGCTTTTGATAAATCTCCTTCGCGCGCGGCGATACGTGAAAGCCGAGATAGGGATCATCGCTGCTCATCAACTGATCTTCTCCTTCCTGCTTCCATCTCTCATCACTCATCAGCCGCTAAATTTAACTTCCGTGTTCGCTTCAGTCGTCACGGGTTCGCTTCAGTCGTCCGGCTTAGGTCGGCGCGCTCCCGCACGATTCCCCGCGCTGCCCCGCTCATCACCTCTTTGCCGTGCTGATTGCGACAGACCCACGACGACTTGAGTTGTGTGTACCCGGACATCTCCGTCAGTTCGACAATCGTCACCTCACAGCGCACGGTATCGCCGCTGAAGACCGGGCGGTGAAACTGAAACGTCATCTCCCGCACGATGAAGTTGAGGTCGCCGCCGATCTTGGTCGGCAGCGTGGCGGTGAGCAGCCCATGGACCATGAGCCTGCCCGTCTCATCCGGCTGAAGATGGTGCGTGCCTTCGTCGCCGGAAAACTTGCTGAACAGGCGCACGTCCGTTTCCGTAAAAGTTCGCTCCCACGCCACCACGTCGCCGACTTTCATCCGCTCACCTCGCCCGGTAATTTCAAGTCACAATATTGCGATAACCCGCCCGTGAACGCAGATAACGCTGAACCCGCGCTCTGCGATTGTAATTATCCGGCGACGGTCGTCGTCGCCGACTGACGCACGGCAAAAAGTTCCGGATCGGTTGCGCGCAGCCGCGTCACGAAGTCTTTCCAAAGAAGGACGATAATATAGTTGACTCACCTGAGGGCTAGTGACAGTCATCGCAAGTCTCACCGCGCAACGC
Organism: Pyrinomonadaceae bacterium; assembly: GCA_051006195.1. Classification (GTDB taxonomy): domain Bacteria; phylum Acidobacteriota; class Blastocatellia; order Pyrinomonadales; family Pyrinomonadaceae; genus JAIVJZ01. The sequence continues at coordinate 10,194 of JBPCIP010000114.1, forward strand.
TTCGATGCCTTCTTTAACGATGATCGGCAGCATCACGAGAGCGGTGACAGGGTCGGCCCACCACCAACCGAACAGAGCGTTCAGTCCGAGCCCCGCCAACAAAATGACCGACAGGTACGCGCAGATGTCCGTTTGCCGTGAGTCAGCTTCCAGAGCGCGGCTGTCGATGATCGCCGCTACGCGCCGCTTGGCGCGTGCGAGGAGCGGCATCACGACAAGCGACAGCGCGGCCAGTGCGATGCCGACATAGCTCGCTTCCGGTGATTCCCGCGTGATGAGGGACTTGACCGCGTCGAAGCCGATATAAACGGCGAGCAGGAGGAAACTGCCGCCGACCATCCGCAGGGCTATTTGTTCCCTCCGCTCCGCGTTTTCGTCGGAGTGCAATCGCCACAGCACCGCCGCGCCCGACGACGATTCGATGAGTGAATCAAACCCGAAGCCGATCAGTGAAGGGCTACCTGCTGCGACACCCGCCCCGATGCCGACGATGGCTTCCAACAAGTTCCAGCTAATGGTCAGGCGTTCCAGCCGGCGTCCGCGCCGTAAACCGTCGGCGCGGACTGTCTGCCCGTTGAGTGCATTTGTGCTCACGATCTGATTTCTGTGACCTCACGACATTAGTTGAGCCAACTACATTATTGCCCAAATCTGCTGCTTGATGTAAGAAGAAAGTTGAGTCGGTCGACGCTCGCGCCAACCTTGCCGGGGCGTTATTATTCGGGAACGATGTGAAAAGCCGTTCTGATTCTTCATTGGAGAACTACTGTTGAGCAAAATCTATCTCGTGCGGCACGGGCAGGCGGGCACGCGCGACGCTTACGATTCATTGTCCGAACTAGGCCAGAGACAGGCGCGCTTGCTCGGCGAGCACTTCGTCTCACAGCGCATCGAGTTCACTTCCGCATACGTCGGCGCGATGTCGCGCCAGCAACAGACGGCGGCACTGGTGCGTGCGGCTTACGACGGGGCGGGCGTTCGCTTTCCCGAAGTGGTCGTCGAGCGCGGGTGGGACGAGTTCGACCTCCATCAAGTGTACCGGGAAATTGCGCCCCAACTGTGTGAAGAAGATGCCGAATTTCGCAGCGACTACGAAGCGATGCGCGTGGAGGTCGAAGCGAGCGCCGGGGCGCACGATGCCGAAGTTCACCGGCGGTGGCGTCCCTGCGATACGAAGGTGGTGGAGGCGTGGCTCGGCAATCGCTATCCTTATGGCGGCGAGACGTGGGAGCAGTTTCGTGCGCGCGTCGAGGCGTGTCGATTGCAATCCGCCGAAACTCACCGCGAGGCGAACATCGTGGTTTTTACATCGGCCACGCCGACGGCGATTTGGGCGGGGCTGGCGCTGGGGATCGGCGACGAACGGGTGCGCGCGCTCGCCGGCGTGCTGCGCAACGCGTCATACACGGCGCTCCGCGGGCGCGGCGAAGAGTTGCGCTTGTTCAGCTTCAACGAAACGCCGCACCTGAATGCGCCGGAACTGCGGACACATCGCTAAGCGACCGCGCGCCGTTGCCGATTGCTGTCAGTGATGCGCTATCCGCGTCCGGCATTCACTTCACGATCTTTCTCTGAAGTACGGAGAGTTGCCCGCCGGATATGCGATCCAGCGCGGACAGATAACTGACCGGCGCGGCGCGATGCACGACATCGATGATGCGCGCGTCCATCCCGACGAGGATGCGCTTCGAGCGGCGTTTGATGCCGCGCACAATCGTCTCAGCGGCCTCTTCCGGCGTCGTGCGCGAAATTTTCGTATGATACTTGACGCTCTCTTCTTTGGCGGACGGACGCGCCCGCGCCCCAACTTTCCCATCCCGTGCGATGTTCGTTGCCACGCCGCCCGGATGCACGCAGGAAACGGCGATGTTCGTCTCTTTCAGTTCATGGCGCAGTGCTTCGGTAAAACCGCGCACGGCGAATTTGCTCGCGCTGTAGGCGGCGTTGCCGGGCGGCGCGACCAACCCGAAGACGCTCGACACATTGACGATGTGCGCCGACGGTTGCTCGCGTAAGATAGGCAGAAACAGTTTCACGCCGTAGACCGTGCCCCAGAAGTTGATGTTCATCAACCACTGCAAATCTTCCAGCGAGACTTCCTCAACGGTGCCGAACAAAGACACCCCGGCATTATTGATCAAGTGCGTGACGCGCCCGTGGCGGGCGACGACGGCGGCGACGAATGCCTGCATTTGAACGAGGTTCGCGACATCCACGACGTGCTCGGAAACTCTCAAATTTTCGTTCTCGATCATTCGCGCCGTGTCATGCAGATTCCCGGCATTCACATCTGCGATGGCGATCCCTGCGATCCCCTCCTTCGCCAGACGCACGGCGAGAGAGCGCCCGATGCCGGAAGCCGCGCCCGTCACCACCGCGATGCTTTCGTTAGTTAAACTCATCAGAATGTGTTCGTGGTCTAAAGAGTCATAAGTTGCCGACTGTGATTGACAGATTAAGTAAACGCCCTGAAGTCGGGACACATTTTATAAACACGCATCTAAGTTGAGTTTAGCTTGATGATCGAGCAACTCCCAGAGACTTTTATCATCCTTGAGCAGTTCCGTCACCGCGCGCACCAGGCTCAGTTCAC
>JBPCIP010000115.1:0-27746 GCA_051006195.1 Pyrinomonadaceae bacterium
ATCAGACAGCTCCCGATTCAGCTAAAAGTTTGCTGTTCAGCATCAGACCGATCAGTGCAAGATGTGCTTTGGGTCTGATGCATGACGAACGACCGTTTCCAATAGAGCTACTAGAGCAATCCACCCCGCAGCGCTTGATTCACAAACATGTGGCTTGAGAGTGAGCGGCGGAATTAATTCCGGCGTTAATGCTATCCGATGTGCGGCGGTCGGTACATCCGTATTGTCACCCACAGATGATGGGTGATAATACTCAGGAGGGTCGTGATTGAAGAATATGATGTCGGCTTGAACGTATCAAGAATTTGATTGAAAACAGCTTTTACAAAATGCGCACAATTTAAGTTGAATTGGTATTAGAAGGCTTCGAAGAATAACGAAACCTTCAAGCATTGCCGCTTGGCAGCACATGCGAGTCAGCGTTGAAACTGCCAACTCAATCAATGTACTCGCGCTGCCAGAGTTCGAGCGTGAGCAGTTGATAGACTTGTAAATTGTAGTCTTCGCGGCCAGAGAGGTTGGCGTTGATGATGCGGCGGACTTCCTCCGGGCGAAAGAGGCCGCGCCGCCGAACGGTCGCTTCCGACAACAAATCTTCAATGAGCGGGCGCAACGCGCCGCGCAGCCATGAGCGCACGGGCGCGCCGAAGCCCGCCTTCTTGCGCCAGACCACATCTTTCGGGAGCAGGCTCTCAGCGGCGCGTTTCAAAATATACTTTCGTTTCAAGCCGCGCAATTTCAAATTAACGGGCATGCGCGCGGCGAGTTCGACGAGTTCGACGTTGAGAAAGGGGACGCGCACTTCGAGCGTCGCGGCCATCGAAGTCTTGTCGGTGTAGGCGAGATTGAGGCAGGGCAGAAAAGTTTTCAGGTCAACGTAGAGCAGACGGTTGAGCGGCGCGGCGCGGGCGACGCGCGCGAAGTGGCGGCGGTGTTCGCGGTAGGCGTCGAAGCCGAGCATGGCTTCGTTCATATCGTCCGTATAGAGCCTGCGCTTCGCTTCGCCGGTGAAGTAAGTGCCGAAGCCGAGATAGCGTTCCTCGAAATCGAGGGCGGCGCTGCGGGCGAACTTCTTGGCGTTACGCAAAGGGGCGGTGAATTTTCCCGGCAGGCCGCCGGGCAGCGCGTGCGCGAGCGCGGACATCAGGGGGCGGCGCAGCATGCCGGGGACGGGGTCGAGCGCGCCCGCGAGCCGCATCGCCAGTTGGCGCGGGTAGCCCGCGAAAATTTCGTCGCCGCCGACGCCGGACAAAAGCACCGTCAAACTTTCGCGCGCCGCCCGCGAGACGAGATAGCTTGTGATGATCGCCGGGTCGGCGACGGGTTCGTCCATGTGGCGGATGAGTTTCGGCAAGAGATCAATCACGTCGGGCTTGAGCATCATCTCGTGATAGTCGGTGTCGAGCAGTTGGCCGACCTGTCTGGCCCAGCGCGCGTCATCGGGGATGATGTCGTAGCGCAAATCTTCCTGTTCGATGCCGATGGTGTAGGTGGAGACGCGCCGCCCGCCGCTGTGTCGATTCATCAACGCGACGATTGCCGACGAATCGACGCCGCCGGAGAGAAACGCGCCGAGCGGCACGTCCGCCACCATCTCCATCTGCACCACGCGCTCCAATGTCTCCAACACCCGCTCGCGCCACTGCTCTTCGCTTTTGCCTTCTTCGATGTCGTCAAACGAAACGTCCCACCACTCGCGCACCGTCACGCGCCCCGCCCGCCACGTCAACACATGCGCGGGCGGAAGCTTGCGGATGCCGCGAAAGACGGTGTGCGGGTCGGGCGTCCACAGGAAGGTGAGATATTGATTGAGAGCCTCTGTGTCGAGCGCGCGTTGGACCATATTCGTTGCGAGGATCGCTTTGATCTCCGACGCGAAGATGAACGACTGCCTTGCTGCATCGCCGGGCGCATTCGCGTCCAGTTTCGCTTCCGCTTCGTCCTCATCCGGCGAGCCGAAGGCGTAATAAAGCGGCTTGAGGCCGAGGCGGTCGCGAGCGAGGAGTAATTCCTGCTCGCCCTTGTCCCACAGGGCGAAGGCGAACATGCCGTTCAGACGCGCGAGCGCGCCCACGCCCCATTCGGCGTAAGCCGCGAGCAGCACTTCCGTGTCGCAATCAGTTTGAAAGCGATGGTGCAGCGTTTCGAGTTGCGCGCGGAGTTCGCGGTAGTTGTAAATCTCGCCGTTGAACGTCACCGTGTAGCGACCATCGGCGTACTCCATCGGCTGATGCCCCGCCGCGCTCGTGTCGATGATCGACAAACGCCGGTGGCCGAAACATGCGCGCCGCCCTTGCCGGTCAACCGACGGGGCGGTCCACACACCTTCGTCGTCGCGCCCGCGATGCTCGATGGCCTTCAGCATCGCGCCGATGCGCCGCTCTGGATTATGGCTGATGATGCCGGCAATGCCACACATAAGAATTGATGAATGCGGATTGCGGATTAGAAAACCAAATGATGCTTTGCTAATCCGCAATCCGCAATCCGCAATCCGCATTTACCTCTACAGCTTGTCCGGTGCGCAGGGAATCGCGGATGCGGAAGGTGGCGCGCGTGGTGGCGGCCAAGTCGGTTAAGGCGATGGGCGCAGAAGGCGTCTCTTCGAGGACCATCGCGCAGAGGGCGCGCACTTCGTCCGCTTGTCCTTTGTCCTGGCTTCGCAGTTTCGTTTTGACTTCACGTCCCCCTTCGTAGAGTGTCGCGGCGCGGAAGTCGTCGATGACGAAGGTTTGGCCGCCGCCGAAGATTTCGATGCGCTCTTTCGGCAGCGCGCGGTCGCCTTCCGCGAGATAGGCGATCTGACCGTTCGAGCCGTCGGCAAAGCGAAGGGTGATGAGAACGGAATCTTCATCGACGATCTCGTGATTGCGGCGGCTGCTGATCGCTTCGGCGTAGACGCGCACGGTCGCGGCTCCGGCGAGAAATTGCATGAGGTCGATGAAGTGGCAGACTTCGCCGATGATACGCCCGCCGCCTTCGCGCGCATCCTGTACCCAGTCCCCCGGCGGGATGCGCCCGGCGTTGACGCGGTAGAGGATCGAGAGCGGCGCGCGGTGATGGGCGAACGCTGCGGCGGCCATCCGCGCGTGCGGCGAGAAGCGGCGGTTGAAGCCGACCATCAATTGCCTGCTTGAAGTTCGCGCCGCGTCGAGCACGCCGTTCAATTCTTCATCGTTTAATGCGAGCGGTTTTTCGACGAAGACATGCCGCCCCTGTGCGAGCGCGCCACGCGCTAGTTCCGCGTGCGAGTCGTGGCGCGTGGCGATGATGATCAAGTTCGCTTCCCCGTCGGCGATGACCTCTTGCGCGCCGGAGACGATGCGCGCGAAGTTGTACTTCTCGCCCATGCCGCGCGCCGAGATGCCCGACGCCGTGGCGATTGATTGAAAGACTGCGCCGTTCGCCTTGAAGTTCGGCAGCAAAAACTTCTGCGCGTAGCTGCCCGCGCCGATGAAGCCAAGCCGCACCTCTCGCACCTGCGCCGTCTCGTCGCCGCGCGCGACGGCGAGAGCGCGGTTCTCAAAGCTGCTTTCAATCTCGCGCTCCGTGTCGTAACCCAGCACGACGCCGAGATACGGCTCTTTCGTTTGCCCCGCGATCAAGTTGTAGGCCTGCTCGCCCGCTGCGATGGGAAAGCGATGCGTGATGAGCGGCGCGACGCTGACGCTACCCGCCGCGACCAGGTCGAGGAACGCTTCGAGGTTGCGCCCCTCGGTCCAGCGCACGTAAGCGAACGGATAATCATGGCCGCGCTCCTCGTATTCGGGGTCGTAACGGCCCGGCCCGTAAGACATCGAAACTTTGAGCGTCAATTCGCGCTCGTAGTAAACTTTGCGCGGGACGTTCATCCCGACGAGGCCGACGGCGACGACGCGCCCTTTGAGCCGCGAAATTTCGCCCGCCAACTCTACCGGCTGATCGGACGAAGTGGCCGCCGTAATCAACACCGCATCCGCGCCGCGCCCGCGCGACCAATCCGACACCATCTCCTGCGTCTGTGCCCCGGGCACACAGCCGTCGTCCGCGCCGAGCGTGCGCGCGAGTTCGATCTTCGACGCATCGAGATCGACGCCGAAGACGCGACAGCCGTTCGCCTTGAGCAATTGGACGGTGAGTTGACCGAGCAGGCCGAGACCGATGACGACGATTGATTCGCCCAAGCTTGGTTCGGCCAGCCGCACGCCTTGCAGCGCGATGGCTCCGAGTGTGCCGAAAGCCGCCGCCTCGAAGTCAACCGCGTCAGGCAGGCGCACACACAAATTCTGCGGCACGGACAACACTTCCGCGTGCGAGGCGAACCCCGCGCCTGCGCACGCCACGCGGTCGCCCGCGCGAAAATTCGTCACATCGTCGCCCGCATCGAGCACTATTCCTGCCGCGCTGTAGCCGAGCGCGTTCGCGGCATTCAGTTTCGACTGCACGGCGGTGAAGGTGTTCATCAAGCCTTCGCGCTGCGCTTTCTGAATCACTTGCCTGACCAGATCGGGACGCTCGCGCGCTTTGCCGAAGAGACTTTTGCGTCCTAGCTCGACGGTCATGCGTTCCGTGCCCGCGCTGATCAGAGAAGCGGAAGTGCGTACCAACACGCGCCCTGCTTGCGCGATGGGCGGCGGCACGTCTGCAACAGAGACGACGCCCGTTTTATAGTTTTGCAAAATCTGTTTCATGCCGCTTCAATAACTTCCGCCGTGCGCTTCCCTTGTGCGCAGGCGTCGATGACTTTCCGCTCATCTCCCCCGTCGTGAGTTGATTGTATATGTCCACATACTCCGGCGCGACCATTGCGGCGGTGAACCCTCGCGCGAGTTCGAGGTTGCGGCGACGCATCGCGGCGCGCAGTTCGCTGTCGCCGAGCAGCCGGATGATCTTTGCGGCGAGCGACGCGGGGTTTTTCGGCTCGACCCAGAGGCAATTGTCCGGCTCGCGTAGGTAATCGGCGGCGGCGCGGATGCGCGTCGTGATGATTGGCAACCCGGCGGCGGCGGATTTGAAGATGACCATCGGGAAACCTTCGTAATGATAGGTCGGGAACAGCAGCATCGTGCTGCCCGCATAAAGTTCCGGCGTTTCGGCTTCGGGGATGTAGCCGAAGAAGCGCACGCGTTCGCCCAGATTCAATCGCGCCGCTTCCCGTTCCGCCGCCGCGCGCGCCGGGCCGTCGCCCACACACAGCAACTTGAATTCACATCCCTCGTCGCGCAGCAGGGCGCAGGCTCGAATCACGTCCGAGAGACCTTTGGCCGGAATGAAGCGCGCGATGAAAAGCAACAGCGGCGTCTCTTCCGGCACGTTTAATCGCGCGGCCAGATTTGCGCTGTGATGTTCAGGTGCATTGGCTTGCACCACATTCTTCACCACAAAGAGTTTGCGCCGGTCTACGCCCGCGCGCGCGAAATTCTCCCGCTCTTCGGATGAGAGCAATCCGATGCCGTCGGCGCGCTCCAGCACGAGCCGCACGAGAGTGCGCAGCATCAATCGATTTGTTTCAAACAGCGCGGCGTCCGAGCCGTGAAATTTCAGAAAGATTTTCGCGCGGGTCGGACGCAAGAGCGTGATCGTCGCGGCATCGCGCAGAAGCGCCATCGTATCGAAAGAAGTGTTGAGATGTACGAGGTCAAACGGTGCAGCGACGCGCAGACGGCGGCGCAGCCGTTGCGCCGTGGCGAGGACTCTGACGACGCGCTGCCACAAAGTGGTCTGCCCCAGTTTTTCGCCGTACACGTAAGTCTCTTCCGCAACCTCGAAGCCGAGCCTGCGCAACTCCGCAACGAAAGGCGGTTCGCAAGCCGCCGGTCCACCCAGAGACTCTCTGTCGGGCATCCCCATCAATACGCGCACGCGTGACGTTTCCTATCCCCTGAATAAAGCAGTAGAGTTCGGCCATCTCAGGCTCTAAGTTGCTCACGGTCGTTGTCCTCCAACGGATGCAGATAAAGCGTCGCCACTTCATCCTGCACGCCTACCTGGAGATGACGGCCTATGACTTTTCAACTCAGGACTCGGGTTTAGTGAAAGTTGGATTATACCGAGTTGCAGTAAAGACTCTTTTGTTGACGCTATCATCTCGAATTCGATGAGTTGAATAAGCCGACTTAAAAAGTTCTAAGTCGGCTTGATCGCAATGACCGCTTTATTGCTGACCGAACCGCGCAAGCTAAGGCTTACAGAAACCTCTCCGGTAATTGCCATCTGGTCAGGCAATTTGACGATCACTTGAGTCAGCCAGCCGAAATTCGGAACCTTACCGACAAATTCGACCGTCAGAGGATAGAGGTTGTGTTGCGAGTCTTCAAGTTCGGCGGTCAAGACAGAAAGACTTTCGCCGGACTGCAAAGCAACATTTCTCGCCAAGAGCATGATGCGGGTTCCTCGTTCAGTACTCAGGTGATGAGTTTTGATGAGCGGGAAAGGACCGCGCATGAGCGTTACGGAGTCCATCGCAATTGCCTGATTGGAGTTTTCTTCGGTGAGCAGCAGAGGCGGGCCGACCGCCGCCTGTAGACCCCACGCAGGGGCGCCGCCACCGGCTTGATCATTTGTAAGATTGATCCGCTGACTTCCATCGGCGTTCATCACAAATATCCGAAAGTTCGGGGAAATGTTAAACCGGATAGTGGTAAAAGCTATCTTCGCGCCGTCGGGCGACCAGGTGGGAGCGGTTTCGTTATCAGGGTCGCTGGTCAGCTTCTGCATGTTGCTGCCGTCGGCATTCATCACGAAGATGTCTGTATTATTAAGACCGCCATCGCGATTACTTGAAAAAGCGATTCGGGCGGCGTCAGGCGACCAGACCGGGTACTCCTTGCGGTTGGTGTCATTGGTGAGTTGTACATTATTTGTTCCGTCTGCGTTCAGCACATAGATGTCCGAGCCACCCCCATAGCGGGTGACTGTGTAGGCGATCTTCTTCCCGTCAGGCGACCAGATAGGACTTTCTTCGTTTAACAGGTTACTGGTCAAGGTAATTCGATTACTGCCATCGGGATTCATCTTGCAAATTTCCACAGACCCCCCGGGGCGGCAGATGAAAACAATCTTTGTGCCGTCGGGTGACCAATCAGGAGAAGTATCATCGCGCTGGTCGCCGCTGATATTAGTCTGTTCGGTGCCGTCGGCATTCATGACATAGATTTTGAAGCCCTCATCCCTGTTGCTGCCGAAGACGATCTTCGTTCCGTCGCCCGACCAGCGTGGCCTGAAATAGTTCGCACTAACATTGCTATACCTGGTTGTATGACTCTGGTTAGTGAGATTGGTTTTTCCGCTCCCATCGTCGTTCATGACGAAAATATCAGAGCCGCCAAAAGTGCTTCCGGCACTGACATAAGCGATCTTGCTGGTTGCCCCCGGCGCGGGAGGGGGCGGAGGGGGAGTAATGGTAAAACTCGCGCTCTTAACCCCGCTCGGCACGAGGCCGCTCTTAAAGGCTTTCGCCTTCAGGATCATGGTGCGATCAACCCGGATCTGTGAGCCGGAACTAATACTAAGATCGCTCTGGGTCGGATCACTGCCGTTCATCGTGTAATGGATCAGGGCGCCGGGTGTGGTGCTGGTTACGCGGACATCTTGCGCAAAGGCAGACACCGCTCCATCAGGATCAAAGCGAGGAGTCGAGACGACGGCGAGCGGGCGCGGCCTGAAGGTCACAGCCGCCGCATTAGTTAAAGCCTTCGACGCAAACTCAGAAGTATGTGATGGGACGACATAGGCGTCCGGTTCTCCCGCCGAAATTCCGACGACCGGATAAAGACGCGTGTTCCCTTCGCCGTACCGGGTCTGTATCGTGCCGTCGCGCCCCAACTCGATCTCGAAATTAACCGGATTCTCGCCGCGCGTAGAGCCGTCCGCGAAGGCAGTGTCATAGGTCACGGCCTGCCACCGGAAGACGACGCGATTCGGATCGGGAAGCACGACGTAAACATCATCGCCCTGCCGCCTATCAGTTCGCAGATCGTCCCACATCCCGGCGATCAGCGAGCGGGCGGAAAAGTCTTCAGTTGAACTCCGATCATCTCTGCCAACCGGTGTTTGCAGGTGCAACACGCCGTTGGTTGAGACTCTGACGAACAATTTGGTTTGACCGAAAAATGGAAAGTCGAAGGGTAAGCGATAGACTGCACTGATTTTGTCGTCGTCCTTGAGCCCCAATGGCAATCCTCCTGTTGAAAGAGCGTTTGGCTCCGACACCGCGACGACATAAGGGTCGGCAACATCCAGATCAACCGCCACCCGCACAGTCGAAATCGGACTCGCGTTTCCAGCATTATCTATTGTGCGCAGGCCCACAAAGCCGGAGGTGTGCTGGTATGGGATGGTGACGGTCGCGCTTTGCTGTGTCCCCGCCGCCCCAGGACGACCCACATTGAGCGCAGTCGCAGCGTTAAACTGTGTGTCGTTGCTTAAGTCGCCGGCGGCGAAACGAAGTTGGTAAATCGAAGCCCGCCCGGTATTGCCGTCATCACCGGGCCCTGTCCAAAGCAGAGTTAAGTATCGTCCGTTCTGCGAAACAATTTGAAAATCACTGGTGGGGGCGGGTGGGGCCACGTCATTTTCCGCCGCGTTCTGCAATGCGCTCGCGGCGTTTAGCAAATGTCCCGTCCCCGTGTTAAAAGATGGAATTCCACTACCACTATAGATAATGGCAGCGCGCAACCTTTCAACGGAAAGGTTGGGGTACTTTGCGCAAATTAGCGCAGCGACGCCGGACACATGCGGCGCCGCCATGGAAGTGCCGCTTAGAGTCGCATATGTTCCATTCGGAGCCGTACTGAGAATGGCCTCGCCGGGGGCAGCCACATGAACAGTGCGCGTTCCGTAATTAGAGAAGGTTGGATTGAAGCCGTGCCGATTCGCCGCCATCACTGAAATAACGTTCGGCGCCTTGTACCCGGCAGGGTAATGTCCGAACAGATCGTTATTGGTGGATTCGTTACCCGCAGAAGCAACGAAGAGGATGCCGGATTGATTCAGGGCATTGATGGCATCCAACTCCGCCTGTGAATAACCGCCGCCGCCGTAACTGTTGTTCAGCACGCGAATATTGGCCCCTCTGACTCCGCCCGAACTAATCCAGAGGTCGCGCATCATCTTGGCGTAGTTCAAAGCACGCACCGTGACGAGCACGCTGCTCGGCGCGGGCGACTCATTATCTCTCCCGAGAACCTTGAGCGACATCAATTTGACTTGCCAGTTAACGCCCACCACGCCTTCACTGTTATTGCCGGTCGCGCCCACGGTTCCGGCCACATGTGTGCCATGAGTATCCGTCGTCGCACCCGGCCCGCCGTCATAGACCGTTCCGTCATTATGAAAAAAATCGTAGCCGTTTACGTCATCCACAAAGCCATCGCCATCATCATCAATGCCATTACCGGGAGTTTCGCCAGGGTTCGTCCAGACATTAGCTGCGAGGTCCGGATGATTAACGTCAAGCCCTTCGTCAACCACTCCGACAACGATATCGCTGCTCCCGGTGGTGATGTCCCAGGCTTGCTCCGCATGAATATCGGCGTCCACTCTCCCACCTGACTGTCCCGTGTTCTTTAAACCCCACATTTCTGCGTAGCGCGGATCATTCGGTACGTTGTCCTTGCTTCGGATGTAGTTTGGCTCGGCATAAAGAACATCCACGCGTGACCTAAGCGCGTCGATTGCATTCAAAGTGTCTTCGGGGGCGACTCGCGCTATCCGCAGACCTTGTATAACCTCAGAATCGTCAAGGCGTTCAACGGCCATAGGTATCTCGCGCCCCTCTGCGCGGAGCGTTGTGGCGAGGCGTTGCTGACCTTTGCCGGTACTCTCAGCGGTCGCGGAATCCGCGCGAAAACGAACCAGCACTTCGCCGGGCACGAACCTGCCGGAACGCTTTGCTTTAACGTTCAAGGTTGAAGATGATTGACTTGTTGCCAGCGAAAGGCCGGGTAGAGAAGCGATAAGAAGCAGTAGGCTTAAAAGCAAGGCCTGATACGGCAACGCTCTAGCCCGCAAGCAGTTCCGGCCTGTCTGTGCTGATAACATGATGATCTACCCCTAAGCTCGATTTAGAAATAACCGCTGAAGTTTATTATTTGGAGATAAGAGAGTTGCAATCAAACGGAGGTGCTCAAATGCAATCTTAGAGTGACATATCAAACTCAGTGAAATGAGAGTGCATTAATAAATACGCGGTTAATATAACAAACTTCCGGCGGCACTACAAAGCGCAGAGATTTTATCCGGCGAGTAAACGGCGGCGGGTAAGTATGTCAGGATTCCGCCAAGCGGCAGCACACTTCGAAGATATTCCAAACAAACGAACTGCTGGTTGAACTCGCACAAAGATCATGGCACGCGCGCCAGAGACTCGTACAGTTCGAGCAATTTCGCGAGGTGTGTTTTGATGCCGAATTGTTCGTCGGCCCAACGTTTCCCCGTTACGGCAAGACGGGCGCAACGCGCGGGGTCTTCGCCGAGTTCGATAAGTTGACGCGCCAGCGAATCGGCGTCTCCCGTGCAAAACACCGCCGCGCAGTTGCCGTGATCGGTCACTTCAAGCAACGCCCCGATGTCGGACACGACGCAGGGCACGCCCGTCAACATCGCTTCGACGACGGCCACGCCGAACGAGTCCTTGCGCGATGAGAAGACGAAGAGGTCGAGCGCGTCGAGCACGGCGGGAACGTCCGCACGCTTGCCTAAAAAATGCACGCGGTCGGCGATTCCCTTCTGGCCGCAATAGTCAATGCAGTCTCGAAAAATTTTCTCCGCCGCCGCTTGGCGGCCACCGGCAAAGGCAAAATGAGCGTTCGGCAGGCGGCGAAACACAGCGGGCAAGGCGCGGCACACGGTCAATTGATCTTTGCGCGCGTCCCCGTAAAAGTTGCCCACCATGCCGAATAACAGATCGGTGTCTGCGAGTTTCAATTCGGCGCGCAAATCGCCGCCCGCTGCCGCCGCTCGTAGCCTGCGGGCATCGATGCCGTTATAAACGACGTGAAAATTTTCGCCGGTCCTAAACCCGCCTTCCTGTTCGAGACACGAGAGCAGTTCGCGGCTCACGGCGATGTTGGCGTCCATGCGCGGTGCGAGCCACTTCAACGCCAGCCGGTTCTTCGCGTCGGCGGCGCAGAGATGAAAACTCAGCACGCGCTTCGCTTTCGTGCCGATGGTCGCCAGATAAGCGTGGAGAGCTTCGACGGCCTGATGACAGTGGACAACTTCGATGTCGCCTTGTTTGATCACCTCGCGCAGCCGCCAGACGAGTTTTAAATCGAGCGGCGCGTGGCGCGCGAGCCGAACGTAGTGTGCGCCGGAATGGCGGAAGTCGTCTTCCAGTTCGCCGCCGCCCGTCGCCACGAAAGTTAAATCCAAATCATGCGCCCGCGCGTTACGGCACACGTCTAAGGCCAGCGTCTCCGCGCCGCCGCGATTGAGCGAATCGAGTAGATGCAACACTCTCATGTGAGACCGGATTTGCTTTACTATAGTGAGCCGATGCTCAAACCGCCAGCCAGCGCGCCGCGCACAAAAGAGGTCGACGACATCGCGTCCGTCTCCGTCGTCGTTCCTTCCTACAACCACGCGCCGTTCGTGGAAAAATCCCTGCGCTCGATCTTCCAGCAGACGCTCCAGCCGCTGGAACTCATCGTTATCGACGACGGCTCGCGCGACAACTCGGTCGAGATCATCGAGCGCGTCCTTGAGGATTGCCCGTTCGCCTGTGAGTTGATCGCGCGGGCGAATCGCGGTTTGTGCGCGACGCTCAACGAAGGTTTCGCGCGTTGCCGTCCGGGAAGCTATTTCGCTTATCTCGGCTCGGACGACGTGTGGTTCCCGGAATTCCTGCGAGCGCGCGTCGAACTGTTGGAGTCGCGCCCCCGCGCCGTCGTGGCCTACGGTCACGCTTACAGTATTGATGCCTCAGACCGCATCATCGACTGCACGACGGACTGGGCGCGTTACCGCGACGGCAATGTGCAGAGGATGCTGCTGGAAACTCTCGCGCCCCTCAGCCCGACCGTGCTCTATCGCCGCGACGCGCTCGCACGCCACCGCTGGAACGAAGCGGCGCAACTCGAAGACTACGAACTCTATCTGCGTTTGAGCGCGGAAGGCGACTTCGCATTCGATTCGTCGATCCTCGCCGCGTGGCGGCAGCACGGCTATAACACGAGCCGGAATTTGGCCTTGATGATGCGCGAGCGATTGGCGGCGCAAAGCCGCGCGGCGGCGGCCTTGGGGTTGAGCGCGCCCGAACTCGCAAGTTTCCACGCGCTCGCCGGATTTCGCAGCGCCCAGGAATTGATGCGGCAGGGCGAGAAACTACAGGCCGCGAAATTGACGCTCTCGAATTGGCGCGGCGTGCCGACCGGCACAGAGGCGATGAAAATGCTCGCCGCCTTTTTCGTCCCGCACCGATGGTTGGGTTGGCGCAAAAGCCGGATGCGCGAGCGGGCGGGCGAGCGTTACGGTTCGCTGCGAATTTAGCAAATCGTTTCGCTCCTCTCAACAAGAGGGCGCGCTTTAATCTTCCCTGACGAACCCGAACACGTCGTGGTGAGCGTCCCAGACGCGCTCCCGAAAATAGACTTCCCGGAGTCCTCCGACCGCACGAATTTGCGCGCGAATCCACGCGGGAGAAGTGAGCGAGACGCCGTAGCCCGCCTGCTCCGCATAATCCGTGTAGCCGAAACCCGTCTCGGCATAACGCTCGGTGATCGTCTCGATCTGCGCTTTCGTCAACATGTAATCGAAATCGTTTCCCGGCAGGCGACGGGCGACGAAATCGCCGTGCGTGGTGACGATCATGAGTCCGCCCGGACGCAGATGGCGTTGAAAGAGCCGGAGCAGGGCGCGCGTGATGCCCGCGTCGAGATGTGTGATGAGCGAGCCACACCAGACAAAATCGAAGCGCGCGGCGAACGAGAGCGCGTCGAGGTTGGTGGTGGAATAGACGGGCGTCGCGCCGAACCTGTGCGCGCAAAAATCGGCGCCGTCGCGGTCGAGATCGCAGGCTGTAAACTTCGCCTGCGGGAAACGATTGACGAGGAAACGCAGCACCCGCCCGTGGCCGCAGGGCAGATCAAGCACCTGCTCAACCGTAGATAATTTCGCGCTCTGCACGGCTTCATCGAGACAACGCATGGCCGAGAGGCCGACCTTGAAATAATGCGCGCCGTCGCCCGTGTACATTCCGTCGCGCGGCGAGATGCGACTTTCCACCCCCCGGAGCAGGTCGCGCTCGGGCGCAGCCAAAGTTTTGTCCGCGAGCAGACGTTGACGGTCTCCCTCCGTTTTAAAAGGCAGCGCGCGCAGGCGGCGGCGCATCGCCCCCAGACGCTTTCTCAAGCGGCGCGGAATCATTTCTTTCAACCTGTGGCTACCACCATTCACCAGTTTTGGAAGTTGGGCGGGCATGAATTTGCGAGCCTTCGGACAGCATGCACCAGCGGGACGCGAAGACGCAAACGAGCGCGGGAATGATAACCGTGCGTCTTCATGTGCTTTTGTGGCTGAAGACATCCGCCCCTCTGATACGGCGCGTAGTTCCAAAGATGCCGGTTGATTTATCTTCTTCGTTGGACGGCGGCAGACACAGCGCGCGGGGCGAGCCTTCTTGACGCTTTCCAGTTGGGTGACTAGACTTAACTCGTCCCGTTATAATTGTGGAGTTTCTCCGGTCGCCGCCGGAATCGCACTAAATCAGTCCTGATGAGAATGGTACAGAAGCAAAAAGATGAACCACGAAAACACACGAACCAACCCGAAGCGACACCAAAGAATTTCGTGTTTTGTTTCGTGTCGTTTCGTGGCTCATTTCCGGGTCGTGTCTCAATCTCATAAGTTTCGATTTAGAGTCAAGACTTTCAGTTTAACGCCGTCCGGCGCGGCCCGAATTTGATGGACTCACATACCAGCGAACCAATCGCATCCCCCCCGCTTCCCGTCGCCATGCACCTCCACGGAGAGGCTTTGTCCGGCACAAATGCTGCCGCCGCCGTCCTGCTTCCTGATAAGCCGCTCATCCTGATCGAGTCGGAAGAATCAGGCGTACAGCTTGCGCTGCCTGATTTGTGGGCTTATCGCGAGTTGCTCTATTTCCTGACGTGGCGCGACATCAAGGTGCGCTACAAACAGACTGCGCTCGGCGCACTCTGGGCGGTTATCCAACCGCTCGCCACGATGCTCCTCTTCACGCTCGTTTTCAACCGGCTCGCCGGATTCGACACGGGCAATGTGCCGTATCCACTGTTCGCTTACACCGGGCTGTTGATCTGGACGTTCTTCGCCAACGCCGTTATCAACAGCACCAACAGCCTCGTCAACAACACCAACCTCATCACCAAAGTCTACTTCCCGCGCACGTTCATCCCGGCGGCAGCCGTCGGCGCGGGACTGGTTGATCTCACTATCGGAGCGCTGATCCTCGTCGGGCTGGTGTTCTATTACGGCATCGCGCCCGGCTGGGGCATCGTGTTTCTGCCGCTCTTCGTGCTGCTTTCGGTGCTGCTCTCGCTGGCCGTCGGGATGTTGAGCTCGGCGCTGACCGTGAAGTATCGCGATTTGCGCCATGCCTTGCCCTTCCTGATTCAATTTTGGATGTTCGCCTCGCCCATCATCTATCCTTTGCGTCAGGTGCCGGAAACATGGCGCTTCCTGCTCGCGCTCAACCCCATGACCGGCATCGTTGAGGGTTTCCGCGCGTCGCTGCTCGACGGGCCTTTCGACCGCCCGGTGATCCTCGTGGCCGTCGTCATGACGTTGCTTCTGCTCGCCGGTTCGTTCTATCTCTTCCGGCGCATCGAAGAGACGTTCGCCGATCTCATCTGAACTTGCCCGATGAAACCAATCGTTAAAATCGAAGGGGTCAGCAAACGCTACCAGTTGGGCGGCCTGCACCCCGGTTATCTGACCTTCCGCGACTTGCTCGGCGGCGCGCTGTTTGCCCCCTTCCGCCCACGCGGCGCTCAGAGCGGCGGCGACGGCGATGCGGGGCACACGTTCTGGGCGCTCAGAGACATCAACCTCACGGTGCATCCGGGCGAACTCATCGGCATCATCGGCAGAAACGGCGCGGGCAAATCCACGCTCCTGAAAATCCTCTCGCGCGTTACCAAACCGACGACCGGGCGCATCGAGATGTACGGGCGCGTCGGGAGTTTGCTGGAAGTGGGGACGGGTTTTCACGCGGAACTGACGGGACGCGAAAACGTTTTTTTGAGCGGCGCGATTCTCGGCATGCGGCGCTCCGAGATCGAACGCAATTTCGACGAGATCGTTGCCTTCTCCGAGTTGGAGAAATTCATCGACACGCCGGTCAAGCGATATTCGAGCGGGATGTACGTGCGCCTCGCCTTCAGCGTCGCGGCGCATCTGGAGCCGGAGATTTTGATCATGGACGAAGTGCTCGCCGTCGGCGATGCGGCCTTCCAGCAGAAATGCCTCGACAAGATGCACAACATCCGCCGGCAGGGGCGCACCATCTTCTTTGTCTCTCATACCATGTCCGCCGTAACGCGCCTGTGCCGCCGCGTCATCCTCCTCCATCAAGGCGGCATCGTGAGCGAGGGCGATGCGCAAACGGTGGTCAACGATTATCTGAGCGCGAGTTGGAACATCGCGGCGGAGCGCGAATGGCTGGAACTGACGGACGCGCCGGGCAACGACGTGGTGCGCCTGAGCCGCGTGCGCGTGTTGTCGGAGACGGGCGCGTGCGCCACCGCTTTCGACATCCGCCGCCCCGTCTACATCGAAGTTGTTTACGACGTGCTTCAGTCCGGCCACGTGCTCGCGCCGCAAGTCGAACTTTACAACGAAGAGGGAGTCCACGTTTTTTGTTCACACGACACGGGCGAGGAATGGCGACGCCGCCCGCGCGAGGTCGGGCAGTATGCGAGCATCATTTCGATTCCCGGCAACATGCTCTCGGAAGGGATGCTGCGCGCCCATGTGTCTATCATGTCACACCTCCCCATCACGACGCTCCACGCGCAGGAACGCAACGTCGTCGCCTTTCAAGTGATCGACCATGAACAGGGCGACTCGGCGCGCGGCGACTACGTCGGCCCGATTCCGGGCGTGATGCGCCCGCTCCTCGATTGGACCACCCGCTTCGACGCGCGCGGGCACACACCGACAGCGCGCCGCCGGTAAAAAGTTTCCCACATGAAGAAATGGCTTGAGGAAAATACGCCGCTCTGGCTGAAACTGGCCTTGAAGCGCCTGCTCGTCGGCGCAATCGGCGCGCTCGTGCGGCTCGCCGCCACCGTCGTCAACTTCGGCGCACGCCTCCTTAATCTCGCTGTCAAACACGGGCTGAATTTGCACGAAGCATGGAACGTCACACGCCAGCAGCCCGCGCCCTTCCTGCCGCTTCCCGCCTGGAGCACGCACGACCTGCTGTTTCTACTGGACGCGCTCAACGGCGACGGCAGCCGCCCGGTCAAGCCGGAGAACCGGAGGCAGACCCCGCACACGTCCATCATCATTCCCGTCTTCAACAAAGTTGAGTACACCTTTCAATGTCTGCGCTCGCTGCTGCGCGAAGTTGATTTCGACCACACGGAAGTGATCATCGTCAACAACGCTTCGACCGACGAGACCGCGCAATTGCTCGCACACTTTCGCGGCCTCGTCACCGTCATCGACAACGAAGACAATCGTGGCTTCGTCGATGCCTGCAATCAGGGTGCGGCGGCGGCGCGCGGCGCGCATCTCGTCTTTTTGAATAACGACACGGTGGTGCTGCCCGGCTGGCTGCAACATCTGACGGAAACCATCGAGGGCGATAGCGCCATTGGCGCGGTCGGGTCGATGTTTCTTTACCCGGACGGATCGATTCAGGAGGCGGGCGCGGGCGTCTGGCGTAACGGCGAAGCTTTTCATTACGGCTGGGGAGCGTCGCCCGACGACCGGCGTTTCAACTTCGCGCGCGAAGTAGATTATTGCTCCGGGGCGTCGCTGCTCGTCAGGCGCGATCTCTTCGACCAACTCGGCGGATTCGATCTTCGGTATGCTCCCGCTTACTACGAAGACGTGGACATCTGTTTCGGCGTGCGCTCGCTCGGCTACAAAGTCGTTTATCAACCGATGTCGCGCATCATCCATTACGAAGGCGCGACCGCCGGACGCGACACGAGCACCGGCTACAAGCGTTATCAGGTGCTCAATCGCGCGAAGTTCGCCGCGAAGTGGCAACAGGTGCTCGAACGCGAAAATCTGCCGCAAGACGTTGCGCGCATGGCGCAAGCCTCGAATCGCAAACGCGCGCCGTGCCTCCTCGTCTTCGACGAACGCATCCCGACGCCCGACCGCGACGCGGGCAGCGCGCGGATGCTGCTCATTCTCAAATCGCTCGCCCGATGGAGTCGCCCCGTGTTCGTGCCGCTCAGCCGCCCGCACGGCATCAAGTACGAGCAATTGTTGTGGAAGGAAGGAATCGAGACGGCGTACTTGGTCGATTACCCGCGACTGTTGCAGACGGGCAATTTTTACGCCGCGATCCTGAGCCGCCCGCTCGTCGCCGACGCCCTGCTGGCCCCCTTGCGCCAGGCCGACCCCGGCCTCAAAATCGTCTTCGACATGGTGGATGCTTATTTCATCCGCCTCGCCCGCGAGCACAAAATCACGGGCAACACACGCGCGGCGCAGGAAGCGCAATCGTATCGAGAGATCGAGACGCGGATCGCCCGCGCGAGCGATCTCGTCTGGTGCAATTCGTCCGCAGACAAGCAGGCGGTGGCACAGGAAGTCCCCCACGTCAGGATCGAAGTCATCCCCACGATCCATGAATTGCACCCGCGCGGCCCGGCGTTCTCAGAGCGCGAACATCTTTTGTTCATCGGCAACATGGCGCATCGCCCGAACGACGACGCCGTGCATTACTTCATGCGCGATATTTTCCCCCTCGTGCGGCGTGCGCTGCCCGGCGTCAAACTCCGTATCGTCGGCGACAACGTGACGCCGGAGATCGCGGCCTACGCCGCGCCCGGCGTGGAAGTGTTGGGCTATGTGCCCGATGTTGCGCCGCTCTTTCGCAACTCTCGCCTGATGGTCGTGCCTCTGCGCTACGGCGCGGGCGTGAAAGGCAAACTCGGCGAGTCGCTCTCTTACGGCTTGCCCGTCGTGACGACTTCCATCGGCGCGGAGGGGATCAATTTGACGGACGGCGTCGAAGCGTTGATCGCCGACGATCCGGCGGCGTTCGCGGCGGCGGTGGTCCGGGCATACGAGGGGCGAGATTTATGGCAACGCCTCGCGGAGCGCGGGCGTTGTCACATCGAAAAATATTTCACGCCCGAAATCATCGCTGGCGTCATCAACTCGTCCGTGCAGGAACTCGGCCTGACACAGACTGAGACGGGGGCGGCGAGTCGTTTTGTCGAGACGAATCAGTGAGGATTTTGATCACAGGCAGTCGCGGTTTCATTGGCGGCAGCGTGGGACGCCACGCGGCACACGCCGGTCACGCCGTGCTCGGCGTCGGGCGCGCGACGCAAGCCGAAGTGAGTTGGCCCGGCGATTACGTCTCAGCCGACATCGTCAGTTCCGATCTCTCCGGCATCATCACGGAGTTCGCGCCCGATGTCATCCTGCACGCCGCCGGCACGGCTTGCGTCGCCGCGTCGCTCGCCGCGCCGCTCGACGACCTGCGCGCCGCCCTCCTGACGTGGGCGAACACGCTTGAGAGCGTGCGTCGCTCAGACCGCCGCCCCCTGCTGCTCTATGTTTCGAGCGCGGCGGTCTACGGCAATCTCGCCCGGCTTCCCGCGCGCGAAGATGCGCCCGCGCTACCGATCTCGCCCTACGGTTTTCACAAGGCCGCCTGCGAACTGCTGGCGCGCGAGTACGCCGAGTGCTTCAACCTTCGGGTTGTCGTCTGCCGTCTCTTCTCGATTTTCGGCGCGGCGCAAAGGCGTCTGCTCGTCTGGGAGTTATACCGGCAATTCGCCTCCGCCGCCGCACCCGTCGTCTGGTTGCAGGGCACAGGCGCGGAGACACGCGACTATTTGCACATCGACGACGTGGCAAACGCATTGCTCGACTTAGCTTCCGCGCGAATGAATGAAACGGGAACGGAGCGTTGCCATGTCGTCAATGTGGCAAGCGGCGCGGAGACAAGCGTGCTTGAGTTGGCGCGACGGATCGGCGAACTCGTCGCGCCGGAAAAAGAAATCAACTGTCGCGGCCTCGAACTTCCCGGCGATCCGCGCGCATGGCGCGCCGACATCTCACAGTTGCGCGCCCTCGCCCCTAACTGGCAGCCGCAACCACTCTCTCAATCGCTTGTCCGGTGCATCACGGAATGGCAGACAGAATCGAGGTAACGACGAGAGGCGCAAAGTAGTCACAAGTAAAGTCGCGTGAGCGGCGATAGTAGCCCCGACTGTGAGAGCGGGGAACGGCGTGAATATAAAAATACGAAGCCCCGTCAGGGGCGACACATTTCAACGCAAGATTGTGTCGCCCCTGACGGGGCTTCAAAACATTTACTTTCAAAGCCCTGTCATAACCAAGCTCGGCGATAGAATCACCAGCTACCTACTCGAACCTTTGGCCGTTCCACTTATAAACTAAAGCCTTGTCCTCATCCCTATCTTTGGCCCTAAGTTCGCTGGGAATTTTTCCGCGACCGGGTTGTACGTAAAAGAGATGCCCGCCTACACTTGCGACCCGGCGCGAGTCTGTTCCGATAACCGTGTAGACTTGCAATACCCCTCCCAGACTCGCGCCCATGCCTGACGCCACTAAGACCTCCGGTCGCGTGTCTCCCGTCACGTCTCTTACGACCAGAGGGGCCAGGTAGCCGCTTATATTTATATCGAAGAGTACCCCTCCATCGACGAGCCGAGTGGAAGATAGTAATTTTGAGTGTCCTCCTTGAATAGTCAGCACACTCAAGATTAGTTGGGGTGTCGGCTCCGACGCAGACGGAGGCCCTTCTGTATGCACAACAATCAATTCGGGCTGGCCGTCGCCATCTAAGTCTGCATTGAGAAATGCCGGTTTAAGATTGGTGTCGCTTACAGGATACGTAGCTATCCGCGCACCATCAGGTAAGTACGACTCCATTTCCCTTAGGTGCTCGCTGGTTGTGCCGATAAGTGTTCGCTGTGGCTCTGAATCGAGTTCAGAAACCGGAGCACTCGCGGGAGCCGGCGGTGGCGGCGGCACGCGCGAATCATGCGGTTGATTAGCGGGTGCTTGAATGACATACTGATGAGACTCCGACAGTTCTAGGGCAGGCTCTTTGAGGATAGAGGCCGGGTACTCATAAAGAAAATAAGCACTAACTCCGACTATCCACGCGAAAACGAATGATGCAATAAGTATTCGTCTTTTCATAGTAGCTGCCTACGATCTGAGACATCATTAAGTTCCTTTATGAACTTGAATGTCAGTTGAACCTCCATAATACCGTGCCGGTTCCCGGCAACCCTAAGTCAGCAAACGTGCCGTCGCCTATATCAATGGCGGCATTATTAGCGTCACAATTTTGACCCAGCACCCGAGGGACGCCGTCCGTGTTCCAGTATGGATCTTCCCCGCCCACACAGGGATTTCCTGTGTGGGCATTTGAGTGCGGATACCACGGGCCGACATCGCGCACCGTGGTATCCTCATGTTTAGTACCGTTGCGAAGCGTCACAACCGCATCGCACATTCAGGTCGAGTTCATGGGTTTCATACCTTATGGGACAATCATCTCTATTTCAAATCCGTGATGTTTGTCCCAATGGGTCTCTCTGTATAACCAGACGCCATGTCCTTGTTCTCGTACTATCGCATTCAGCACTTCACGTAGCGTAGCGTTCCTGCAACGAACGTTAAACTGCTGTTCCGTATTTCGCGGCATAGCAATGCCGCCCGTAGTGATTTTTAATCCTGTATTCAGCTTGAGGTGGGCCACACGTTCTTTAACATCTGGCCTCTCTAGGAGTTGGTAAAGCGCCTCATGTGCTGATTTCACGCCAATTGCATCGAATTCAACGATGTGCATGTCTAGTAAGGGGGGCATGCTTGAGTCTACAAGATTTACGACTCCATCGTTGAACTCCCAACGATACTGCGGGGATGCTTGAGTTATAGCTTCCAATAGATCGCGTAATCTGGGGCCAGATACCATTAACCTTCTTACTTCGCCCTTATCGCTTCCCGCTTTAATAATTCCCCCAGACACACGGGTAGTACTGAGTGCATTTGCCAATGCATCAGTTACAGCAACTTGAGTAGTCTTTACGTCTCCAATACGTCGCTCAAGAACTCGGTCTGAGGTGTTCTTAAGTGTGTGCTGCGTACTGTAGCTTGATTCAGGCGCACTGAGGGTACTAAAAATAATCAGTACCTTTAAAAGATTGATGCCGCTCATGCTATTTACCTCATAGTACGCCCCCTATGGGGTAGCAATACTATTGCTAACTGTATATTGGTTTGTAGAGGGGTTGAAATTGAACTTTATAGTAATAACCGTACTTAAGTCGAATCTCATTGAACCGATCATAACGAACCACTTCTGTGTTGCCGTAACATTTGGGTCAGCGGTCAAGCATGCTCCTGCCGGTGTTGAAACCGCATTAACATCGTCTACATGACCTTTTTCATTAGTTGGTACAGTTTTGTCAGGAGGTTTAAAGCCTGATGGGCCGCTATACCCATCTGCGGGAAATGTTTCAGTAACATTTATCCCTTCCTGCTCGATAGGTTGGCCGCCCTGATCTACAAGTTGATAGTAGAGATTCCTATACGCTCCGCACCGATGACTACTTACAACCACCCCGGAGAGATTTTTGATATCCCCATCTGTCAAAGTAAGGAGCGGCCCAATTCCCTTTGACTCCTGTGCCGGTGTTGCACCTATTGGAAAGTCTTGCCGCACAATCTTCGCTGGCTTTTGGACAAAGAAGTTCTGCGCTGCACTGGTTTGGCTTCCGTTTCTCACCTTAATTGCGTGATTTCCTAATGTAGCATTTATGGCAATCTGGAATGTCGCTGTTATTTTTAGATTGTTTACTACATTGAAGGCAGTCACCTCAAGTCCCTCAGCTATAAGTTCCACGTCGGGGAGCGAGTCGGTAGAAGAAAAGCCCTTACCTTCGATAGTAACATTTACCGATGTTCCGACTAATCCACGAGCAGGTGTGATGCTGTCAATATTCGGTTCAACTTGCACTGGCGATTCAGCCAGAGCATTATAGTGGAAGGGATAGCAATCCATACCGTCATCATCCCAGTCTTGTGTGAACCACTCTCCATTAAGACTGGTCTGACCTGCGCCCAGAGCATGAACCATTGTCGATGTTCCACTACTCTGACTACTGGATGCGATATTCGTATTGAGAACCCATATACTCGCCATATTAAGGGGCCCGGAGTATGTCACATTCGAGTAACAGTCGATGTATTCCCCGGATGCAGTTCGTGCCTGAAAACCATCAATCAAGAGCGGTGAGCCGCCGTTAAAACCTCCAAACGGGCCAGAGTCAGGGCAGCATACCGGGCAACTGTAGCTACTGCTGACACGCTTAGAGACACTGACAACTTCTGCGCGACCGATTAATTTTGGTGCGCCGGGCGTCGCGGCGACGCTCCAGTGAAACTGGCCGCTTTTGAGGGATTGGGGGATTTTACTACCTTTATGATCCGGCTTCTGCTCAGCCTGCATTTGGCGCAAATCAAACGTCGCCGTCTCACCGATTGCCAGTTCTCGCGGAGGGAGGTAATACGACCCGCCGGCATATCTGACATCGACATGAAACTTGGCTGGTTGCTCTCCGACATTGCTGATGGTGACGATGGTTGTGTAGTCGCGATCAACCCGCCAGGGATAACTGCCCGTCAAGCTGCGATTGCGCCCCGAATCTCGCAACGGTACATCGTAACTAATCCGGTTCTCCAAGTCGGTGCTGTTGAGCGCGCCAATCAAACTCCCCGGCGCGCCGGTGCTGACGACTTGCACGCTCACGGAATTCAAATCCCTTCTGCTCATGGAGGCGTTTATAAGCGGACGAAGGTCAACTTCGACGACATCATACGGCTTCAGCGTTAACGCCGGAAGTTGTACCACGCGACCATCTTCGCCCCCCGTCGGTCTGAAACGGGGCTGGGCCGACACTGAAGTGCTGGAGGTATTCCTCAATACCATGCGGGGCAGGGCATCCTTCAACCGCAGATTAGTAGCAAACAGATTAGCTTGGACGGCAGCTTGGGGATCGTAGAAGCGGATGCTACTCGCAAATTGCCGGTTGTTGGAGGTCACAACGCCAACGGCGCGCAGACTGCCTGCCGGCCCTGCTGTGATTAGTTTGACCGCTTCAGCCCCTCCCTCGGCCTGTGATGTTATCTCTTCTCCTTCGCCCGCCTTTCGCCGAATGTACTCAGTAGCGAATGGCGCGATATTCACATCCTGAGATTCGCCGTTTGAGTATTGAATGCTGGTATGAATAGCCGTATCGGAACTGTTACCGAGAGCAATAATCGCCGTCCCCTTTTCCGGCATCCACCAAACTGCTTCCTGCACCTCGGAGCCACGACCATCAAGGACGGAAAACGTCACATCCGTACTGCCCGAATTACCAACGCCGAGCAGAGTAATTTGCGCCCAAATCTCCAACACCTTGCCCGCATAAGACTAAAGACATGCCACCCCATTGGCGGCGTCCGCGCTCCCCTACAGGTATGAGTTTTTTAATGTCAACGAAACGTATTTCAGCGGGTTGCAATTGAATTTTCTCGCCGAGGATGGCAGTACCATCTGACATGTAGAAGGTTGGCGACACTTCCATTACTTTGGGGCTGCGGCTATTAAGAACGATTTGGCTGCCGGCAGCTTCCAGTGGGCCAATGGTCGGCGCATAAATCGTTTGCTGTGTAGGTGCAGGACAAGTCGGACACTGCTTATTGTCTGGACGTTGTCCGCTTCTCCTGGGAAGTGCGGCGTCCTTTTGATTGGCCGGGACAACGGAGTTTTGCGCGCTGGATGAAGAGGAAAAATTATAAATGAGTAAAGCAGCAGTGGCGGCGAACAGCAAAGCAGGCGCAAGGTGTTTCTTGGTGAGGATAGACATGATGGTGAGCAACTCCTTGTGAGAATTATTACGCCGCTACCGCGTATCGCACCTGTCTCTGGTGTATTTATACGGCGGCGGCTGTTTACCCAGGAATTTTCCTGAGCACCAACAGACTGTTGTGACACTTTCCCGTTTCACATAGGATGATCAAAGGGAGTGCGACCTACGGTTCGTCTACGTTGCAGAGACAAACACTGCGATGAAAAGCTCAACAACTTTTCGACAAGAGGTATGCGATTGCAATTAGAGATTGCATCACATCAATATCGCGTTGTTGAGTGACAAGATGAGGGGTGACGAATAAAGAGAAGGTTCGTCAACGAACATCGTTTGTGAAGGACGGGTGAAGCTACTGCAAAAGGTTCGAGCTAGTCAAGGAATTTTACTTGACCTGAGTAATCCCTCAGTTACGGGCGGAAATTCAACATAGGCGCACTGCAAACAAAGCACTTATTCGTGCGCCTCCGCGCATAACTGAGGGATTACTGACCTGATCCCCGTGCTGACGCACGGGGTTACTATCTGTCGCCGCTCACGCGGCTTCAATCCTGTTCTCGCCTCGCAGCTTAAATGATGCTGTCACTTTTGCCATTGCTTTTCGAGAAGTGCGTTGAGGATGCGGTCGGCGGCCTGACCGTCCCAGAGCGGGGGGAGGCTTTCGCGCGGGTGATCGAGCGCGTCCGATGCGGCGGCGATGATGCGCCTGGTGTCCGTGCCGACGAGATGGTTCGTG
The DNA here is from genome assembly GCA_051006195.1 of Pyrinomonadaceae bacterium. GTDB lineage: Bacteria > Acidobacteriota > Blastocatellia > Pyrinomonadales > Pyrinomonadaceae > JAIVJZ01. The sequence continues at coordinate 24,781 of JBPCIP010000115.1, forward strand.
CCGTGCGTGATCGTGATCGGGCGTTCGGTGTTGTCGCGCAAGGTGAGGCAGGGGAGATTGAGCGCAGTAGTCTCTTCCTGAATGCCGCCCGAATCCGTGAGCACGAGTTTCGCGCCGCTGTAAAGGCGCAGGAAATCGAGATAGCCGAGCGGTTCGACGAGCCGCAGGTGCGGGGCGCAATTTTCGACGCGCGCCATCAAGTTAAATTCTTCCAGATTGCGGCGCGTGCGCGGGTGGACGGGGAAGATAACGGGGATACGCGCGGCGATTTGTTCGAGCGCGGCGAGGATGCCCGCGAGCGTCAAGGGATCGTCCACGTTCGACGGGCGATGCAGCGTCACGACCGCATAATCTTTCCCCTTCACGCTCAAGTCTTCGCGGATCGTCGAGCGGTTGGCGCGTTCGAGTTGCGCGTAGAGCGAATCGATCATGACGTTGCCGACAAAGCGGATGCGCTCGCGCGGGATGTTCTCGGCGAGCAAATTTTCCTCCGCATCGGGCGAGGGCGTAAGCAGCAGATCGGAGATTTGATCGGTGAGCAGACGATTGATCTCTTCGGGCATCGTGCGGTCGCGGCTGCGCAAGCCCGCTTCGACGTGCGCTACTTTCACCCCCAACTTCGCGCAGACGAGCGCGCACGCGAGCGTCGAATTCACGTCGCCGACGACCAGCACCCAATCAGGCTGCTCCGCCAACACGACCGGCTCGAAGCGTTGCATCACGGTGGCGGTCTGCTCGGCGTGCGTCCCCGACCCGACGCCGAGATGCACATCCGGCTCCGGCAATCCGAGATCGCTGAAGAAGGCATCCGACATCCGCGCATCGTAATGCTGTCCCGTATGCACGATGCGCGGCGCGAACTCGCTTGAGCGCGCCCGCATCGCCTCGACAATCGGCGCGACCTTCATAAAATTCGGGCGCGCCCCGACGACGTTAATTACTTTCAGCATTATTCGTATGCCTTGCTGCGATGCCGCACCGCGACAATCTCTACTATTCGACCCACATCATCTACGATATAGAGCACACGATAATCTCCGACTCGGATACGCCAGCGATTATGCGAGCCGACGAGTTTACGACAACCCGGAGGACGCGGCTCATCGGCCAACATGTGTAACGCTTGAATTACTCTCACTCTTACACTGTGATCTAAAGACTTGATCTCTTTTTGCGCAGGACGGCCAATCGTAATGATATACGCGCGGCTACTCACTCAACAGCCCTTCAGCGCGTAGCTTTGCCTCAAATTCTTCAAGCGGCATGTTGCTCTCACCAACGCGCGCGTCAGCGGTCATGTTGTCGTAAATGTCTTCCCAGAGTTCTCCCCACTCGTTGAGGTCAAGGAGCACCGCCACTTTGCGACCATCAGTATCAGTGACAAACTGCACGCCTTTCATAGTCACCTCTTTATCCGCCCCCTTTCGCTTATCTCTTAAGAGATTTTATATCACGATCAAGAATCGCGGCTAATTCATCATCAAGCGGTTCTAATGCCCTTAACTGTTGAATTATCTCATCAGCATCCGGCCACTGACCCTGTAGTTTTTCAATTTCACGCAAAGCCCGCCGCCGATGTCCGGGCATATGGATTTGTCTATTACCAGCCTCATGTTCAGCAGCAAGCCATAGCTTTTCCAGATATGTATGACAGAAGAGTCCAATCATCACCTTGCGCGATGAAAGGCCATCACCCAAATTCATTGTACTTGCTGCTTAGTTCTATAAGTGATTTCCGCTGCCCAGGGCTTAAGCCGATTGCCGTACTTCGATCAACTATTTCCTACCCCTTTCAGTTTCTAAAGCCGAATGATGCGCGCGCTACTCTTCTTGCGAAGGTCGCCGCTCAGCGCGTTTCTGGTATCGACGATGAGCGAGGAGAGTTGGCACACGCGCGTGTAATCAATCGCGCTGTGGTCCGTCACGATGACGACGCAATCAGCCGCTTTGAGTTCCGCGTCCGTGAGCGCGACGGATTGCAGCGGCTCGCCCGTGCTCTCCGTGTGCGCATCCTCAAAGCTGATCTCCGGAACGTATTCGTCGTGATAGCGCACGTCCGCGCCCTTCGCGCGCAGGCGGTCAATGATGGAGAGGGCGGGGCTTTCGCGCACGTCGTTGATATCCTTTTTGTAGGCCACGCCCAGGAGCAGCAGGCGCGCCCCATTGAGGGCTTTGCGTTCGTCGTTCAAGCCGTCGGCGATGAGCGTCACGACGTGGTCGGGCATCCGCGAATTGACTTCTTCGGCCAATCCGATGAAGCGCGAATCAAAGCCGTGCTGGCGCGCTTTCCACGACAAGTAATGCGGGTCGAGCGGGATGCAGTGGCCATCGATGCCGGGGCCGGGATAGAAGGGCATGAAGCCGAACGGCTTGGTCGCCGCCGCGCGAATCACTTCCCATGTGTCGATGCCTAAGGCGTAGCAGAGCCGCGCCATCTCGTTCGCCATGCCGATATTGACGGCGCGGAAAGTGTTCTCCAACAGTTTCGCCGCCTCCGCCACGCGCGCCGAACTGACCGCATGCACGTCTTTGACGATCTGGCCGTAGAGCGCGGCGGCCACTTCCGTCGAATCGTCCGTGCAGCCGCCAACGACCTTCGGGATGTTGTGCGTCTGAAACTGCGGGTTGCCCGGATCGACGCGTTCGGGCGAGAAGGCGAGCAGGAAATCCACGTCGAGTTTCACCCCCTGCTCTTCGAGCATCGGGAGCAACACTTCGTCGGTCGTGCCGGGGTAGGTCGTCGATTCGAGGATGACGATTTGGCCGCGCCGCACGTTCTTCTGAATTTCGCCCGCCGCCGCGAGGATATAAGAGATGTCCGGCTCTTTGGTCTTGCGCAGCGGCGTCGGGACGCAGATGATGATCGCGTCGCACTTCGCCAACTCAGTGAAGTCAATCGTCGCGCGCAGGCGTTTGGCGTCAACCAGTTCTTTAACGAGCGACGAGCGCACGTCGCCGATGTAAGA
>JBPCIP010000116.1:0-5679 GCA_051006195.1 Pyrinomonadaceae bacterium
CAAGGGAAACAGACGCCACTGTTTTGTCAGCCATCCCCAGAAGTACCTCCGTCTTAGTTTAGACTAACGGGGCGCAGCCCGAAAACTGGAAGGACAAGCCACCGCCGTTCACGGCGTGGTAGTTGACTGGGGTTCAGAGTTATCTATCAATCCGCCCCATTATACTTAATTCAGGAAGTTTTAAAGTAACTCGCCTGAAAACGCAGCGCCACTCAAAATAAGCCATCCAACGCCGCGCCGCGCAAATAATTCACTTCCTTACAATAGAGAGAACCGGATGCCTATAACTGCTGCTGCGGCTGCGCCCGCCACGTCTGCCGGAGGGAGACGATGGCGCTCGCGAGAATGACGAACAGGCCGGTAAAAGAAGCCGGGTGCCGCGCGAATTTATCGAACAGTAGCCAATACAGAGCTATCCAGAACAGACTCAGCATCAGGTTGGCAGCAAGCGACACGTACTTCACACCGGGGGCGATCTCCCCGTACTTGAGACGGAGCAAAGTCAACGCGCCGACCACCATGAGCAACATCCCGCCGGCGAAGTACCACGCGGCAGGCTCTTCCATCCGGCGGAAGAAATAGAAAGTAGTAAGCGACTGCATCACCCCCAGCAGGATGATCATGACACCGAGCGATTTGTCGACGGATTTAAGCAAGTTGATTTGATTCGCTACCATGGGCGCTTGCTTTTGATTCTTGACGCATGTTAGCAGAATGATGCGGTCTGCGAAATCATTCCACAGGCCGGCAGCCCGAGCGGCTTCTTAAACTTTTTAGACGATGAATCGTTACCATCACAATAATGCCAAAAGGTAATCGTAGTTTCGCCATCAAGCGCACCGCTACAGGGTTAGGATTGTTCGCCTTAGAATCGCTTCCGGCCCGCACACGCATTATCGAGTACACCGGCACGCTCGTCTCCAACGCTGAAGTTGAGAAGAGAAAAACGGGAAAATATTTCTTCGGAGTCAATACGAAGTGGTCTATCGACGGCAGCGCCCGCAGCAATACTGCTCGCTATATCAATCACTCGTGTCGGCCAAATGCCGAAGCTTTTATTTCCGGCCACCGGATATGGATATGGTCAAAGAAGAATATTAAAAGTGGCGAAGAAATTACTATCGACTATGGGGAAGAGTATTTCGCCGACCAGATTAAGCCGAAAGGCTGTAAATGCTGGAAGTGTGTGGCTGAATTGAAAAAGAAGACGCCGCTGATTGGGACTTGAACGCGATAGCCTATCAATGGCCTGCCGGAGAAATTTCCGAGTCGGGGGAGTTTGACGCCGCTTCTCCGACAGCCTGACTTTGCCCGCCATGCCTGCCGCCTGCGTCATCCGCGCGCCATGCGTTCCGCGTGGAGGGGCGGTAAAGAGTCAAAACCTTCCTCCTTCCAGAAATAATATTTCAGTGGCACGCGGAGTGCTTAGATAATCAGTGGCAAGCACGGAATAAGCAGTTACAACCGTGACCCCGCCGCCATCCCTTCTCTGAGCGTCGCCTGCCGCTACGCCAGCCGCCCGCCGAGCATCCCCATCACACAATCAAATCTGAACGAGACCCGCGCCACATGCGGGTCTCTCGCCTTTTACGGGCTACTTTTGCGACGGCGAAGGGCAATCGCGATTTTGTCGTCTCAAATTATTATCACCGGACACCTTCCCGGAAGAGCGTGCAAAGTGGGAGGAGAGACAAATCTTGTCACCCGCGATGTGACAAACTTTTGCTCAAAGCCAAAAAAGCGTAGCGCGTTATGGAAAACTTGCGCGTCTGTCGGCACGCCGTGGTCGATGTGTCTCAACTCCACAGTCTTCGTTGCAGTTTGGTAAAGCGTGCGATGATGTCGTCGCTCGCAGGATGATGTCCGTCCTCGATGAGACGACGCCCGCCCACCACGACATCGCGCATGGCGGTGCGCGCGAGCGAGAAGACGATTGCGGGTAACAGATCATCCGTCCCGGCCCCGGCGATGGAAAAATCGTTTAAGTCAACGGTGAAAAAATCCGCCGGGCGATTCGCTTCCAGCGCGCCGCCCGGTGCGCCGATGCTGGCCGCGCCGTTCATTGTGGCGCAGTCGAAGAGACGCGCGGCGAGAGCGGCGAGGCCGTTTGTATGGTCGGCTGTTTGCTCCAGCCGGTTAGCTTGTGGGTGTGCTTTATCCTCGGGCGCGAGCACGGCGCGTTCGAGTTTTTGCAGGCGCAAGTGGTATTCGAGTTCGCGCGCGTCTTCGAGCAGATCGATTTGCGTGTGGCTGTCCGTGCCGAGCGAGATGGCGACGCCCTCTCTGAGCAGCATATCGGCAGGGATGATGCCGTCGCCCAGATTGCGCTCGGTCGTCGGGCAGGCGCAGACATACGCGCGGGCGCGGGCGAGCGCGCGTGCTTCATCCGCGTTGACGTGAACGGCGTGGACGGCGGTGAAGCGATCATGCAACAGACCTTCGCCCGCCAGCAGGGCGACGGGCGAGCGCCCGTGTTCTTCCACGCAGGCAGCCACTTCCGCCGGTTGTTCGGCGATGTGCATATGCAGAGGCATCTCATGGCGTTCGGCAAACGCGCTCACCTCGCGCAGATATTCGAGCGGCACGGCGCGCACGCTGTGCGGGGCGACGCCGACCCATGCGTGCGCGATTGCCTCTCCCCTCGTTTCATCCCGCGTCGCCGCTGCATCGTCCCTCATCGCTTCGCGGGCCACGTCGTTCTTGAGAGTCTCCGTCACTTTGAGAAAAGTCTGCGCATCGCGCTCAATGAAGCGCGCCTGTCTGTCATTCGGCGGCGCGTTCCATCCCGCGCGTGCGTAGGCGACGCGCAGGAGCGCGATGCGCAACCCCACGTCGCGGGCGGCGCGAACGACTTGCTTCGCCGTCTCATTCTCATCCGCGTAGCGTGCCCCATTGGGCGCGTGATGCAAATAGTGAAATTCGCCGACCGAGGTGATGCCGCCCGCGACCATTTCGAGAAAGGCCATGCGCGAGGCATCGTAGATGTCTTCAGGGGTGAGGCGGGTGGCGGCGGCGTACATCATCTCGCGCCACGTCCAGAAAGAATCGTGCGCGGCAAAGCGGCGTTCGGTGCGCCCGCGAATGATGCGCTGGAAGGCGTGCGAGTGCGCGTTGACGAGGCCGGGCAAGAGGGCGCGATTGTTGAGTCGCACGATGCGCGAAGTGTAATTCTCCGGGTCGCACGTCAGATGCGTGATGCGCCCCGCCTCGTCTGAGACTAAAGCGAGGCCGCTTTCAAATCGCCCGCCCGTGTAGAGCAGATCGGGAAGCCACGCGGTTGGTGCGTTCATGTCTACCGGCACGATAATTTAATGTTCCGTGCGCGCGGTTGATTTAATCGCAGGGCGCGGCTGTTTCCGCGACGCGATCCACGCGTCCACGTTTCGTTCGAGCACGTCGAGCGGAACCGCGCCGGAACCGAGGACGATCTCGTGAAAATCGCGCACGTCGAAACTCGCGCCCAAGTCGCGCGCGGCGCGGGCGCGCAATTGTTTGAGCTTGAGTTCGCCGGTTTTGTAAGCGACGGCCTGACCGGGCCACGCGATGTAGCGATCAATTTCGTTGATGATATCGAGTTCTGACTTGGCGGCGTTGGCTAAGAAAAAATCAATCGCCTGCGGGCGCGTCCACTTGAGATGGTGCATGCCGGTATCGACGACGAGACGCACGGCGCGCCACATCTCGTAGGTCAGTTGGCCGAACTTGGCGTAAGGATCGTCGTAGAGTCCCATCTCGTCGCCGAGCGATTCGGCGTAGAGTCCCCAGCCTTCGACGAAAGCCGTGTAGCCGCCGTAGCGGCGAAAGTTCGGCACTTCGCCGAGTTCCTGCGCGAGCGCGATCTGCAAGTGATGGCCGGGCACGGCTTCATGCAGCGACAGCGCCATCATCTCGTATTTGGGGCGCGTCTCCGGTTTGTAGAGATTGACGTGGTAAGTGCCCGCGCGCGAGCCGTCCGCCGCCGGACGATTGTAGTAAGCGGTCGTCGTATCGGGCGCAATTTTATCCGGGATCGGTTCGACGCCGTAGGGCGTGCGCGGCAGTTGGCGAAAGACTTTGACGAGTTGCGGGTCGATGCGCTTCGACATGGCGCGATAGGCTTCGAGCAGTTGCTCCGGCGTCTGGTAGTAAAACTTCGGGTCGGTGCGCAGGTGCGTGAAGAACTCGGAGAGCGTCCCCTTGAATCCCACCCGCTCCATGATGACCAGCATCTCGGCGCGAATGCGTTTGACTTCGCTCTGTCCCACTTCGTGAACCTGCGCCGGCGTCATCTTCGTCGTCGTGTACTGGCGCACGAAATAGGCGTACATCTCCGCGCCCTGCGGCGCTTGCCAGATGCCGACCCGGTCAAACGTGGCGGGCAAGTATTCGTTGACGAAAAACTGCTTGAGTTGTCGGTAGGAGGGGACGATGCTTAGGTTGACGGCTTCGCGGGCGCTTTTAGCAAGTTGTTCGCGTTCGGCATCAGAGAAGCTCGCCGGGAAATTTTTGAAGGGTTTATAAAATGGGCTGTCCTCGGCGCGTGCGACGATCTGCTTGTCGATTTGCGCCGGGATGCGCTCCATGATCACTTTCGGGAGGATGACGCGTCGGCGTGCGCCTTCGCGCATCAGGGCGATGGTCTGCTCCGTGTAGAGCGGAAGTGCGCGCAGGCGTGCGAGCCAGTCTTCGTAATCTTTAATGGTCGTGAAGCGCAATTGATCGGCCAACTCGTCGGCGGTCTGGATGCCGCCGCGCTGGTTCAGGGGCACGAGATACCATTGAAACTTGTGGCCTTCGAGATTGATTTCGAGTTCGCCCAGAAAGAGATCGTAATTCAACCCGTCGGCGGGTGAGAGGCGGCTGCGATCAATGGCCTTGAGACGCATCATCGTCTCCCGGTCGTGCCGGTGGCGACGTTCGACGGCGGCGAGGCTCGCGTCTTCCCATTTATCGTTGTAGCGGCGGTCGCCGAGCGCGGAAGCCCACGTCGGGTTCTCGCGCATCGTGTGCTCCCATTCGGCATTGAAGAGCGCGTGCAACGCTTTCGCGGTGTCGTTTGCGGCCATGCTCTGCCGCGCGTTGGTCGCCATCATCGTCGTGGCAAAAAAAAGACTGGCCGCACACAAACTCGCCAATAAGTTTCTACTCATGAAGCGCATCAAAACCTCCGCGAACGAGAAGGGGTAAGTTAAGCGTTAAAGTCGGCTTCAAGGATACAACACGACAGCGACCGCACGTAAGCGAACGCTTTTGTCTACGGTTGATGTTTTGTGTGATGCGAGACGAAGATTTGAACAGGCGCGGGTAGCGAAGGATAGGGCGACGGAAAGCTTTTCCTCAATCGTTTCGTCCCCGTGCCGCATCTAAAAATGACTTATGACCTCACCTTACGTGGAATATTAAATCTTGCGGCTGTGCCGCCCGATGTGCGGAAAGGCTCTGCCTTTGCGTTAAGTCTGCCCCCGAAGAAAGAGGCTGTGCCTCACTTTTGGCGGCGAATAATGAGGCATAGCCTCACAAAATTTGAGAAAGGCTGACGGAAAGGCAGAGCCTTTCCGCACATCGGCGGGCAAAGCCCGAAATTTCTACTTTCGCGTAAGGTGACTTATGACAACAAGCATTGCGAATTTAAGAGCCTACGCCGGGTTTGCGCGGCGATTCGGGCGGCGTTTTTTGGCAGAGAGGGTCAATGAATCGCGC
>JBPCIP010000117.1:0-10838 GCA_051006195.1 Pyrinomonadaceae bacterium
CTGGAACTTCAAAGCTTATTCGCGCGGTGTCGGCAGCAGCGAGCGTTCGGCTAAGCAAATAGCGAAGTACGTTTTTTTTATGTGTAAAGTTATCTCCCTTACTTACAACCATTTGCGAGCTGAACGCTTATTTAGACCGCGCCATGCGGTGTTTGGTACCCTACAGCTATCTTTTACGCATGACTCGGCTTAATCCGCTAATCCCGGACTTTTACCGAACTATGCGGCCTAGTCACTTTTACGGGCGACTTTTACCGCTATCCATAGTAAAACTCAATCCCTATTTTGAGATATGTACAATTTCGCAGAAAGGTTCAACTGTGGAATTGTTATCCTGCTGTACCCTACCTGAATAATACAGACCGAAACTGCCAAGGTTCTGATTTACGATGGTATGGTGTCAGACAAGTATTGATCAAAAGCCAATGTCTGTAAGGTCAAATTCAGGTTTTTACAATCATATCCCCCGGAGATATTCTGCTGACTCCTGTTTTCTGACTCCTGTTATCTTTCTGCTCATCATTTCTTATCTTTCTCCAGCAGCGGCTTGAGATGTTGATAGACGGTCGCGGCGACGATCCGCGTGCCTTCGATGTTAGGATGCACGCCGTCTGCCTGGTTGAGATTTTCGATGCCGGCGACGCGGTCGAGGAAGAAGGGGATGAGCGTGAGGTTGTATTGTTTGGCGAGGGCGGGGAAAACCGCCATGCTCGCGAGTTGATAATCCGCGCCCGAATTGGTCGGAGCAAGCATGCCCGCGAGCAGCACCACAGCGCCGCGCGCCCGCGAGCGTTCGATCAGTTGCGCGAGGTTTCTCTTCATCTCCGCCGGGGGCAGCCCGCGCAGGATGTCGTTTGCGCCGAGTTCGAGGACGACGAAACGCACGTCGCCTTCGAGCGCCCAATCGAGACGGCGCAAGCCCCCGGCGGTCGTGTCGCCGGAAACTCCCGCATTGACCACTTCGTAGTCATAACCGTCACGTTTGAGTTGTTCTTGTAAGAGCGACGGGTAACTTTCGTGAAGCGAAAGGCCGTATCCTGCTGTCAGGCTGTCGCCGAAGGCCACGATCTTCAGGCGACTTCCGGTGGGCGTCACCGCCGCCGCCGCCGCGCCCGGTTCATTGGAGAAGGGCGCGGGCGTTTGCCGGTTGCCGCAAGCCGCGAGGCCCAAGAGCGTTAATAATGTTAAGCTGAAAAGAAAAAAGTTACGCATGATTGAATTATACAGGCTCAGGAAAGAAGTTCCTTCCGGCGCGGAGACGTTGACGATTTTGCACTCGCTCGATCTCTCGATCCCGGACGGGCAATTCGTCTCCATCGTCGGCCCTTCGGGGAGCGGCAAATCGACGCTGCTCGGCCTCATCGCCGGACTCGACGCGCCGACGGCGGGCGAAATCCGCATCGACGGCGCAGAAATCACTGCGATGGATGAAGACACGCTCGCCCAGTTGCGCGGCACAAAGATCGGCATCGTCTTTCAATCCTTTCATTTGATCGCATCGCTCACGGCCTTCGAGAATGTGCTCGTGCCGATGGAGATCGCGGGGATGCGCGACGCACAGGCGCGGGCGCGGGCGTTGCTCGCGGACGTTGACCTGACGGCGCGGGCGCATCATTACCCCTCGCAACTTTCGGGCGGCGAGCAGCAGCGCGTCTCAATTGCCCGCGCCTTCTCTAACGACCCCTCGATCCTGTTGGCCGACGAGCCGACCGGCAATCTCGATTCCAAAAACGGTCGCCACGTCTTCGATCTCATGTTGAAACTCAACCGCCAGCGCGGGACGACGCTCGTGCTCATCACGCACGACCACGAACTCGCCGCGCTCGCCGACCGTCGCATCGCCCTCAGAGACGGCCACGTTGTCGGCGATAGCGGCAGCAGTGTTGGTAACGAAGACGAAACGGCGCAGGACGGCGCGCGTCTTGCGACCCCCGGAGCGAGAGAGGCGAAAGACGAAGCGGCGAGCGAGGATGCGTTAGAGGAGGCGGCGCAGCAGCGATGAATTTCATCTGGCAAATGGCGCGGCGCGAAATACGCTCGTCGTGGAAGCGTCTGCTCTTTTTCTTCCTGTGCATCGGCATCGGCGTCGGCGCAATTGTCGCGCTGCGCTCGACCATCGGGAACGTCAACGCAGCGATGGTCGCAGAGGCGCGGCAACTCCTGACTGCCGACGTGCAGATCGATTCGACGCGCGAGATGAACGAGGCGACGCTCGCCGTCGTCAAGCGCATCGCTCAGGCGCGCGGCGTCGAAGCGCAGACGCAGACCATCGAGGCGGCGACGATGCTCCGGCCTGCTGACGAGGCGCGCGAAGGCGCGTTGATGATCGAATTGAAAGGCATCGAAGCCCCTTACCCGCTCTACGGCGAATTCAAGTTGGCGAACGGCGAAAACTTCGACCACGCGTTGCTCGCCGATAACGGCATGGTGGTTGCCGCATCGCTCCTTGAGCGTTTGGGGGTGAGAGTCGGCGATGAAGTCAAGATCGGCAATTCCACTTTTGAGATACGCGGCGTGATGGGGCAGGAGCCGGGCGCGACAGGCGGCTTTCGCCTCGGCCCGCGCGTCTTCATCGCGCGCGGCGCGATTGCGGCGACGGGCTTGACCGGCTTCGGCAGCCGCGCGCGTAACAAACTGCTTTTGCGCGTCCCGGCGGGCGAGATGAGCGCGCTCGTCTCCGAGTTGCGCGGCGGCCTCAGAGAGAGTCTCGTCGGCGTTCGTTCATACAAGGATTCGCAGGAAGGTTTGAACGAGCAGTTCACGCGCTCGGAGAATTATCTGTCGCTGACGGGGCTGGTCATCCTCGTGCTCGGCGGCATCGGCATCTCGAACGTGACACGCGTTTTTATCGACCAGAAGAAAAGAACCATCGCCGTGCTCAAGTGCGTGGGCGCGACGAGCCGCCGGATCACGGCGATCTATCTCGCGCAGGTCTTGGCGCTCGGTTTCGCGGGAAGTCTCTTCGGCGTCCTACTCGCCAAAGCGGCCTTGTTCTTCGTCGCCCGCCGCTTCGCGGAGACGCTCCCGGCGAACATGAGTTATGAATTGCAGGCGGACGCCATCGGGCAGGGACTCGCGCTCGGCCTGCTCATCTCGCTGTTGTTCTCGGCGTTGCCGCTCCTGCGCGTGCGCCACATCAAACCGAACATGCTGCTGCGCGAAGATGCCGGCGGCAGCGGCAGCGCGCAACTTGAAGCGGACGGGGCCGGCTGGTTCAATCGATTGCGCGGCGCACTATCGCTGCGGCGCGTCGGTTGGGCGCGGGCGTTGACGGCTCTGGTCGTTGCGGGTGGCCTCATCGCTCTGGCCGCATGGCAGGCCGGATCGTGGCGCGTCGGCGCGTACTTCATGGTGGGTTTAGGGTTGACGGCGGGCGCGCTGCACCTGACGGCGATGCTCATGATCTCATTCGTGCGCCGTGCGCGGCATGTCCATTCCTTCGCCTTGCGCCACGCGATTAACAGTTTGTATCGACCGGGCAATCAAACGCGCGTGGTGGTGATGGCCGTCGGCCTCGGCGCGTTCCTCGTCATCGCCACGCAATCGTTGCAGGCGAATCTGGTGCGCGAGTTCGACCCGGCGGCGCGCGGGCAACTTCCCAACATGTTTTTGATCGACGTGCAGACGGATCAAAAAGAGGGCGTCGCGGAGTTGGTGACACAGGCGACGGGCGAGCGCCCGGTGCTGATCCCGACGGTGCGGATGCGCATTGCGTCGGTCAACGGGCGCAGCATTGATCTGGATGACAGGGAAGTGCGCGGGCAGCGCGGGATGCTCGGACGCGAGTACGTGGTGACGTACAGGCCGCAGCTGGAAGCGAACGAGACGATTATCGCCGGAAACATCTGGGACGCCACGCCCGCGAACGAGCCGGAAGTGTCCATCGAAGAAGGGATGCGCGGCCTCGCCGGATTAGACCTCAACGGGACGATCACGTTCGACATAGTGGGGCGCAAAATCACGGCGCGGGTGACGAGCATCCGGCGCGTCGATTGGCGCAATTCGCGCACGGGCTTTCTCGTCCTGTTTCGCCCCGGCACGCTGGAAGGTGCGCCGCAGATGCTGGTCGCGCCCATCAACGGACCCGTCGGGGAGACGGAGCGCGGACGTTTTCAACGCGCGCTGCTCGACCGGTATCCGAACATCTCGGTTATCGACGTGGCGGACATCGTGCGCGCCGTGACGCGCATTTTGCAGAACGTGACGCTCGCCGTCTCCTTCATCGGCGGTTTCGTGCTCTTGAGCGGCGTGTTGATCCTCATCGGCTCGATTGCGATGACGAAGTGGCAGCGCATCTATGAGGCCGCGGTGTTGAAGACGCTCGGCGCGAAGCGAAAAATGTTGTTGACGATCCTGCTCGCGGAGTACGGATTGCTCGGCGCGACGGCGGGACTCGTCGGCACGCTCGCCGCGCTCGCCCTCTCTTACGCGCTCTCGCGTTTTGTGTTCGACATCCGTTGGGTTTTCGCGCCGTCGCTTTATCTCACAGGACTCGTCGCGACCGTCGCGCTCGTTGCCACGGTCGGCGCGCTCACAAGTCTCGACGTGCTTTCGCGCAAACCGCTCGCGGTTTTACGCGCGCCGTGAGCGGCGTCAGTCTTCCGCTAAATCTTTCGGCGAGATGGCGAATTTCAGGCGGCCAGCGCCTTCTGCTGCGCGCACTTTGCTCCATGCGTCCGTGTCGAGATCGATGCGCGCGAGCGTGGCGGTGCGCATGCGCTCGCTTGCGCCCGTCAAGCGTTGAATTAATTCTTCCATGCCGGGATTGTGGCCGACGAGGAGGAGCGTCCCGGCGCCGTCTCCCGTCTGGGCGACGACTTCGAGCAATTGCTCTACGCTCGCTTCGTAGATGCGTTCGTCGTAGCGGAGTTCCGCATTGAGTTCGGCTGATTCGATGACGAGCGCGGCGGTCTGGCGCGCTCGTTCGGCGGGCGAACTGAGCACGAGGTCGGGCGTCAGTTTTTGCTCGCGCAAGTAAGCGCCGATGAGGGGCGCGGCCTTGCGACCGCGTTCGTTGAGCGGGCGGTCGAAGTCGCGCATGTCAGGTTCTTTCCAACTCGATTTCGCGTGGCGCAGGAGAAGTAGTGTTTTCATAATTGGTCAAAACTATTAGCATAAAGCGTCGGTGGATTCATAGCCTGAGGGCGGGTTGAGCAGGAATTTTCAAATCCCTGCTTTGATCGCAGCGAACACGGAAGGTATAAATCTAAAATCAGAGATTTGAGATCGCAAATGAATTGGCTTTGTGTGCGCTCGGCGTTCTCTGTGGCTAATCCTGAAATAGATTCCGAATTTTGAATCGGTGAAAAGGAAACATGAGCGGGCGCCGTACCATCGTCATCGGAGACATCCACGGCTGCTACGACGAACTCGCGGCGTTGCTCGACAAAGTCGGCGTGGGCGCGAATGATTCGATCATCGCCACGGGCGATCTCATCGTGAAGGGTGAGCGCAACCGCGAGGTGCTCGACCTCTTCATGTCGGACGGGCGTTTCTCCGCCGTGCTCGGCAATCACGACCGCGCGATTTTGCGCTACTGGCGCGGCGAGACCGCGAAGCTGAAACCCAAACAGGAAATTTGCCGCCGCGAATTAGAAAGCGGCGGCGGGCGCGAGCGTTATGCCGCGTATCTCGCGTCGCTGCCCACGATGATCGAGGCGAGGGAAGCGCACCACCTCATCGTGCATGCGGGCGTGCGCCCCGGCGTGGCCTTAACGGAACAATCAGTGGAAGATTTGACGGAACTGCGCACGCTTGGAGAGGATCGGACGAGTCGCGAGGGCGTGCCGTGGTATGAGGTCTATGACGGCGAGCGGACGGTGCTGTTCGGTCATTGGCCTGACGCCGCGCCGCGCCGGGGACGGCGTGCCATCGGGCTGGATACGGGCTGCGTCTACGGTTATCATTTGACCGCATACATCGTTGAGACGCGCGCCTTCGTGCGCGTCAAAGCGCGGCGCGCGTATGATGTTCCGCGCGGGCGTGTTAGCAGCGGCAGCAGTTGGTGGCGGCGTCTCTTCACACGGCTGTAACATCTGTCGGATAACTTGTCATGATGATCTCTTACGGCTATCACCGCTATCCCGGCAAGCTCTTCGTCGTCGAAGGCACGGACGGGAGCGGCAAATCGACGCAACTCATCCTGCTTTATCAATGGCTCAAGGCCGAAGGCTACCCCGTCTTCTTCTCCGAATGGAATTCCTCGCCGCTCGTTAAGGAAACGACGAAGCGCGCCAAGAAGCGGCGACTGTTGACGCCCGCCACCTTCTCGCTGCTGCACGCGACGGACTTCGCCGACCGCACCGAGCACGACATCATCCCGCCGCTCAAAGCGGGCGCGATTGTTTTAGCCGACCGCTACATCTACACCGCGTATGCGCGCGATGTGGCGCGCGGCTGCGACCGCTCGTGGGTGCGCGAAGTGTACAAATTCGCCGTCAAGCCGACGGTGGCCTTCTTCTTTCGCGCGCCGCTGGAGATCGCGATTGACCGCATCGTGTCGGGGCGACCAGAGTTGAAGTATTACGAGGCGGGGCTGGATATGGAATGGGCGGACGACGCGGAAGAGAGTTTCAAACTGTTTCAGGGGAAGATACTGGAAGAGTACGACCGGATGGTCGAAGAGTTCGACCTGACGCTGATCGACGCGACGCGCTCCATCGAGCGGCAGCAACGCGAGATGCGCGAGATCGTGACGCGCCATTTGAAAAAAGATAAGGCGGCAATGGCTTAAATGAAAGAGATGAAATTCTACGGCACGGCGCTGCCGCAGGTGGAGATAGAGCCTTACAGCGGTAAATTGATCGTCGTCGAAGGGACGGACGGGGTGGGGCGTTCGACGCACATCGCGCTCTTGCGGACGTGGCTCGAATCGCGCGGCCACGCTGTGCTGGACACGGGCATGACGCGTTCCATCCTGGCGGGGCGCGGCATCAAAGAGGCCAAGCAGGGCCACACGCTCGGGCGGCTTACAATGCAGCTTTTCTACGCCACCGATTTCGCCGACCGTTTGCAAAACGAAATGCTCCCGGCCTTGCGCGCGGGCTTCATCGTCCTGACCGACCGTTATATTTATTCGGCGATTGCACGCGGCGTGATGCGCGGCGCAGACCCGGCGTGGATGCGTTCCATCTACGGCATCGCGCTTGTGCCCGATGCCGTCTTTTATCTGCGCGTCGCGTCGGCGGAGGAACTCGTGCCGCGCGTTTTGGCCTTCGGGCGCGGCTTCGACTACTGGGAATCGGGGATGGACTTGCACCCCGACAAAGATTTTTATGACAGCTTCATCAAATACCAGAATCTGTTGCTCAAAGAATTCGACCGCATGACGGGCGAATACGGTTTTCGCGTGATCGATGCGACGCGCTCCATCCGGCGCGTGGCAGCCGACTTGCGCCGTGTCGTCGCTAACGTGATCGACGAAGAACAAACGGACGGCGTTACAGCGGCAGCAGCAGTGATCGCGCCCGCGCCGGTAAGACCCGCGCGGGCGGGGGTGAAAGCGGCGGCGGTGCATGGCGCGGAGCGAGCGGAAGGCGCAGGTCAGCGTTGAAAATCGCCGCCATCGACATCGGCTCGAATTCGATCAAATTGATCGTCGTGGACGCGGCGGCGAGCGATTCCTTCGCCGTGCTCGCGCGCGAGAAAGAGACGGTGCGGCTGGGGCGCAGCACCTTGCGCGAAGGGTATCTGTCGCCGTCCGCCATCGAGCGCGCCGCCGCGTGCATCAAGCGTTTCAATTCGATAGCCGAAGCGCGCGGCGCGGAGCGCGTCGTCGCCATCGCCACCGCCTCGGTGCGCGAAGCCAACAACGCCGCCGAATTCATCGAACAGGTTGAAGGGGAGACGGGCGTGCGCGTCGAGGTACTGTCGGGCGTGGAAGAAGCGCGTCTGATCGGTCTGGCGGTTGCGCAGAGTTGTGCCGCGCGCAGCAACGAGTTCGTCAACATCGACATCGGCGGCGGCTCCACTGAAATCTCGCTCGTGCGCGACGGCATCCCCGCCGAACTTTATTCGCTCCGGCTCGGCGCGGTGGGTTTGACCGAACGCTTCATCACGGGCGACCCCGTCCGACCGAAAGAACTCCGCGCGCTCAGGGAAGAGATTCGCGCCGCGCTCGAACGTCCGAGCCGGGAACTGCGCGGGGCGCGCTGGCAGCAGGCGACGGGCACTTCGGGCACGATCCTCGCGCTCGGCGCATCGCTCGGCGCGCAAAGCCAGCGCGGCCACGAGCGCGAGCAGCGCGAGCAGGGCGCGCAGCCCGTCGGGGCGGAGATCGTCTTCGGGCAACTCGAAAATTTCAACGCGCGCGTGGCCGGGATGACGACGGCGGAACGCCGCGCCCTGCCCGGCATCAGCGCGCAACGGGCGGAGATTCTCGTCGGGGGCGGGCAAATCTTAGAGGGCGTGATGCGCTCGCTCGGCATCAATCTGCTGCGGACGTGCGACTGGGCGTTGCGCGAGGGCGTCGTGGTCGATCAATTGCGCGAGTTGGAAGCGGAATCGCGCCCGCCCGTGCCGGATTTGGCCGACGCCCGACTGCGCGGCGTGCATGCCGTCGGGCGACGCTTCGCTTATGAAGAGGCGCATGCGCTGCAAGTGGCGCGCCTCGCCGAGAAGATTTTCGACAGCCTCGCCCCCGCCTTCAGTCTCAGCCGCCATCAACGCCTGTTGCTCTCCGCCGCCGCGCTCCTGCACGATGCGGGCTACACCATCGCCCACGAATCGCACCACAAACACTCGCTCTACCTGATCAAGCATTCCGAGTTGACCGGCTTCTCCGAAGCGGAGCGCAACGTCATCGCTAACATCGCGCGTTATCATCGCGCCGCGCTGCCCAAGGAACGCCACCCCGATTACGTCACGCTCAATCAGGCAGACCGCGCGACGGTCTGTCGCCTCGGCGCGATCCTGCGCGTGGCCGATGCGTTGGATCGCAGCCACGACGGGCGCGTCGAAGATGTGGCATGTACGCGCGAGGGGCAGAATTTCCAACTCGCATTGCTGAGCGCGCTCGACTGCGAAAAAGAAATCTGGGCCGCCGAACAGCGCAGCGATTTGTTCGAGCAAGTGTTTAAGGGCAAACTTACTGTGAGCCAGCGCGGCGCTCCCGCTGCCTGACGTGACAATTTATGGCTAAAGCGAAAGAGATCACCGGACTCGACGGCACGGCGAGGGCGAGCGAAGGCATCAAGTTGATGCTCGTAACGCGCATGGAGGAGATGTGTGCGGGGCGCGACGCCGCGCTTGATTGGAGCGATATTGAAGGCGTCCATGCGATGCGCGTCGCCTCGCGGCGTCTGCGCAGCGCCTTGCACGATTTCGCGCCGTACCTACGCAAGCGGCGTCTCGCCGTGGCGCGCGGGGAATTGAAAGTTATCGCCGGTGCGCTCGGCAAGGTGAGAGATGAGGATGTCGCCATCGTGGAGTTGAAGAAACTCGCGGCGGACGCGCCGGTGGAAGTGGCGGCGGGCATCCGGCGTTTCGCGGACGAGCGGCGGGAGGCGCGGGTCGAGATGCGTGCGCGGTTGATCGACGCGCTCACACAGGACGCCGTCGCGCAACTGCGAGAGGATTTTTCCCGCGCGCTCGAAAAAGCCGTGAAGCCGCGCCGCCGGAAGCAGGGAAAGAAGCACGGGCGCGACGATGACAAGGCGGCCAATGAATCGCTCAGTTTTCGGGAGGCCGGGCGCGAGATCATCACGGCGCGGTTGGCACAAGTGCGGGAGTTGAGCGCGAGCCTCTACTATCCTTTGGAGGCCGAGCCGCTGCATCGCCTCCGCATCGCGGCGAAGCGGTTGCGTTACGCGCTCGAACTCTTCTCGCCGTGCTACGGCGGGGCGGATGCGCTCAAGGTATTCGCCGAAGAAGTGGCGGAGTTGCAATCGTCGCTCGGCACGCTGCACGATTGCGACGAATGGATCGCGTCGTTTGGAGCGCGGCTCGCCCGTGGGGCGAACAACGGCGGCGACGGCGATGACGCCGGCATCAACGAGATTGGCGGCGACAACAGCGCAGGTCATGTTGATTTCGTGCAGGTCGATGAAAGCGAACGCTGCGCCGCCGTCTGGCTCTTGAACCGTTTCGTTAAAACGCGCGCCAAACAATTTCGCGCCTCACTCGTGCGCCGGCAGGAATGGGAGACGAGCCGCTTCGCCGCGCGCCTGCAAGCGGCTTTGACGATGGATGCACGTCTCCCGGCGCACTACTCAGACGGCGGCGGCGACCCAGTTTTCACCGGCAGAGATGAATAACGTAACTGCGTTTGAACCCGGAGCGCAGGCCGCCGCTACGGCAAATGATCAGCGCTGGCGTTCGTGAAATCGGCGGGGCGATTCTTTACATCCTTAACAATCTTTTTTCATCGTCTTAACCAACGGCTCCGGCTTTCCGTGGATACTACGGCGGGAGTATCGACATTCATCAGTCAGGAGAAAGAATCATGAATCAATTGTCCGCCCTCTTCAATCGCGCGCTGCTTTTATGCGCCGTCAGCGTGCTGCTGCTGCTGGCCGCGTCCGTCTGTCCGGCCCAACACTCCGCCACCGGCACAGGGCAAACCGGGCAACCTGCCGCGCCGGAGAAAGATAAATCCGCCGCTGCCGTCTCACAACTGGACGAAGAATTAGACGAGACACCGGGCGGCAAGACCGTGTCGAAATTCTTCGCCGCTTTCAACAGCGGAGAGATAGAAGTCATCTACCCCATAGCTGAAGCTAGGGGCTTGTCCCTGCTAATCGGAGGTACTCGGTAGTGTTTCCAGCACAAACCTTGAAACAACCTCAAACGCGAGACTCTCGGCTATGCCAGGCAAGGTCATGCCCGTTAAACCTTGAAGC
>JBPCIP010000118.1:0-27879 GCA_051006195.1 Pyrinomonadaceae bacterium
TTCGTGAACTTCAGACGAGCCTCTGCCCGTAGTCGCAGTATTCCACGATGGGGCAGCGTTCGCACAGCGGGTCGCGGGGTCGGCAGAGGGCGCGCCCGTGGCGGATGAGGTTAACGTGGAAGGAGTAGAACTTTCCGGGCGGGACGATTTCATTCATGATCTCGTGGGCGCGGCGGTCGGTGCATTTGTGCGGGATGAGACCGACACGGCGAAGGATCCGGAAGATATGCGTGTCGAGCGGGAAGATTTCTTTGTGACAGGCGAAGAGGAGGGTGCAGGCGATGGTCTTGGGGCCAATGCCGCGAAAGCGCGAGAGATAATCGACGGCTGCTTCCGGCGCTAGCTCGTACAGGAAATCGAGGTCGAGCGCGCCGCGTTCCTCTTTGATTTGCCGTAGGAGACTTTTGATGACCGCCGCTTTCTGATGCGCAAGACCGCCGGATAGAATGGTCGCGGCGATGGTCGATTCGCGTGCGCGAAGCGCAGCGTCCCAAGTGGAGAAGCGACGCTTGAGAGCGGCGAAGGTGCGATGACTGTTGGTGTCGCTCGTGGCCTGCGAGAGGATGATCTGGATGAGCATGTCGAGCGGCTGCGAGGAGCGTTCGTTTTGCGGCACGCCGTAGACACGTTCGAGATTCTGGATGATGTACCGAAGCGGCTTCTCGTCCGGCACGTTCCCGGTCACTTCGTCAACGATTGGATGCGGCGAGGATGCGCTCATAAAATTCGACGTATTGCGGGATGATGAGATCGGTATTGTAACGCGCGAGCGCAGATTCGCGTGCGCGCCGCCCCATCGCGCGCCGCCCCGCTTCGTCCGCGAGCAAGGCGGCGGCGTCTGCGCCCATCTTGTCTACGTCGCCGACCGCGCTCAAGCACCCGGTTTCGCCGTCCGTCACCACTTCCGGCACGCCGCCTACGCGCGAGGCGACGACCGGGACTTCGCACGCCATCGCTTCGAGCGCGGCCAGCCCGAACGACTCCTGCTCCGAGGGCAGCAACAACACGTCCGCCACCGAGAGATAATCCACGATGCGCGCCTGCTTGCCGACGAACGAGCAAAAGCTCTCCAGCCCCAGACAACGCGCGCGATGCTCCGCCCGCCCGCGCTCGCTGCCATCGCCGACCATCACGAGGCGCGCGTCGATTCCCCGCTCGCGCACCCGCGCCAGTATCTCAACACAATCGACCGGACGTTTCACCGGGCGAAAGTTCGAGACATGGACCAGCAACAACTCGCCCCCGGGCGACAACTCGGCGCGCAGTTCCAGCACAGGTTGCCGCCGGTATTCCGAACCGCACACGAAGTTCGGGATCACTTCGGCCTGCGAGTAGCCGAAAGTCTCTTCGGTTTCATGTTTGAGATAATTCGAGATCGCCGTCACGCCGTCGGACTGTGCGATGCCGTAGCGCGTGATGGGCAAGTAGGAGCGATCCGCGCCGACGAGCGTGATGTCTGTGCCGTGCAGCGTGGTGATGACGGGCAAGCGTCGTTGCGGCTTGAGGGATTCGCGCGCGAGGATCGCGCTGATCGAGTGCGGGATGGCGTAGTGGACGTGGAGGAGGTCGAGATTCTCCGTCTCGGCCACGGTCGCCATCTTCGTCGCGAGCGCGAGCGTGTAAGGCTGGTGCTCGAAGAGCGGGTACGACATCATCTCCACTTCGTGGAAACGCACGCGCTCGCCGAGTTCGGTGAGACGCGTCGGGAGCGAGGACGCGATGAAATGAACGGTGTGCCCGCGCTTGGCGAGTTCCTTGCCAAGTTCGGAGCCGACGATGCCGCTCCCGCCGTAAGTTGGATAGACTGTGATCCCGATTCGCATAAGCAAAAGAGATTAGAGGCCAGAGGTTAGAGATTAGCCAAAGACAGTTGCCTGACCTCTAATCTCCGACATCTGGCCTCTCAAAAAAATTCAAGAGGCAGAAAGCCCTCGCTACTCTCTGCCTCTTATCTCAACTTCTCTCACCTCGTAAAAGGGAGACAAGCTGAGGGGCACAATATAAACCCTCTTTGCTCTTTTGACAAATCTTTCTGTGTTAATTTTTGCGGCTCACTTTATCTATTTTTTCGTATCTGCCAACAAAGTCGGACAATTCACTTTTTTCGCCAGTTTTTATCAACCTTCGCGCCGCTTTGCCGGTTCTGCTCCAGCGACGAATCAAAGTATACTGCGCCGCGTAATTCAATTTCGCCTGATAAATCTGGTGGCCGCTTTTGACACGAACGGCGCATCTAAGAAATTATTGAATTCAAGCGATTATATTTGGAGAATATCAAGCATGCCTAAGATTGACAGTATCGATGAGACGCCGAACCCGAACGCCGTCAAGTTTGTTTTGAAAGAGCCGGTCACGACCGGCGCGGCGCGCTCGTTTCATCACGCGGCGGAAGGACAAGATGATCCGCTCGCCAAGTCTCTGTTTGAGGTCGGCGGGGTCATTTCGGTCTTCTACATGGATCGGATGATCACGGTCGAGAAGGAAGAGACGGAAGACTGGGACGAACTCCTGCCGAAACTCGCCGTCCCCATTCGCGCCGCCGAAGCGGCACAGGGCGGCGCGGCGGCGGCGGCGGCGGCAGTAGGAGCGAGTGGAGACGGTGCGCTCGGCGGTGCGCTCGGCGCTGTGATGAGCGACGATCCGCGTCTGCTTCGGATTAACGAAATTCTCGACGAAAAGATTCGCCCCGCGCTGGCCGGAGACGGCGGCTGGCTCGAAATCGTCGGCCTCAAAGAGAATACTCTCACCATCAAATATCAGGGCGCGTGCGGCAGTTGCCCTAGTTCCATCTCCGGCACGCTGATGGCGATAGAAGGAATGATCCAGCAGGAAGTTGACCCGGAGATGGAAGTCGTCGCCGTCTAAATCGGAACTTACAACATTGGGACAGAGGGAAAACATGAACCACGAAACGACACGAATCCACACCAAACAAACTACGCGAAAGCTGAGTCCTGTTTCGTGTGATTTCGTGGTTAGTCTTTTTGCCCCTGTACCAAGCTTGTCAGGACTGATTTAGCTTCTGTCGCCGATACACTTGAACGCTGCGCGAAATTGATTTTTCGCGTAGCGTTTTTTCTGTCCTTGATTGTTCTCCAGGCGGACTCGGAAGTTTAAGACACTCTTAATTCTCTCGCTCACACTTTTTACATCCTTAACATTATTTCTATGAACAGAAGCGGGAAGCGGTCGTATAATTCGCCGTAGCAGTTTCAATTCAAGGCGCAGGCCGCGCCGTCGTCAGGAGAAAAATTATGAAGGTTCGTTTTCGCACTTATGCGGCAGCGGTCGCGATTTGCTTGCTCGTGCCCTCCGCGCTCGTCTACGCTCAAACTCCCGCCGCTTCCCCTGCCGCGTCACCATCGAAGAAGCAACTCTCCGCACGCGAGGCGAAGGCGCGCGGCACAATCGACCCGCTCGCCGCCGAGCGACGCACCAACGCCATCGCGCTCGTCAATTCGCTCGCCGACGAGTCGCGCGGCTTCCGCGATCAAACGCTCAGGGCGCGTGTGCAGGCGCAGGCCGCCGATGCCTTGTGGGAGACGGACAAGGAACGCGCCCGCGCGCTCTTTCGGCGCGCGTGGGACGCGGCGGAGGTGGCCGATCAGGAGAACACACGGCGGCGCGACGAACAGAGCCGCGCGCAAGGCGACGGCGGTCGGCAACTCGCCAGAACCCTCAATCTCCCGAACATGCGCGGCGAAGTGTTGCGCCTCGCCGCCCGGCGCGAACGCGCGCTCGGCGAAGAGTTTCTGGTCAAAATGGAGGAAGCGCGCAAACGCGAGACGAGCGGATTGAATAACGCTTCAGCGAGCCTTTCCGCCAACACGCCGGGCGCAGCGGCGGCGGGCGAAAGTCAGCAACCGCCGACGCGCCGCGACCCGCAAGAGACGCCGCCCGAAGTGGCGCGGCGGCTGCGTCTCGCCATGCAGTTTCTCGAAGACGGCGACGTGGAGCGTGCGCTCCAATTCGCCGACTCGGTGCTCAACAAAGTGAATCCGTATGCGGTCGAGTTTCTCGTCAACTTACGCGAGAAGAATTCGCAGGAAGGCGACCGCAGATACAGCGCGTTGCTTGCGAGCACGGCGCTTGACACGGACTCCGACGCGAGCGACATCCTGTTGCTCTCCTCTTATGTGCTCACGCCGCATCTCTACATGACCATCGGCGAGGGCGGCGGCGGCGTCTCGACGAGCCAG
This sequence comes from Pyrinomonadaceae bacterium, assembly GCA_051006195.1. Classification (GTDB taxonomy): domain Bacteria; phylum Acidobacteriota; class Blastocatellia; order Pyrinomonadales; family Pyrinomonadaceae; genus JAIVJZ01. The sequence continues at coordinate 4,200 of JBPCIP010000118.1, forward strand.
CGACGCAGGGACATCACCGCCGCGCCCGACCTGCCCGCCCCGCTGCGCGTTGCGTTCGCGCGGGCGGCGGCGCAGGTGCTTCTGCGCCCGTTGCCGCAAGAGGATCAGGATCGCACGGCGACCGGGCGCGTCGGCACTTTCTTCGTCATCTCGCGCCTCCTGCCGTTCTTCGAGCAGACCATCCCTGACGGCGTCCCGGCTCTGCGGGCGCGTCTCGCCGCCCTCAACCCGGACATCCCCGAACGCGCCCGCCGCGAGATGGGCGATGATGTAACGCGCGGCCTCGTCCCCGAAGATTCGCGCGATCAAGTGCAGGAAGCATTGGACCAGCTTTCGCGTGCGGGCACGCCGCGCGAGCGCGACATGGCCCACCTGCGCGCCGCGCAGGCCGCCGCGTTCAAGAGCGATTCGCGCGCACGCGACTTCGCCGACAAGATCGAAGACGCCGAGTTGCGCCGACAGGTGCGCAGCTTCGTCGATTTCTCAATGCTCAATCGCGCCGTCACAGATAAGAAGGATGGGATGGAAGTGTTGCGTCTAGCCGCGACGGGCGAACTGACGCCGGTGCAGCGCACGTGGGGCTACACGGAGGCGGCGCGCTTGCTGGCGAAGGACGACCGCCCGCGTGCCCTCGAAGCATTGGAAGCGGCGGCCAACGCTGCGAAGAATATCGACGCCGAAGACCCGGACCGCGTGCGTTCGACCGTCGCCGTTGCCACGCGCTTCTTCGAGTTCGACCGTAACCGCGCGTGGGAGATCATGGCCGAGGCCGTCAAGGCCGCGAACGCCGCGCCCGATTTTAGCGGCGCGGACGCCGGACTCGCCGCGCGCATTCGCACCGGTGGTATGAGCATGACCACAAACTTCCCCGCCCCCGTCTTCGATCTCGCGGGCGTCTTCTCAACCCTCGCCAAAGACGACATGACGCGCGCCGTCGCGCTCGCGCAAACCTTCACCGGCGAGTCGCCGCGCGCCGTCGCCACGCTCGCCATCGCCCGTGCGGTGCTGGAAGATAAACCGCAGCCGAGACCTTAAAGAAGCGTCTCAGTTAGTCTACCTGAAGTGGGGGCGGGGGGTTTTTCTCCCTCCCCCCTCCAGGTGTGAGCGACTCACGCCTGGCTTCCCAATCTCAGGAATAGATGTTCATGGAGCGGGTGAGCAGGCGGACGGGGTCTTCGATGTTGAGGGCTTCGCGGACGTAGAAAGCTTCGCCGGCGGCGACGTTGATGAGCGAGCCGTAGTAGCGCATGCGGTATTCCATCTGCGCGAGAAAATTCTTGTCGCTGATGCGCGTCTCCGGTTCGTCTGTGCCTTCACGATAAAACTGCGACGTGTGCGCCTTGATGGCGTCCATCTTCTCCGCGACGAAATCCGACACGTCCACGACGAATGACGGGATGACGAGCCGCGAATAGACCGCGTGCGCGAGCGACGGCATCGGCACGGGCGGCTGCCCCTGCTCTTCGTCATAGCGGCGCATGCTGGCGAGTCTGGCCGCTTCGCGCACGAGTCGCGCGGTCACAGCATGATCCGGGTGCGGGTCGTCCCAGTGTGACGTGAAAACGACGCGCGGGCGCACTTCACGGATGACCCGCACGAGCGCACGGCGCGCATCGTCCGTCAGCATGACGTGGCCGTCGGGCTGTCCGAGATTGAGTCGCGCGTCGAGTTGCATGATGCGCCCCGCCGCGCGTGCCTCTTCCGCCCGTCCTTCCACCGTGCCGCGCGTGCCCATCTCGCCGCGCGTCATGTCGAGCACGCCCGTGCGATAATTCAAAGACTTTAACTTCAGGAGCGTCCCCGCCACCGTCAATTCCGCGTCGTCCGGGTGCGAGAAGACGGCCAGCACGTCAATCGCTATGTTCTCTGTGCTCATAGTTCGTCGAAGGAAGATTCCCTGCCGACAGGTTTAACCGAAGCCGCGCCCGCCGGTCAAGCGAAAGGCTCTGACGTTGCCGCCAGAGCCTTTCGCCGTTCGCGTTAAACGTTCGAGCGACTAACGCCGCCGCCGTCGCTTACGGAGTCGCCCGTCGTGTTTTTGACTTCGCCGCCTTCCCTCGCGCGCCCGCCTTCATGGTCGCAGGCGGGTTAGTCGGCGGGTTGGTCAACGCTTCGACGTTGACGAAGAAGCGGAAGTTGCCGTCTTCGATGACGCCGAGGTTGAACTCCACGTTGACGCTCATGGCGTTCGGGATAGGTTGCGCCAGCGTGGCCGAGAGCGTGGTGTTGAGGCCGCCGCCGTTGGCGGTCTGGGCGGGCGGCTCTTCTCTGGTCAGGTCGGTGAGCGGCACGTCTATTCCGTTGCTCAACGTGACGCTGCCGCCGGAGTTGCGGAGCACGCGCAAATCTGCCGTCGAGGCGTTGGGTCTGGGCGCGGTCGTGATGTCCACGATGCGGAAGCGCAGGCGCGAGACGGGTTGCCCCGTGATGTTGGTAAACCTGCGCCTGATCTTGAAAGTGCCGCGCGTGCTGTTGGCGGGTTCGGTCGCGTCCGCCGCGCCGCTGCGGACGCGGTTCGGCGAAGCGAAAGAGGGCTGCATCCCGTCTATGAGCGAGGCTTTGATTGTGGCGTTGCTCTGCACAGGGCTGGTGGTGTTCTCCGGGCCGGGCGCGCCGAGCACGGCGTTGCCGCCGAGCGCCGCCGGGTTGGTAGCGATGAGCAGGAAGTCGGCGGCGTTATTGACATTCGAGTCTTGCGGCGTGCCGCTCGAAAGTTTCCGCACGAAACTGTGCTCGACATCGCTCGTCGCCTGCTGGCTGATGCCCGCCCCTTCGCGATACAGGGTATCAGTCTGCGTGGTGAAGCCTACGGCGTCGAGCCGGTTGGCAGTGTTGAACTGCCCCGTGTCAGTAGTCTGGAACAGCGCCATCCCGCCATCGTCGAAGCCGTCAATAGTGCCGGCGTTGTCGCTTGTGGCCGTAGCGCCGTTGCCCGCCGGATACGTGCCGAGTGAATAAGCGGAGCCGACCATCAGGTAGTGACCGCGCGCCGGGATAATCGTGCCTGCGGGGATGGTGAGGGAGTTCTGCGCGCCGCCGTCGCCGCGCTTGGTGACGAACGTCCATCCGCTTGTGCCGTCTGGAGCGGCGACCGTGATGGCCGTGCCGGTCGTGTTGTATAGCTCGAAGAAGTCGTCGGCGAAGCCGCCCGGCCCGCGCGTGCGAAACTCGCTGATGATGATCTGGCCGGCGGCGGGGGGCGCGTCGTCGTTGACGAAGACGTAGGCCGAGCCGGCGTCCTGCCCGCCGCTGTTGTCGTCTCTGGGCGCGCCGACGATGGCCGTCTCGCCACTCACGCTGACCGAGACGCCGAAGAAATCACCGGGGGCGGCGTCGGACGCCTGCAACCGCTGCTGCTGTATCCACACGCCGTTGCTTCTGGTGAAAACATAGGCCGAGCCGGTGTCCTGCCCGCCGCTGTGGTCGTCTCTGGCCGCGCCGATGACGGCTGTGTCGCCGCTGATCGCGACCGAGAGGCCGAAGCCGTCAAAGGTGGCGGCGTCGGACGCCTGCAACCGCTGCTGCTCCGTCCACATGCCGTTGTTTCTGGTGAAGACGTAGGCCGAGCCGACGTTAGACCCGCCGCTGTTGTCGTCCTCATATGCGCCGATGATGGCCGTCTCGCCGCTGATTGCGATCGAGGCACCGAAGAAATCACTATCGGCGGCGTCGGACGCCTGCAACCGCTGCTGCTGTGTCCACACGCCGTTGCTTCTGGTGAAGACGTAGGCCGAGCCGGCGTTAAACCCGCCGCTGTTGTCGTCCCCAAACGCGCCGACGATGGCTGTGTCGCCGCTCACGGAGACCGAATTGCCGAAGAGATCAGCGCGGGCGGCATCGGACGCCTGCAATCGTTGCTGCTGTGTCCATACGCCGTTGCTTCTGGTGAAAACGTAGGCCGAACCGGCGTCCTGCCCGCCGCTGTTGTCGTCCAAGTACGCGCCGACGACAGCCGTCTCGCCGCTGATTGCGACCGAGATGCCGAAGTCGTCAAAGAAGGCAGCGTCGGAAGCCTGCAACCGCTGTTGCTCGGTCCACACGCCGTTGTTCCTCACGAAAACGTAGGCCGAGCCGGCAGCCGCCCCGTCGATGTTCTCGTCCCCAGTCGCGCCGACGATGGCCGTCTCGCCGCTCACGGAGACCGACCTGCCGAAGAAATCACCGGGGGCGGCGTCGGAAGCCTGCAACCGCTGCTGCTGTGTCCACACGCCGTTGCTTCTGGTGAAAACATAGGCCGAGCCGGTGTCCTGCCCGCCGCTGTGGTCGTCATTGGACACGCCGACGATGGCCGTCTCGCCGCTGATTGCGACCACTCCACCGAAGAAATCAATAACGGCGGCGTCGGACGCCTGCAATCGCTGCTGCTGCACGAACGGGTCAATCGTCAACGGGTACTGCGCGCCCGCATCATCCACTTCCAGCCGCACCTCTTCGCCGTCCACGCGCATCCGCGACGGCAACTCCCGCCCGCCCGCGTCATACGCCGCCAACTGATCGTAGCTCAGCACGCGCTCGCCCGCCGCGTCCACGAACTCCACGCTCTCGCCGCCCGCGCCCAACTCAGCGCGCAAGCTGCCCTCGATAGCCAATCGCACGCTCAAAGGCTCGACGCCACGCGCGCCCTCACCCGCCGACGCCGGAGGCTCTTGCAGCGTAAAACCCTGCTCCACCCCCCGCCGCTCGTTCAAGTACCACTCGACGAGCGAGCCGCGCCGGTACTCCACACGATTCTTCGCCGCCACCATCTCCGCACGCCCGACCGGCACGGCCCGCTCGCCGTAGCCGTAAGCCGCCAGACGCATGGCAAAGCGTTGCGCCGCGCGCCCTTCTCCGGCGCGTGTCTCGATGCTCAAGCCCTCCGCGCCGAAGCGCGCATGCCACCCCTGTGCCGGGTTCGGCGCGCGATAGCCCGCCTCGCCCGTCGCCGCCACAGCGTCCGGCTCCAAACGATAACGCGCCTCCTCGATGGCCGCGCGCAAGTCCGCCGGCACGTCCTGTTGGCTTGACTGAGGCTGTTGTTGCCACGCTCCGCCGCCGCTCGCCGCGCGTGCGGCCTCGCGGCGCGTCGTGCTGCTGTTGACGACATAGAACAGGAGCAGGAAAGCGAGGGCGCACACCGAGACGAGCGCGCGGCGAGAGCAGACGAGGTGATGCATTGGGAAACTCCTATCGGTTTAAGCGCCCTCATGCATGAGAACATTAGGGCAGCGTGGCAAAGATGTAGTGTTGTGGGAAGTTGCGAGGCGTGCGGCAGGCACCCGGAGCAAAAACCCGTATCCCTAAAGATCACGAGAAACTTAACACACGCACTAACTAACAACAATTGGGAATGTGGCGAGGATTCCCGCAAGCCTCTGATGCGAAACGTTGCTGCTTTTCCAGCTCTCGTTTGACGCCGCGCGCTGCCGCTTGTTAGCCTTGCAGCCCAACGGGAGGTCAACAAGCGCACTATGAAACTCGTCGTTTTGGGATCGGGAACGTCCGTCCCGCACCCGCAGCGCGCGTCCGCCGCGCACTGGTTGGAAACGAGCGGCGGCTCGACGCTCCTGCTCGACATCGGCGCGTCAACCGTTCATCGCATGGCGCAGGAAAATTTGGACTGGGTCAACCTCGACGCCATCTGGGTCAGCCATTTCCACCTCGACCACGTCGGCGGACTCTTTCCTTTCCTCTTCGGCACGAAGTACGCGCCCGCGACTGAGGCGCGCCGCAAGCCGCTCACCGTCTACGGCCCGCACGGTCTGGAAAAACTCTTTCGCGCCTTCGATGCAGCGGGCGATTACGACTTGCTCAAACAGCCCTTCCCCGTCGAAATCCGCGAAGTCGCGCCGCACGCCGCTTTCACAATGCTTCCCGGCCTCAGCGCCGAAACTTTTTCGACGCCGCACACGACGGAAAGCCTCGCGCTGAAATTAATCGACACGGATAACGCATCGCTCGTCTTCACCTCCGACACGGGCTACACGGACGCGCTCGCCACGTTCGCACAAAACGTTTCGCTCTTCCTCCTGGAGTGCTCCTTCTTTCGCGACAAGCCCGTGGAATCTCACCTCGAACTCGCCGAAGCCATGCGCCTCGCTGCGCAATCCGGCGCGCGGCGCGTCATGCTCTCGCACCTCTATCCACAATGGGACGACATCGACCTCGCCGCTGAAGCGAAAAAATTATGGAGCGGCGAAACGATAGAAGCGCGCGACGGGTTACGAGTGGAAATCTAAGAACTATCAGGTGTCAGTTGTTCATGCTGTCGGAACGGCTCGCTAACGGCGGAAGGCCGAAGTTAAGCAACAGGTAAAACAACTGATACCTGACCACGGACAATGGACAAACTTATGAAATCACGCTTGATCATCAACCCCGTCTCCGGCACGGACAGCGCGCCGGATTATTTGCAGACGATCAACGAACGCTTGCGCGAGGGCGTAGGAGAGATGGACATCGTGATGACCGTCGGCACGGGCGACGCCGCGGAAGCGGCGGAAGCGGCGGCGCGCGACGGCGACTACGAGCATCTATTCGTGGCGGGCGGCGACGGGACGTTGAATGAAGTCTTAAACGGAGTCGGGCGGGTGGCGGAAGCGTTCGAGCGGATCACTTTCGGCCTCATCCCGCTCGGCACGGGCAACGATTTTGCGAACGCGCTCGGCCTGCCCGAAGAGATCGAAGCGGCGATAGAGATTCTTTTGCGCGGGCGCACGGTGTCGGTTGATGTGGGCGATTTGAACAGCCGCCACTTCATCAATGTCTCGGCGGGCGGCTTCATCGCCGAAGTATCGGACGCAGTCAACCCGCAACTTAAAACCGTCGCGGGCAAACTCGCTTATCTCGTCGGCGGCGCGCAGGTGTTGCTCGATTATGAACATGTGCGCGCCGATGTGCGCGTGACGGGGGATGACGGGAAGACGATTGAGCGCACGCTCGAGCTGGAAATGTTCGCCGTCTGCAACTCGCGCATGGTCGGCGGCGGGCGGCTCATCGCCCCGCACGCAGTCATCGACGACGGACTGCTCGACGTGTGCCTCATCGAAGCCATGCCCGCCCTCGAATTCATCAGCCTCTTAACGCGCGTCTCCGGCGGCGAGCATCTGACGGACGAGCGCGTCAGCTATTTCCGCGCCCGCCAACTCGAACTCCGTTTCGCGCGCACGATCAAAGTCAACACCGACGGCGAAGTGCTGGAAACGGACCACTGTCGCTACCGACTCCACCCGCGCGCCGCCCGCTTCCTCGCCGGAGACTCGCCCTTCGCGGAGCAGTGAGCAGTGAACAGTTGAGTTGTTAAGTACCTGGGCAGATATTTTGCGGTATTTGAAATCGCTATCTTTCCGGTAATTGGCTTGTTTCAGCAATTCTTTATACCGGAAAACTTTTGCTCAGGTACTTATCTTGCCTTGATACTCTACGGGATGCGATTCAAATCTAGCCTGTTTTCTCGGCCTCTAACTTTTGCGCACCAGCCTCCTCAAACTCAGACATAACTAACATGGCGGTGAATGCCAGAGAGCTTGAGAAGGTTATGAAAGAGGCTATGGCGTAGTGAATCTCATGTCCTTGAAGTGGATTCACAGGAGGGACAACAGCTAAGCTAGAAATATAAACACCAAGAGTGAGCAGGAAAGTTGCAATGACAAACTGGCGCGAACTAGCTAGTACCGCGATAACGATTGGAAAGGTTCCCAGGTAAGACCCGAAAGGGCCTGTAACTCCGCCGGATGTTTGTAAGAGCAAGAATAATGACACTACGCTTGGGACTAAAATTAACAATTCCAAAAGCCATTGCGGCAAGCAATCAAGACTAACTTTACGGGTGAAAAATTTCTTTCTGGGAATAATTATTGGCAGGGTTATGCCACGAGCTATGAGACAAAGAACACAGACCCCCGTCACAATTAAAAGAGAGGCAAGCCCCCTTTTCGAAAACGGGAAATAGTTAGACGGGACGCATCCAGTATAATGAAGAACCAACCCGATACAAAGAGTTATAATTATATTTAGAACCAATGCTAACGAATAGAAGTTATATGAATCTTCTCTCGTTGGTACTGCCTGGCCGAAGCCAGAATGGTTTTCTTGGTGAGGCTTATTCATAGAGGACTCCCGAAAGCCCACACTCTCAAGTGCGTTAAGAGTGAGGGCTTAAAATAACTCGGCTGAAAATTTATTAGTGCCACTAAGGAAATGCTATGAGAAGTGGCAAACAGCTTGGACTAGCTCGAAAACTACCCTGACTTTGTACTTCTACTGTTACTTTATACTGATTCGCCTTTGAATGCAGGGGCAGTCAGGCGACAAGCTAGACTTCTTAAAACACCACTGTGGCCGGGCATTCTTTCCAGCACCTTCTCTGCTTCGGTCAAATGACGACGCATAACACCTCTTGCATAATCAACGCTGTTTCGTGTTACATAATTAACTTTATCCCGATCTTTACCTATCGGCTTACCCATCTCTAAAGCCGAACCTTCAGCATCCAAAATGTCATCCGCGAGTTGATAGGCTATACCGAGATGCTCTGCGAATTTGGCGAGATTCTCTCGATCTTCTTTTTCTGCTTTACCTAACCCGGCGGCTAACCAAACAGCCGAGATGAACGGGGAACTTTTAAGTTCATAGAATTTCGCAAGCATAGTGTCCGTCGGTGCTATAGTTCCTTCGTTAAGGTTAATTTCAAGTTCCTGTACTTCCACCAAGCGCTCACGTAAAGCCTGCAAATGATGCCAAACTATCTTCTCGTCCACTCCTAACTTTGTAGCATTCTCACAAGCCAGCCTTTCAGCCAATGCGTATAGTAGATGCGACGCATAGATGGTTACGGCCTCCCCATAAACTAAGTGGCAGGACGGCCTGCCCCTACGAAGAGCGGAATTATCGTCAACACAAGGGAGATCGTCCAGAATAATCGTACAGCAATGAATTAATTCGATGGCGCACGCTGCGTCCAGCACATCGGCTCCATCCCTGCCTGTGGTCGCCTCGTAAGAGGCAATCAACAACAGCGGTCTCCAACGATGTCCGTCCTCAACTGCGTACCGCATAGCCGCCTGCACAAGCTGAGTCGGCTCTTTCGGCATCGGAACACGCGTTTTGAGATGGGCATTTACCATATTGCGCAAAGAAAAGAGGTAATCGTCATATCGCGAATCTGCCGGAAAAGTAAGATGGTTCATACTTTCGTTTTCAGTGGTTAATGGATACATCATAATTGAAAGCACCTAACATAATTCCCACTGCCTTAGATTCAGACATGTACCGTCACGTTTATTTGCATAGTAAGTTCGACACCTGAAATAACTCTTGCCTAATAATTAACAGGCCGCTTCTATTTCCAGTTGCAAAAGTTCGATGTTATCCGCCGACGCACAAGCCTTGACTAAACAGAAATGTATGAACAGATTGAACTATTTGCTATCGACACTTGACTTTGACTGGCAACGCATAATAGATAACCTGTACTAGCAGTCTCCGTCGCAGCCAATCACGGGACATGCGGTGGAGGCAGGGTCGAGGGTGGAGGAAGCTTTAGCGATAAGTAATAGTTCAGATAATGCACTAAACCGCTGCGATTTATACTCTAGCCCCTTATTCCCGTCAACTAAAATACATTCCCTAATGTGTAGATTCTCAAAAAAGCGAAAGGGGCGGCGCTGTCCTTGCCGCTGCCCTTTCGCCGCATGCCCTGAGGGGAAACCGTCAGCGCACGCGAACTTGTACTTGATTGGCTTCCAGAGCGTTGCCGGTCGCACGCTGCAACTCGGCGGTGGCCTTGTTGAGTTCGGTCTGCGCGCGTAATTCGTTGCCGCGCGCCGTGGCGAGCGCGTTTTGGCGTTCGAGGACGAGAAAGAAAGTTGACTGCCCGGCCTCGAACTTGCGCTGCTCGCTCGCGTACTGTTGCTCGCTCGCAGAGCGCGCGATGGAGGCGGAACGCAGACGCGATTCGGCGGTGCGGGTCGATTGCAGGGCATTACGCACATCCACTTGAATCAACTGTTCGAGTTGCTCGCGCTGCGTCTTGATGCGCCCCTGCTCGACGAGCGCGCGGCCCAATTGCGCCTCCGCCGTGCGATTGCCGATGGGCAAGTTGATCTGCACGCCGACACGGAAATTACTGAACCGGTTGAGCGCCAGATTCGCGAGCGACTGATTGTAACCGCCGATGAGAGTTTCAGGAAAGGTTTGGACGGGCGTTGCCGGGAGCGGCGGCAAATCGTTCGTCCCCGTCAGTTGGTTGACGCGCGCCGAGAGTTCGTTGAGCCGCTGCCGCTGCAATTCGCCGGAAATACCGAACGGGTTCGCACGCGACGGATCGAGCGTGCCCGCCAGCCCCACCGCGCCGTAACTGCCGACCAGATCAATTTGCGGCTTTGCCTGCTCGCGCGCGAGTCGCACGTCGAGTTCATTGATGGCGGCAACCACGTCCGACTGCTGTAACTCCGGACGACTGCGCAACGCCGACTCCATCGCTTCTTCGAGCGCGACGGCGGGCGGCAACTGTTGCGGGTCAACTGTGTCCGTCGGCACCAGCGCAACGCCCCACACTTCCGACTGGCGATTCTCTGCGATCAAATTCTTGAGCGCGTTTTCGGCGCGCCCCACATCGTCGAGCGCGCTGTAGACGCTCTGCTCGAAACCGGAGACCTGAGCTTCCGCCGCAACCACGTCGATGGGCGCGAGCATGCCTTCCGCGACGAGACGCTTGTTGTGCTCGTACTGCGTGCGGGCGTCGCCCACGGCATCGCGCTGGATTTGCAAATTGCGCAGGGTGAAAACCAAATCCCAGTAAGCACGCTGCACCTGCGTGATCGTCTCGATGGCGCGCTGGCGAAACTGTGCGTCGGTGAGACTCAAATTTCGCTTCGCGATCTCGATGCGCTGGCGGTTCTGATCGAAGCGCAAACCACGCAAAAGCGGCTGCGTATAGTTGAGGGTGAAGGCCGTCGGGTACTGCGGGTTGAGCGTGGCGAACTGGTTGTCAGTGGTCAGCCTGATGCTCGAAAAATCGAAGCGGTAGCCGCCGCCGCCCTTCGGCACGAGGCCCTCGAAGCGGAGCGTGCCCGTCATGCTCGTTTGCGTGACCGCGCCGCCCGGCCCGCCGCTCAGGACGCTCGCCGTGGGCGTCTCCGTGCGCTCGTAATAAGAGAAAGAACCGAGGCGCGGGTCGTAGATGCCGCGCGCGCCCAGAAGATCAAACTCCGCCGCGCGCACGTTGGCGCGCCCCACCTCGATGTCCTTGCCGTTCTTCAAAGCTAATTCGATGGCCTCGCGCAAGGTGAGCGGGCGTTGGTCCACCATGTTGACGCCGACGCGGTTGAGTTCCGGGAGCGGCCCGGGAGCGGCGCGGAAGTCCGGCGCGATGAGGGGCACGGCCAACGGCAACTCCTGCGGAGCGGGCGACGCCACGCTCTCGCGTCCCGGCGCGCGCGGCGTCGCGGGCGAAAGAATGGTCGTCGAGCGCGGCGTTTGTCCCGGCGCGGGCACGTTGTCGAGCGCGGGCGCGTTATCAAAGCGCACGGGCGGCGTCTGTCCGCCGGGCGACTGCTGCCGCTCGGCTTGCGGCGCGGGCTGTGCGCTCTGTTGCGCCTGCGCGTCGGGAGTGGCGGCGCGGGCGTTCGCTCCCGTGGGGGCGGATTGTCCCGGCGGCTGGTTGGCCGAAGGGGCGTTCGTCGTCGCCCCGGTCGTGCCCTGCTGCCCTTGCTGCCCTTGCTGGGTAGCGCCGGTCGCGGGCGGCTGACCTTGCGACGGCGAACTGTTCGCCGAAGGCGCGGGCGTAAACGGCGGCGTGGACGTTTGACCTCCGGGTTGCTGCGCCCACACGGTCGTGCCGGGCGCGACCAGAAGCAACAACGCGAGCGACACAAGCTGCAACATTGGATTTATTATGGACTGAAAATTAGGTCGAAACATAAACTCACCAACTCTTACTTGCCGAAACTCCCGAACAACGAACTGGCGGCGGTCGCCGTGCGACGACGTGCCCACGCGAACGCACCGCCGATATTGTTGCCCGCCCGACTGAACACGCGGCTGCGACCGAGATCGTCGAAGAGCGAATAGAAGACGGGCACGGCGAGGAGCGTCAACAACAAGCAGAGCGATTGGCCGCCGACGACGAGCACGCCGATGGAACGATTCGTGCCCGAACCCGGACCGCTCGAAATGACCAGCGGCATCATCCCCGCGACGAGCGCGATGGTCGTCATCAGGATCGGGCGCAGGCGGTCGCGGTTCGCCTGAATGATCGCGTCGAGCCGGTCCATGCCTTTCGCGCGCAGTTCGTTCGTGTGGTCGATCTGCAAGATCGCGTTCTTCTTCACCACGCCGAACAGCAGCAGCAGGCCGAGGCCCGAAAAGATGTTGACGGTCTGACCCGTGACCAGCAGCGAGAGGATGCCGAAGGGAATGGCGAGCGGCAACGTCAGCAGAATCGTCACCGGGTGAATGAACGATTCAAACTGCGCGGCGAGCACCATGTACATGAAGATGAACGAGAGCGTGATGGCGAGACCGAAGTAGTAGCCCGCGCGCCCCAACTCTTTCGAGCGACCGACGAGGCCCGTCTGATAGCCCGCTTCGAGATTCATCCCTTGCACGGCACTGTCCAACTCCGCGAGCACCGCCGATTGCGAACCCCCCGGTGCGACGTTGGCCGTCAGCGTCACCTGCCGCTGTCGGTTCAAACGATCAATGGCCGATGGGCCGCTGCCCTCTTCGACCCGCACCAGATTATCGAGACTGACCCAGCCGAGTTTCGCGGAGGGGGCGAAGAGCCGTTCCAGGTTCTCCTTGCTCGCGCGGGCGTTGCCGATGGCGCGCAGACGCACTTCGTATTGCTCCGTGCCCTCGTTGTAAGTGGAAACTTTTTGCCCCGCAACCATCGTGTTCAAAGACTGCGCGATGTCGCCGACTCTCACGCCGAGGTCAGCCGCGCGGGCGCGGTCGATCTCCACGCGCAGTTCGGGCTTGCCGGAGACGAGAGACGAATCCACGTCAACCACGTCGGGGATGGTCTTCATCTTCGCGAGCAGTTGTTCGGAGTAGGCCGTCAGTTTTTGCAGGTCGGGGCCGCCGATGAGGTACTGCACGTCGGCGTTACGCTGGCCTCCGCCCGAAATCGCCTGCACCTGCCCGACGTTCGCGCGCAGGTCCGGCGGATACTTCTGCAACAGTTCGCGCGCTTTGACCATCAGGTCCGTCTGCGTCAACTCGCGCTCGTCAATCGGCGTGAGTTTGACGTAGATGTTCGCGCTGTTGACGAGTTGCTGGCGGTCGCCGCCGATGGTGACGAGCGTATGGGTCACGCCGGGCAGCGTCCGCACGTCCGTGGCGATGCGTTCGATGATCGTCGAGGTGGAAGCCAGCGTCGAGCCTTCCGGCGCACGCACGTTGATCTCGAATTGCGATTGATCGTCCACCGGCAGGAAGTTTTTGCCGACGAACATAAACAGCGGCACGATGCTTATGATCACCAGCGCGCACAGGCCGACCATCACCCAGCGATGCGCCATCGACCACTTCAGCATCGACGTGTAAGCGCGGTCAACCGGACGGTAGAAACGCCCATCCTTCGAGTTATGCGGCTTGCGTTTCTCTTCGCGCTGCGCGTGCTCTTCCGACGGCGGCACTGCCGCATTCGGATCAGCAACACTTTCATGCTCCTGCTTCTCAGGCCCGCCCGCCACGACGCGCGATTCATCGGCGACGAGAGCGGTCGCATCGCCCTCGGAAGGCTCGCTTCCCACTCCGGCGGAGAGATAGCGTTGCTTGCGTTTGATGAAGCGCGCCGCGAGCATCGGCGTGAGCGTGAACGACACGATCAGAGAGACGGCGATGGCGAACGAGGCCGTCAAACCGAACGATGACATGAAACGCCCGACGATGCCGCCCATGAAACCGACGGGCAGAAACACCGCGAGCAAGCTGAGCGTCGTCGCCATAACGGCGAGGCCGATCTCGCGCGTGCCTTCAATCGCCGCTTGAAACGGCGGCATCCCCTTCTCTTCTATGAAGCGATAAATGTTTTCCAGCACGACGATGGCATCGTCGATGACGATCCCGACCATGAGCGTGAGGGCCAGCATCGTGATCGAGTTCAGGGTGTAGCCGAGCGCGGCCATCAAGCCGAACGTGGCGATAATCGAGGTCGGGATCGCGATGGCCGCAATCAGTGTGGAGCGGAAATTCCAGAGGAACAGGAAGACGACGACGGACGCGAGAATGCTGCCCTCGATCAAGTGCCTCTCGATGGAAGTGACCGCCGCCTTGATGAAGATCGACGAGTCGCCGATGATCTCGGTGCGCACATTTGCGGGCAGCGTCGGCTTGATCTCTTCGATTCTGGCTTTCACTTCGTCGGCCACGGCCACCGTGTTCGTGCCCGATTGCTTGGCGACGATGAGCGTTACGGCGGGTTCGCCGTTGAGTCGCGCCGACGTGCGCAACTCTTCCGAACCGTCTTCGGCATAACCGATGTCGCTCAGTTTGACCGCGTAATTTCCGCGCGTGCTGATGGCGATGTGGTTGAAGTCGGACGGATTCGAGATGCGCCCCAAAGTGCGCACGGTGAGTTCGCGTGCGCCCTCATCCACCCGTCCCCCCGGCACTTCCATATTCTGCGCACGCACCGCCGCCGCCACTTCCGGCACGGTCACACTGAAGGCGCGCATCTTGTCCGGGTCGAGTTTGAGTTGAATCTCGCGGCGACTGCCGCCGACGATACCCACGTTGCCCACGCCGTTGATGCTTTCGATGCGCTCCTTGATCTGCTTGTCGGCGATCTCCGTCACGTCGCGCAAAGGGCGCGGCGCGGAGACGACGATGCGCAGCACGGGCGCGGCGTCCGTGTCCAACTTCTGGATGATCGGGTCTTCCGCCCCCTCCGGCAAGTCGGAACTGATGAGGTCCACTTTATCGCGAACCTCCTGCGCCGCGACATCCGCGTTCTTCTCCAACAAAAACTGGACGAAGACCTGTGAGACGCCTTCAACCGAGGTCGAGCGCAGTTCGTCGATGCCGCTAATCGTATTGACGGCAGCTTCGACCCTATCCGTCACCTCGGTCTCGATTTCGCGCGGGCTGGCGCCGGGATTGACGACCGTGATGGTGATCGTCGGGAAGTCGATTTTCGGGAAGAGATCGACGCCGAGCGAGAAGAACGAAAAGATTCCTACCACCGTCAGCGACAAAATCAGCATCGTCGCAAAGACGGGACGACGCACACAAATTTCAGCAAGTTTTTGCACGACCCATCCCTTCAGAATGCGGATTGCGGATTACAAACCCAGTGTCTTTAATAATCCGCAATCCGCAATCCGCAATCCGCAATCCGTAATCGGCTCATTGGCGCACGGCGGCGCTGTCCTTCAACTGCTCAAGATTGCTGGTGGCGACCAACTCGCCTTCGCCGA
This sequence comes from Pyrinomonadaceae bacterium, assembly GCA_051006195.1. Lineage (GTDB taxonomy): Bacteria > Acidobacteriota > Blastocatellia > Pyrinomonadales > Pyrinomonadaceae > JAIVJZ01. The sequence continues at coordinate 19,601 of JBPCIP010000118.1, forward strand.
CGCCGCTTTTCACTTCAACCAACTCGCCTTCGCTCTGACCGAGTTGCACGACGCGTTCTTCGACGCGCCCGTCGCGGACGACGTAGACGCGGCTGGTGTCCTGCTCCCGGCGCACGGCGCTCGCCGGGATGAGCACCGCCCGGTCGCCCGCGGGCTGCGAGATGCGCACGGTGGCAAATTGGCCGGGCTTCAACGAGCCGTCGCCGTTCTCCACTTCCGCCTCAACCGTCAGCGTGCGCGAAGCGGCGGTCACGTTCGGCGAGATGCGCGCGATGCGTCCGGCGAAAGCCCGATCCGCGTAAGAACTGGTGGTGACGGAAACGCCCTGACCGATCTGAACCGCCCCGATCAATTGTTCAGGGATGTCGATGCGCAGCCGCAAAGGGTTCGTGCGGACGATGGTGGCGACCTTCGAGGAAGTCGAGACGTACTCGCCGAGATCGGCGGGACGCTCCGCCACATAGCCGCTGATCGGGGCATAGACCACCACATCGGAGACGGCCTTGCGCGCCTGCGCCACCTGCGCTTCGGCGGCCTGCGCACCGGCGCGTGCCGTCGCAATGGCGGCATAGTTCTGTCGCGCCGCTTGCAGCGCGGATTCATACTGTTGTTGCAATTGATCGCGCTGCGATTTCTGTTGATCGTAAGCGGAGCGCGACACGTCGCCCGATTCGATCAAACGCTCGTAGCGGCGCAATTGCTTGTCGGCCAGATCGAGCGCGGCGCGCACCGCGCCGACTTCCGGAACGCGCGTCGGCTCAAAAGCCTGATCGGGACGCAGCCCGATCCGCGCTTCCGCTTGCCTGACACCAGAGAGCGCCTGTTGCGCCTGTGCCTGCAACTGCGTCAGACGCAGGCGTGCGTCCGCGTCATCAAGGCGGACGAGCACCGCGCCGCGTTGGACATAGCTGCCGAGATCAACTCCGACGGCCACGACGCGCCCGGCAACCGTGGGCGCGACATCCGTCTGTTCGTCGGCGGCGAGGCTGCCCGTCGCTTCCGTATAACGCGGGAGTTCGCGCGTGATGGCGGCGGCGGTCGAAACCTGCACGACTTCCGGCGTCGCGTTAGCGGCAGCATTCTTTTTGTCCTTCGATTCGGCGCTCGACTTGCCGCACGCTGCCGCGAACAGGCTCAGGACAACGAGCAGCAAAGCGATAGCCGGGAATGAAACTTTATTTCGAGAAATCATCATGGCAACTCTGCTTCTGCTTTCAAGGCCAACTACTTTTGGACCATCTGCTTCTTCTTTTTACTGCGCGGCGACGGCGTTGCGCTCGGTTTCAGCTTCTCGCGGCCCGTCGCACGGGCCGGTCTGTTGACGGCGATGCCTCCGAGCAAAATTTCCGTAAACTCCTGCGCCGCCCGCTCGTTGGAAATGTTAAGCAAGGTGCGTTGCGGATCGAACAGGAGATTGACGAGCGAATGGTTGATGATGGTGCCGGTAAACATGCGCGCCACGATCAACGGCTCGATTGCGCGGAACGCGCCGTCTCGCTGGCGTTGCTCGATATAGCTGCGCATAAACTCGGCCATCTGGCGAACATTGCGCTCCCAGAACATCTGAAAAAGTTTGTGCCTTTCGAGCGCGGAATAGAGGAGGAGGCGGATGAATTCGAGGTCTTCTTCGTGATGCTGCAACATCCCGTGAGCGATGCCGGCAAAGACTTCCGTGTCGTCGCCGCGCTTGATGGTTTCGGCGAGTCCGACGCAAATATCTTCCATCGTCCCCGTATGACAGGCCTTCTGGTCGAGGATCGCAGCATAGAGTTCGTCTTTAGTGGCGAAATGGCGAAAGACCATCGCCTCGGAGACGCCCGCCGCCTGCGCGATCTCTTTCGTGGTCGTGCCGCGAAAACCGCGTTGCGAAAAAAGATTCATCGCCACCTGCAAAATTTGCCGGCGACGATCTTTGCCCGCCATCCGCCCGCCGCCGTGGGTGCTGGCGGCCCCGCCCGCGCTTCCCGTATCCGCCGTTCGACTCATCCGGTTCGTAGTGCCTTTCGGTGCTTGGCAATATTAAAAGTAAGTACTTACTTACCAGAGTACGCCGAGGCTGTCAAGCAAGTTCAAAAAATTTGTCCGGATCAACTTATTTCGGCTTTTATTTTTTCGCGCTCCTGTATTGTTCTAGACCTTCGCGCTATAATGGCGCGTACCTTTTCACAACAAAGTGAATGAGTTTCCTTGCACAAGAACTTTGCGGGTCTTATGTGAACGGGCGATATTCGGCAGCGTTGTCGTATTGGAGATACCCCGGCACGTTGTTTGCTGGCTCGTCACCGGAAATGCAGAAATAAGCGGGCGTGTAATTCGCCCCTACAGTAATACGAAAGAGCGACTACTAATCACAGCTTAAGGAGAGTAAAGATATGTCACAGAACTTTGGAAACAATGATCCGATGAACACGGGCGGCACGGGTGCAACGGGCGGAGCAGGTACGGGCGCAACCGATGCCGGAACAACTCGCGATAAGGCGACCGGCGGCGGGCTGACCACGACGACCGGCGCGAACAGCAGCACAGGCGGCGGAACAGCAGCAGCAGCAGGTGGCAGTGGGACGGCGACCGGCGCGGCGACCGCGATTGAAGGTCTCACGGGCACAGCGCAGGAGTACGGCCAGAAGATCGCCGATGCCGCTACCACGGCCAAAGATTATATGAGCGATAAAGTCTCGGTGGTGGGCGACAAGTTCAAGGATTTGCAGAATAAGGATTTCAGCCAGGTGGCGGAAGAAGCCAAGAACTACGCGCGCGAGAAGCCGGGACAAGCTCTGCTGATTTCGGCGGCGGCGGGCTTTTTGATCGGGTTGCTCCTCAAGGGTTCAAACCGTCGTTAAGTTGGTTTCAAGTCTCAGGTTTCGGGTTCACATTTAGAGCGACCCGAAGCCTGAACTTTGAACTTGAAACCTGTGCCAGGAGGAGAGGAGAGCGATGGCTGACATGGAGAGGAGTGCGGCGGCGACCGCGCCCGCCACAATGCAGAACGCGCAGTCGGACATAGAAGGGCTGCCCGCATTGCTTGGCCGTCTGAGCGACGATGTGATGACGCTGGTTGACGCCAAGTTGGGGCTGGTGAAAGTTGAATTGAAAGAAGAGGCCGCCGCATACGGGAGCGGCGTCGGGATGATTGCGGCGGGCGGCGTACTGGCTGCCATCGGGTTTGCCCTGCTGAACGTGGCAGTCGCGTTCTTCATGGCGCGTCTTTTCTTTATGTCTTTCACCCCGCCGATCAGTTACGCGCTCGGCTTCGTCGTGACGGGCGTGCTGTATCTCATCATCGGCGGCATCATCGTGGTGGTGATGAAGAACCGTCTGGCGGCGCTCAACCCCGCGCCGCCGCGAACTATTGAGGAACTCAGAAAGGATAAACAATGGCTGAAGAAAGAACTTTAGGCACCGCGCGTGCGCCTGAATCGGATATTGACGACGACGATCTGACCAAGGCAGACCTTCAGCGTCGCATGGAAGAAGCGCGCGAATCGATTACGCAAACCGTAACGGAGATCAAGGACACAGTGACGACTCAATACCAGAACGTCAGGGAAACCATTTCGCAATCGCTCGATTGGCGGGAACAGTATCGCCGTCGCCCGGTCGCCTTCAGCGTCGGCGCGCTCGGCGTCGGTTTCATCGTCGGCTACAGCATCGGCGGCGCGTTCAGCGGCGGCGACTCGGAATTGACCGAACGCTACTATGAGTCAGAGGGCGACAGCGACTACGACATGGATGAGAGCCAGGTTCGTACTCCGGTCGAGCGTTCCTACGCTTCGCAGGCAATTACGGATGGGGCTTACGGCTCAAGCGCTTATGCTTCGCCACCGTCGAAGCCATCCACGGCGGCGGCTTACAATCAGAACGCGGACGCGGAAGTCTCCGCTAGCGCAGCGGCGAGACCCTCGTACAGCAGCGGCTACGAAGCGTCGCTGAGCGAGAAGGCAGCGGATGAGCCGGACAAACCGGGCATCTTCGAGCGCTTCAGAGATACACAGGCCTACGACCGCTTACAGGCCGAAGTGGCGACGCTCGGCAGTCGTTTCGTTGACGAACTCTCGAAAACAGCGCAGTCCGTCGTGCTGCCCGCGCTGCTTGGTAAACTCAAAGACGTGATCGGCATCGATCTCTCGACGCAACGCGAAGTCGCGCAGCGCAGCCGCCTCGAACATCAAGCGACTGCCGCCAGCGCCGCTACCGGGGCGGCTCAGGAGGAGCAGGCAAAGGGAGGCAGTTCCAGTTCATCCGCTTGAAACTATGCTCGTCAATAGTTGAGTGCATCCAAGTGAGGGATACGAAGGGCGAGTAAAACAATCTCGCCCTTCGTTTATTATACGGCGCTTGAGATTGGGCTATTCGCACCACTTATTCGGCGATTAATTATGAGCACGATGACAACTGATAACTTGACCTTAGACCCGGCGCGCGTCGAATCGAGCGAGACGCAGTCTGTCCGCGTCGAGATCATTCTCAACGCCTCCGCCGGAAGCGGCGAACAGGAAGAAGCGCGCCGGATGCTGACGGAAATTTTCGCGGCGAGCAACATCGTGGCACATATCTCGCTCGCAGGCAGCGGCGAAGAGATCGTCGGATTGGCGCGGCAGGCCGTGAGCGCGAACGAGGTGCAGGTCATCATTGCGGGCGGCGGCGACGGAACCGTCAACGCGGTCGCCACCGAACTCATCGGCACGGAGAAGACGCTCGGCGTACTTCCTCTCGGCACACTCAACCACTTTGCGAAGGACCTGGGGATACCGCTCGACCTCGAAGCCGCGGCGCGCAACATCATCGACGGAGAAGTTGTTAAAGTTGATGTTGGCGAAGTCAACGAACGCATCTTCATCAACAATTCGAGTCTCGGACTTTATCCGCAGATCGTCCGTCACCGGGAAAAGCAGCAAGAGCGGTTGGGGCGCGGCAAGTGGTTCGCCGCCTTCCGGGCAACGCTTGAAGTGTTTCGCCGCTATCCGCTTTTCCGCGTGCGTTTGAGCGCGGACGGGCAAGAGTTGCGTCGCCGCACGCCCTTCGTCTTTATCGGCAACAACGAATACCAGATGGACACCTTCAATCTCGGCGCTCGTTCGTGTCTCGATGCAGGCCATCTCAGCCTGCATGTGACGCACGACATCGGACGCCTCGGACTCGTGCGACTCGCCCTGCGCGCTCTCTTCGGGCGACTGCGCGAGGCCAAAGATTTCGATACTCTCTGCGTCAAGGAAATCTGGATCGAAACGCGCCGCAAGCATCTGCGCGTCGCCACGGACGGCGAAGTCACTCTGATGAAATCGCCGCTTTTTTACCGTATCCGCCCCGCCGCGCTGCGGGTCATAGCTCCAAAGGCAGTGATGGGTGATAGGTGATAGGTCAGAACTGTTTTAATCCTATCACCTATCACTTATCACCCATCACTCGAAAATTTATGAGAACCCTGGTACATCTCTCCGATCTGCATTTCGGGCGAATCGATGCGGCCATTGTCGAACCGTTGGCGGCGACCGTGGCGGAGATCAAGCCGGACGTGGTAGTGGTGTCAGGCGATTTGACGCAGCGTGCGCGCTCGGAACAGTTTCAGGAGGCGCGCGAATTTCTGGACGATTTGCCGCAGCCACAGATCATCGTGCCGGGCAATCATGACGTGCCGCTCTACAACATCTTCGCGCGTTTTCTCGAACCGCTCGACAAGTATCGTCGCTACATCACGGACGATCTCGAACCGTTTTACGCGGATGAAGAGGTCGCCATCATCGGCATCAACACGGCGCGGTCGCTGACGGTTAAGGACGGGCGCATCAACGAGCAGCAAGTGGCTCGCATCCGCGAACGCCTCTGCTCGTACGGAGATGGGATCACGAAGATCATCGTGACGCATCATCCGTTCGATGTGCCGGAAGGGTTCGACGCGAACCAACTGGTCGGGCGTGCGCAGATGGCGATGGAGGCGATGGCGAATTGCGGCGCGGACGTGCTGCTCTCCGGCCATCTCCACGTCAGCCACACGGGACACACGGCCAAGCGTTACAAAATCAGCGGCTACTCCGCGCTCGTCGTGCAGGCGGGCACGGCCACTTCGACGCGCGTGCGGGGCGAGGTCAACTCCTTCAACGTCATTCGCATCCAACACCCGCACATCGAGATCAAATGCCTCGCCTGGCAACCCGACCGCCTCGCTTTCGCGACCGCCTCACTTGAAAATTTCGTTCATTCGCCTGAAGGCTGGGTGCGCCTCGCCGACGGCGCGTCGTCCGGCATCCAGTAACGTATCGTCCGCCGGTAGTTACGAAATTATCGCCGCTCATCTCCCGCCGCGCTGCCAACCCGTCGCCCGAAATTTAAATGTTAGAATGGCGACAATGGGGACGGGAGCTATCGAAGCGAGGGGGAGAAGTTGAGATGAAAATCACACAACTCGACATCAAGGGGTTTCGTTCGCTGAAGGATGTGACGTGGCAGCCCGGCGACCTCAACCTACTCATCGGCGCGAACGGCGCGGGCAAGTCGAATTTGCTGCGCTTCCTCGAACTCTTGGCCGTTTCCGCGAGAGGCGGCCTCGGCAAATACATTCAATCGCTCGGCGGGTTTAACGCCATCGCGTGGGACGGAAGTGTACGTGATATTTCATGGGCGCTTAACTACGCGGATAGTGTGTTTCATCACGACCGTTATGAGGTGAAGTTGACTGGCGGCGGTTGGGGCTATCGAGTCGCCACTGAGTTGCTCTCCGGGAATCCATCTGAAGAAGAGACTGTCATTTTCATCGATAGAGAAGGTAACAAAGCAAAAATCTCTGACTTCATGTTTGAAGTCCCGCGTGAGTTAAACCCTGAATTGATCGATAAAGAAGGGACTCTGCTTTCGGCTGCGAGTGCGTTCCACGATTGGAGTGACGTGGCATTGTTCAAATCCGCGTTGTCGTCAATCACCGTTTATCACGACATCCGGGTTGATCGCGACGCGGCGATCCGCAGCCCTGCCGTTACGAGGTACGAGCAGCGCGTTGACTCGGATGGTCAGAATCTCATCTCCGTGCTGCACACGCTCTACACCGGCAACCGCGAGTTTAAGCGCGACATCGACGCGGCGATGCGCGCCGCCTTCGGCGACGATTACGAGGAGATCGTCTTCCCTCCCGCTGCCGACCAGCGCATCCAACTGCGCGTGCGCTGGCGCTCCCTCAAGCGCGAACAGTCAGCCGCCGACCTCTCGGACGGCACGCTCCGCTTCCTGCTCCTGATGACCGTGCTGGCCGGCCCCGACCCGCCGCCCGTCATCGCCATCGACGAGCCGGAGACCGGCCTGCACCCGGCGATGCTCCCGATAGTCGCCGAACACGCGGTTGACGCCGCGCTCCGTTCGCAAGTCGTCCTGTCAACCCACTCGCCGCAACTGCTCGACGCCTTCACCGAGACGCAGCCGACCACGACCGTGATACGTTGGGAGAATGGTGAGACCGTATTACAGAATTTGGACGGAGAGGAGCTGCGCTACTGGCTGCGCGAATACACGCTCGGCGCGCTCTTCAAGTCGGGCGAGTTGGAGCAGATGGGATGAAGTTCGTCCTCTTCGTCGAGGGGCATACCGAAGACAAGCTGCTACCCGCGTTCCTCAAGCGTTGGCTTGACGCACGCCTGCCGCGTCGTGTCGGCATCAAACCCGTCCGCTTCGATGGATGGGCGGAACTGCGCCGCGAGGTGAAACGGAAAGCGCACCTGCACCTCAACAACCCCCGCGCGCCGGACGTGGTCGCGGTCGTCTCGCTGCTCGACCTCTACGGCCCGACTTTCTACCCGCCGCACCTGAACGCCGCCGCCGAACGCTACGATTGGGCGAAGGCGTGGATCGAGAAAGAGGTCGCTCACCCGAAGTTCCGCCAGTTCTTCGCCGTCCACGAAGTCGAGGCATGGCTGCTCAGCCAGCCGGACTTGTTCCCGCCGGAGGTGCGGGGCGGCTTTCCCGGTGGAATCGGGCAACCGGAGACCATCAACTTCGACGAGCCGCCCGCCAAACTGCTCGGCAGGCTGTACCGCGAAAGACTTCGCCGCGAGTACAAGTAAGGTCACGCACGGCAAAGATTTATTCGACCGCCTCGACCCGCAAGCCGCCGTTGATAGATGTCCGCGCCTGAGAGAAATGCTCGAAGAAATGTTGCGACTCGCCAAAGATTCTGCCTGACGATAGAGCAGTAATGCGGGGCTTTCCGAAAGTGGAAAAGGTGTTCACGACAAAGATAACACTAAGAATGATCGTATGAAGCCGGGCGAGGGGCGACACACATGATGCTTGTGTGT
>JBPCIP010000119.1:0-11199 GCA_051006195.1 Pyrinomonadaceae bacterium
GCGTAATAGTAGCCGTCCGGCGTCATGCCTTCGGCGACCTTGTCAAGTTTGAAGCCTTCCGCCGTCGGCCAGAAGACGGTCTGCTCGTCATAAGCGTAAGACAGATCAACAATGCGCCCGGCGGGAAACTCCGGCGGCGGGGCGGGGCGGCACGACAGTAGCAGCAGCAGGAGCGTTGAGCAGAGCAACAGGCACGTTTTTTTCATTCGAGTTTTCTCCCAGCGAATCAAATCTGAACGGCGACAAACGGTTGTTGCGCCTTCCTGCGTTGCAAGAGAACCTGACTATTGCAGCGGCCAGCCGCCGTGCGCGGCAACGTCGGCGTCTATCGCGGACATGAGGCGGATGGTTTCGGCGAGCGCGGCGAGCGTTTGTTGATAATGCGCGAGGTCGTCGTAGGCGAGCGTGCGCCCCTTGCGATCCTTGAGCCACTTATTGGCGACCTGATAGCCGCCGACGTGGAAGTTCCAGACTTCCGGCGTGACGCCCGCGAAATACTGTTCGCGGTTGATCCAGACGCGCCCCTCTTCTTGGCCGCCCTCGCCGGGCGCGGTGTAGCGCACCGCTTCGACAATGTTTGTGCCGCCGATGGGGAAGGAGGCGAGCGCGGGCGCGCGTTCTTCGAGGAGGTGCAGGGCGACAAGGCGTGCGCCGTGTGCGCACAGAGAGCGGAAGAGCGGGGCTTGCGAGGTGAGCGGGAGGCGTGGGAAGTCTATCTTGAGAAACTCGCTGTAGCGGTTGCGATAGGCGGGCGAGTGGAAGACGGCGTACATGTAGGCGAACACATCTTCGGGGCCGAACGTCGCGACGAGGTCGCCCGTGCCGTCGGGGATAAACGACATCTTGAGCCGCGTCTCCAACTCCGCGACGAACTCCGGCGCGAGGTTGGGGCGACGACCGCCGGGCGCGTCGGTCGGCTCATCCGTGTCGAAGAGTTTTGCCTTCACATCTGCCGCAGGATAAAGATAAAGAGGGAAGAGGAAGGCGTTATTAGATGTTTTTGAAGACAAAGAAATAACTTCCGTAATACTGCGCGTAACCTGTGTGTGTTTGAATGTTTCACCTTTAGTCATGCGTGAGGTGATAAGTCCCAGATTTTCTCCAGCCAACATTTGATTCATCACGTCATATACAGGCCATCTAACGATTGAATGATGATAAAACAACCATCTTGAATCAAAGGGGCGATAGAGACAACGAACTGTGTGCTGATCCAGCTTAGAAATGGCTTGGACTAAATTTTGAGACTCTTCAACTGTTCGTTCTCTCACATCGCGGAGTCCGTAAAAATTGCGGGCATGCTCTACGCTGGATGACGCAAAATCGCGTATGCGATCTAAGACTTCGCGTTCTGTAAAGCCAAACGCAAACTTATCTCTAGAGGTTATTAAGCCGGTATTATTAACTAGCATGATCTCGGTGATTTTCCAGCCAATTTCATACTCGGAAAGATGAGTAATATCCTGCGGTCTGAAGAGATAAAATGGCGATTGTGGCGCAAGCATCGCCCAGTCTGTTGTGATCAGTTCATTGCGCCAGAGCCAATGATACTTCCCGCCTGACAGCACGCGCTCGCCGTGCGCGTCCTCTTCGTAAACTTCGCGCACGCCGTAAAGATGAGCATGGCGCACGGTGGCAGGTTTCTTCTTCGTGGTCGCGCGTTTGACGAAGATGCCAATGGCGACGCCCTGTTGAATGTCAAAAACATTCTCATCCTTCGAGCCGTCGGGCGCGCGTTCCTTCTTTTTGCTGTTGCCGTGCAGGTCAAGCACGTAGATGTCGTCGAACGTCTCCATCAAACTCTGCCGCATCCCGCGAAACGTCGGGTTGTCCAGATAACCGTGATTGCTGATGAAGGCCAGCACGCCATAGCCCGTCTGCTCGATGCGCCACTGCGCGAAGCGTATGAACTTCACGTAGTCGTCGTTCAGCCACTTCGGATTGCGCTCGCCGAGTGGCCCCCCGTCAACCTCGAAATAATTGCCCGTCAATTTGCCCGTCTGCGTGTCCAAGCCTCTGAGCAAATTCGCGATCCACGCGCCGGTGTTCGCCGAGCGTCCCGAATACGGCGGGTTGCCGAGCACGACCATGACGGGCGCTTCCTGCTTAATCTTGCTCGCGGCGTTGGCCTCTTCCGCCAGCCATTGCGTGAACAGCGGCAGCTTCCCGACCTCATGCCCCTCTTCCAGCGTGTTCGTCAGATAGACGCGCAGGCGTTCGTCCGTGTTGAATTCGTAGCCCGTCTCCGCCAGTTGCAGCCCCAGCTTCATGTGCGCCACGGCGTAGGGAGCCATCAACAATTCAAACCCGAACAGGCGCGGCAGCAGGTGCGCGGAAACATAGCTCGACCACATCCCGCGATTCTCTCTGAACGACTCGTAGATGTGATTCACGACGCCGTGCAGAAACGTCCCCGTGCCCGTCGCCGGGTCGAGGATCAAGACCTTGTGAATCTCGTCCGTCCCCTTGCCGTCCGGTCGCTTGAACTTGATCCGGCTCGCGTCGGCCAGCCCGTCGCGCAGTTTGAAGTCTGTCCGCAAAATATGATCCACGCTGCGGACGATGTAGGAGACGACCGGCTCCGGCGTGTAATAGACGCCGCGCGCCTCGCGCATCGCCGGGTCGTAGGCGGCGAGGAAGGTTTCGTAGAAATGCACCACCGGGTCTTCGCGGCGCGTCGCGCGCCCGAAGTCTTTGAGGATGTCCGCGATCTTCGTGCGGTTCAACAGTTCCGCGAGATCGTCCACCGCCCACGCGATGCGCTCGTCCAGATTGATGCCCGCGATATGGTCGAACAGACGGCGCAGGAAAGGGTTTGTCCTCGGCAGCGCGTGCGCCGCGTGCTGTCGCGTGAATCGCTCGCCGCCCCGCGCGTTGCAGCGCGCCGCGAACAGCCCGTAACAGATCGTCTGCGCGTACATGTCCGCGAACTGCTCCTCCGTAAGATCATGGAGCAGCACATCGCGGAAGCCTTTGAGTTGATCGTGGAGGGGATCGGGGATGTCGTCGGTCGGGTCTTCATCCTTGAGGGCGCGCTCGATGGTGTCGCGTATGAGTTGCGAGATGGCGGCCATGCGCTCGGCCAACTCCTTCGCGCTCCCGACCGTCTCCACCTCCTGCGTGTGCAGGAAAGCCGAAAGCATCTTCGTCACGTCCGCCGCGCCTTCGGGTTCGATTCTCAGTTTGCCGTTCGCGCCCGCGCTCGCCAAACGCGCCTTCTGCCGCAACTCGCCGCGCACGTACCAGCGAAACTCCAGATAGTCCGTCAGGATCAAGTTACCGAGGCTCTCGCGGTAACGCTTCAACTGCTCACTCTTCTGCTCGTGTTCGAGCGAGACGCCAACGTCTTTGGCCTCGATGTAGCCGAGCGGCGTCTGCCCTTGCATCACGATGTAGTCGGGCGCGCCGCAACGCTGCCGCTTCGGTTCGTTCGTTGCCGTCACCTTATCGTCGAGCGATTCGATGAGAGACTTGAGCGCGGGGCGGTGCGTGTGCTCGGTGGCGTTGCCCGCAAGCAACGCTTTTTCAATCGCTTTGAGATAAGCGGAAACGTGAGGCATAGTCTTCTCGTTTCAGTGTGCGCGAAATCGAATGGAGCAAATTAATGCTGGAAGGGATTATAAACCAAAATGGGCGGCGCGAACGGAGAATCAATTAGCGGGCGGCGGAGTTTTCAACCCGTCATCCTGCGCTACGATTCGCTGCCTTCGACCAACACGGAGGCGGCGGCGCAGGCCGCGCGCGGGGCGGCGGAGGGTTTGTGCGTCGTCGCGCGCGAGCAGACGCGGGGGCGCGGGCGACAACAACGCATGTGGATTTCGCCAATGAACGCGGGACTCTATTTCAGCATCGTCCTGCGCCCGCGCTTGCAGCCGGAGAGTTGGCCGCTCATCACCCTGTTGGCCGCGCTCGCCGTGCGCGACGCGCTGCTTGAGGCGTGTGCGCTTGAAACGGACATCAAGTGGCCGAACGACATCCTCGCCGCAACAAACGGGCGCAAACTCTGCGGCATCCTCGCCGAAGCAATCGAGACCGACACGGGGCGCGCGTGCATCCTCGGCATCGGCATCAACTTGAACGATCAAGCGTTTCCGCCCGACCTCAGCGAACGCGCCACTTCAATCGCCGCCGCGACGAACTCGCCGCCCGACGTTGAGCGCCTGCTGCGCTCGCTCGTCGGCCACATTCAAGGACGTTACGCGCAACTTCATGCGCCCGCCGGCGGGACGGAAATCATCCGCGCGTGGTCGCTGCGATCCTCTTACGCCACGGGCAAGCGCGTGCGCGTTCAGACCGCGACCGAGAATTTTGCCGGCACGACGCGCGGCCTTGAGCCGGACGGGGCTTTGCGTGTAGAAACAGCGGCGGGGGAAATCAAGACGGTGCGCGCGGGCGATGTGTATGCCCTGCGCGAGACGGGAGTAGAAAAAGATGGCGCGAATTGAAGGCGCGGACGCAGGGCGAGTCGAAGGCTATCTCAAGCGTGTGTTTGAGGCGCAAGCGAAGCGGTGGGGCGCGCCGCTCTCGAATCATCTGCTCTATGCGCGGCGTCCGACGATCTTTCGCGGCGTGCGCGGCATGTGGGGCGGCCTCGACGCCTCTGGCCTGATCGACGCGAAACTGCAAGCCCTCGTCAACCGGCGCGTGGCCGCGCTCAACAACTGCGAGTTTTGACAGGACATCAACGCTGCGGTCGGCAGCGAACTCGGCATCCCGTTGGAGAAAATTCTCGCGCTCGCGGATTACGCGAAGAGCGCGTTCTACAGCGAGGCCGAACGCGCCGCGCTTGAGTACGCCGAAGCGATGACCATCACATGCCGCGAAGTCTCGGACGAATTGTTCGCGCGCCTGCGCCGATTTTACGACGACGATGCGCTCGTCGAACTGACGGCCATCATCGCCTGGGAGAATGCCTCCAGCAAATTCAACCGCGCCCTGCGCGTGCCGTCGCAGGAACTATGGAAAAGAAGTGATGAGTGATGAGTGATGGGTGATAAGTAAAAGACAAGGCTGTTGTTTTGACTCATCACCTATCACTCATCACTCATCACTCATCACTCATCACTCATCACTCAATAAGTATGAACAGCAGACGCATCGTGCTGAGCACGTTCGGTTCGTTCGGCGACGTGCATCCTTACCTCGCGCTCGCTTTGGAGTTGAGAGCGCGCGGGCATCATCCGGTCATCGCCACGTCGGAGATTTATCGCGAGAAGACCGACGCGCTCGGTCTGGAACTTCATCCGGTGCGTCCCGACGATTTGCCCTCTTTCGACGAGCCGGACGAGATCAGCCGGATGCTCGAAAAAATGATGGACGCGCGGACGGGTTCGGAAGAAGTCATCAATACCCTGATCCTGCCGCACCTGCGCGACATCCACGAAGATTTGAGTGCGGCGGTCGGCGGGGCCGATCTGCTCATGACGCACCCGTTCTCATTTCCGGGGCCGTTGGTGGCGGAGCAGACGGGCATCCAGTGGGTGTCGAGCGTGCTCGCCCCGGCCTCAATGCTCTCCGTCTACGATCCGCCCGTGCCGCCGCAGTTGCCCGCGCTCCACAAGGTGATGAAACTCCATCCCGTCTTCGGGCGCGCGATCATGCGTTTGGGTAAGTGGAAGTTAGCTTCATTATTGAAGGCGATCAACAGACTGCGCGCCGATGTCGGGCTGCCACCGACGGGCGCGCATCCGCTCTTCGAGGGGCAGCATTCGCCGACGCTCGTGCTCGCGCTCTTCTCGCGCGTCTTAGCCGAACCGCAACCCGACTGGCCGCCGCACACGCGCGTCACCGGCTTTCCTTTCTACGACCGCCGCGACCGCGCGGGCGACGCCCCCGGCCTCTCTTCGGAGCTCGCAAAGTTTCTCGACGCCGGCGAGCCTCCCGTTATTTTCACGCTCGGCTCGTCGGCCATCTGGGTGGCGAAGGATTTTTACCGCGAATCAATCGCCGCCGCCCGCGCGCTCTGTCAACGCGCCCTCTTACTCATCGGCCATGAACGCAACCGTCCCGCCGAACCGCTGCCCGCAGGCATCGCCGCGTTCGAGTACGCGCCTTACGGCGAAGTGCTGCCGCGCGCCTCCGTCATCGTGCATCAGGGCGGCGTCGGCACGACGGGTCAGGCTTTGCGTTCGGGACGCCCCGCGCTCGTCGTCCCCTTCAGCCACGATCAATTCGACAACGGCGCACGCATCGCCCGCCTGGGCTGCGGGCGCGTGCTGCCCCGCACGAAGTACAATGCGGCGAGCGCGACGAAAGAACTGCGTGCCTTGTTGCATAAACAGAGCTATGCGGCGCAAGCGAAGGAGGTCGGCCAACGCGTCGGAAGCGAAGACGGCGCACGCGCCGCCTGCGATGCGCTGGAAGAAGTGTTGGCCGCTAAATAATGAGTGACGAACGAAGTGCGACACTCCAATATCCTGTTATATTGCTTCGTATGGGACAGGTAAGTTTTTCGCAACGGAATGTTGTGCAGAGGCCGCAAATATGTCGGGAGAGAATTTGATGGAGACTAACTCATCCACAGCGTTGATGATCCTGATCGCCGGACCATACCGTTCGGGCACAGGTGACGATCAGGCAAAGATGGCTGCGAATGTGAGAGCCATGGAAGCATTTGCGCTGCCGCTCTTTCGCGCCGACCATATTCCGGTCGTGGGCGAATGGTTCGCGCTGCCTCTGGTCAGTCTGGCCGGTTCGGAGCGGGTCGGCGATGAGCCGTTTAATGAAATTTTCCATCCAATCGCAGAACGTCTCTTAGCCCGTTGTGACGGCGTGCTGCGCGTCGGTGGCCCCTCCCAGGGCGCCGACCAGATGGTTCAAGTCGCCCGGGAAAAAGGTTTGCAAATCTTCTCTTCTTTACGAGAAGTGCCGGGCTGCGAGAGCGACACTGAGACGGCGATATAAAGAAGAACTTCGCGCTTCCGGCTTTCATCAGTTAATCAAAATGCTTCTAGTTATTGATGTGGGAAACACGAATACTTCGCTTGGCGTCTACGATGGCGAGCGGCTCGTCACGCACTGGCGTTTGACGACGGCGCGGGCGCGCACGGTGGACGAGTACGGAGTGCTTTCGCGCAATCTGTTCGCGCTGGCCGGGCTGGACTTCACAGAGATCAACGCCGTGGCGGCGGCCTCCGTCGTGCCGCAGTTGAACTTCACGGTCAAGCGCATGTCCGAGACTTATTTTAACCTCTCGCCACTCTTCATCGATCACACTACGAGCACGGGCATGGAGATTCTGTATCAACCGCCTTCGGACGTGGGCGCGGACCGGATCGTCGATGCCGTCGCCGCGCGGCACAAGTACGGCGCGCCCGTCATCGTCGTGGACTTCGGCACGGCCACCACTTTCAACGCCATCAGTGCGGAGGGGAAATATCTCGGCGGCGTCATCACGCCCGGCATCCAAATCTCTTCCGACGCGCTCTTTGAACGCGCCGCGCGCCTGCCCCGCGTCGAAATCAAACGACCGCAAGTTGTCATCGGCGCATCGACGATGGGCGCGATCCAATCGGGTTTGTACTACGGCTACGTCGGCCTCGTCGATGGCATCCTGCGCCGTATGCGCGAAGAACTCGGAGATGAGACGCGCGTCGTCTCGACCGGCGGCCTCGCATCGCTCATCGCCACCGGCTCCGAACTCATCGAAACCGTCGATGACACGCTCACCCTCGAAGGTCTGCGTCTGATTTACGAGAAACAGTGATGAGTGATGAGTCAAAGCAATTTGTTTTCTCACTCATCACTCATCACTCATCACTATGAATTATTTCAATTACTTCACCGAGATCGAAGACACGTTTATCCGGCGGCGCGGCAAGCATCTGTGGTTGAGTCCGATGGACTGGGCGTTGATCGAGAGTTGGAAATCGATGGGCGTGCCGCTGCACATCGCGCTCAGAGGGATCGAACAGTCGTTCGATTCCTTCGCGGCGAAGCCGCGCAAGCGCAGCGTCAAGTCGCTCTTCTATTGCCAGGAAGAGGTCGAAGCGCAACACGCCGAATGGCTCGCCTCGCAAGTCGGCGCGGCACGGGCGAAAACGACTGCGGAAGCGGCGGAAGTCGAATTGGCGGCGGGCGCGAACGGCGCGATGCCGTTTCCGCGCGAAGTGATTCAGGCACATCTCGCGCAGAGTCGCGCGGCGTTGGCTCGCGCCGCCGCTGTAGAGCGGGGGCGACGCGGCGGGGCGGGCGAGTTAGGCGAGGCCCTCACGCGCGCCGCCGCGCGCATCTCTGAACTGGAACAAGATTTCGCGAACGCGGCGCGTCCCGATGCCGAGCAACTCGAAGGGTCGCTCACTGATCTCGAAGGCTTGCTGGATCGCGCCGTGCGCGCCGAACTCGCGCCCGCCCGCATCGAAGCGCGACGCGCAGAAGCCGCAAAGCAACTCGAACCCTATCGCAAGCGCATGGAACGCGCCACTTACGAGCAGACGCTCGATAATTTGCTGGCGAAACTGTTGCGCGAAGAATGCGGATTGCCGCGACTCAGTTTGTTCTATCTCTAAACCGGCACGATGACGGGGAGGCTCCGCACATGAAACAGCGTAGGAGGCCGCGCCCGACGCAGCAGCAGCAGTCGCCTCAAGCGGGAGAGGGATTGGGCGCGGCAGCGACGATGGAAGTTGAGATCGAGCGGATCGTGCCGGGCGGCGCGGGGCTGGCGCACGCGCCCGGCCTCACGATCTTCGTTGCGCTGGCCGCGCCGGGCGACCGCGTGCGCGTCCGCGTGGATCGCGTGCGCGGCAAAGTGGCCTTCGCCTCAATCGTCGAGATCATCGCGCCCTCGTCCTCACGCGTCGAACCGCCCTGCCCTTACTTCGGTCGTTGCGGCGGCTGCGACTTTCAACAGTTGACCTATGAAGCGCAACTGCAAGCAAAGGTGGAGATCATCCGCGACTGTCTGCGCCGCATCGCGCGCCTTGAGCCGCCCGCCGAAATCGGGATCACGCCATCTCCCGCCGTCTGGCGTTATCGTTCGCGCGCCCGCTGGCAACATGATGCGACGCGGCAATTCCTCGGCTACTACGAACTCGCCTCGCACCGCGTCTGCGACGTGGCGGAATGTCCCGTCGTCATCCCTGAAGTGCAGAACAAACTCTCGCAACTGCGCGCGGCGTTGAGCCACGGCGAACTGGACGAGGCGCAAGAATTTCAAGCCGTGGCGGGCAACGACGGCGTTTCGCTTTTGCCGCCGCTCGCAGCAGAAGATGCGGGCGAGCGTTACCGCGACATCGCGGGCGAGCGTTACCGTTTCAATGCCGACTGCTTTTTCCAGATCAACCACGCGCTGCTCGAACCACTTTTGCGCGAAGCGCTCAGGGACGTGAGAGGCGAAACGGCCATTGACCTCTACTGCGGCGTCGGCCTGTTCACCCTGCCGCTCGCGCGTCGCTTCGCGCGCGTCACGGGCGTCGAAGGCAACGCGGCGGCCTCAGAGTTCGCGCGTCGCAATCTCTCTGACGCCGAACTCACGAACGTGGAGATCAAAACGTCGCGCGTCGGCGAATGGCTCGCGCGGCACGCCAAAAGCCTGACCCCCGTGGACTTCGTGCTGCTCGACCCGCCGCGCGCGGGCGCGGAAGCGGAAGCGTTGCAAGGCATCCTCGACCTGCACCCCCGGCGCATCGTCTACGTCTCCTGCGACCCGGCCACGCTCGCACGCGACCTGCGCACGCTGACCGACGGCGGCTATACTCTTGACTCCCTCGCTGCATTTGATATGTTTCCGCAGACGCACCACGTCGAAACAATCGTGCATTTGGGTAGTGAATAGTTCCTGAATGCAACAGACGTTGCGAAGAGGCGAAAGTCTTTAAGAAACTTGTAAGGGTCTTCACAAACAAAATATCTTATGTAGGACTTACGCAAGCTAACCGATTTTCAACGACTTGAGCGAATCAGGTGAACAGTTAATCCCTTTGTTTTCAGCATTGCGTTATTTAGCTTGCGTAAGTCCTATTATGTTAATTTTGTATTTCCTCGCTCCCGGATCAGTAAATTGTCGCGCCCGAAATTGCAATCCACGGCATCGTGCTCCTGGGAGGCGTTGATGCCCGTCGAGCATGCCGAGAATTACTGACAACGGGTTAAGGGACATTCACCTGTAGAACGTCCGCAACGTAGAGCCTTACAATTGCGATTTGCATCTCGTCTTCGCTTGCCGGCAAGTTGACTGCTTGCCCTCCAACCGTCCCGGTTCTTTGTTTGGTCCAATACTGTTCGTCTCTTTGAATATTTTCTCCATGCATCTTGGAATATGGAAAATAGATTACTACCTATCCCGACAGACAGCCTTCCGCAGTTCGATGAACTGTATGTCATCTCCGACCTGCATCTCGGCGGTGAGAAAGGCTTTCAGATTTTCAACTCGACCGATGAACTAAAGAGTCTGGTTGAGCATTTGAGCGCTTTGCACCCGGAAAAGAAAGTCGCGCTGTTGATCAACGGCGACTTCGTGGATTTTCTGGCTGAAGCTCCCCCACAGCACTTTGATCCGGAACATGCGGTGAGCAAACTGGACCGCATTGCCACAGACCCCGCTTTCGCGCCGGTGTTTAAGGCGTTGCGAAAGTTCACGGGCAAAAAGAACCGTTGCCTGATCATCAATCTCGGCAACCATGACCTGGAACTGGCGCTACCGTGGGTGCAGACCTTCCTGCTCGAAGTGCTCTCAGGCGACAACGAGGCGGCGCGCGGTCGTATTACTCTCGCCTTCAACGGCGCAGGGGTTCTGTGCCGGGTGGGAAATGCGAAAGTCCTTTGCGTCCACGGCAACGAAGTTGATGATTGGAATCTCGCCGATTACGAGACGATCAGGCGCTTCGGGCGTGAGGTTCAGCAGGGGCGACTGGTGGCCGACTGGGTTCCGAACGCCGGTTCCCGGCTCGTCATCGAGGTGATGAATCAAATAAAAAGAGATTACCCGTTCGTCGATCTGCTCAAGCCGGAAAGGCAGGGGGTCATCCCGACGTTGCTGGCGCTGGCTCCTGATCAAAGCGACAAACTGCGGGCAATTAACGCGACGGCGCGTCGCCTTGTGTGGGATAAACTCAGACGCGCCACGGGTTTTTTGGGGAGTCAGGGTGATCCCCGACCGGGGAGGGCAGCGTCTTCGGCGGATATGCGCCTTGGCGCAACCACCCCCCACCCCCCCCCCCCCCGCGGCGAAAGAAAAACCCCCGAACGCACCCTGAGAGA
>JBPCIP010000120.1:0-18781 GCA_051006195.1 Pyrinomonadaceae bacterium
CTGTTGCTCTCTTCGGGAGAGTGCCTTAACTCTTTGCTCGAATTATACCACGAAAGGAGCGGGGAAAACCTGACTGAAGTCTTCAGCTAAAGCTGAGGGTTTCAACCTTCCCCGATGGGGACAATGAATAAGAAAAACATTCGAGCGTTTGAATTGGTTTTTTTATCTTTCATCCCTTATCCCTCATCCCTTATCCCTACATTATGAAACAGCCTCGTCCATTCAACCGTCATCGTTTCGGCGTGCGCAATGCCGCGCCGTGGTTGAGCATCTTCGGCCACTCGTTTCATCAATTTCACGAGCACGACCTCTTCACGCCCGCCGCCGCGATGAGTTACTTCGGGTTGCTCACGCTCTTTCCGATGCTCCTCGTGCTGCTCACCTTGAGCAACTATTTCGAGGTCGGGAGCGAGATGCTCACGCGCGCCGTCGAAGCCTATCCCGGCTCTCGCGAATTTTTGCGCACGACCGTTCGCTCGCTGGAGAACGTCGGCACGAGCGTCATCGTCACCTGCATCATCGTCACGCTCTGGGCCGGCTCATGGGTCTTCAACGTGATGGAGCGCGCGATCAACCGGCTGTGGAACACGAGGCCGCGCACGTTTCTCCACGGGCGCGGCCTGACGCTCGGCATGATGGGCGGCGTCGGCGTGCTGCTCATCGTCTCGATCATCATCACTTACCTGATTGTCGCGCTCAGGGAGTTGGCCGGGCGGCTGCCGTTGCGCGTGCTCGAACGCGTGCCGCTGCTGTCGGTCGTGGGGAACGCCTTCTGGCAACTCGTCTTCGCCGTGCTGAGCATCTCCGTGACCATCGCGCTCTTCACGCTCGTCTATCGCTTCATGCCGAGCGGGCGCGTGACGCTGCGCGATTCGATTCCGGGCGCGGTCGTGGCAGGACTGTTATGGGAAGCATCGAAGTACATCTTCGCGTCGAGTTTGCATTATTTTCACTACGATCAGATTTACGGTTCGGTCGGCGCGGTCGTCGCCGTGCTGACATGGAGCTACGTGTCGAGTTTGATTCTGCTCTTTGGCGCGCAACTGACCGTCGTCTTTCATCAGGAGCACGAAGCCGCCTACAAAGAGCCGGTGATTCGCGCGTCCGTTGAGGAGGCGAAGAGACCCGCTGTGCCACTATCCTAAGTCGTGTTGATTTCCGATTTCGATTACGAACTGCCGGAAGAATTGATCGCGCAGCAGCCGTTGCCGGAGCGCGACGCCTCGCGCCTGCTCGTGCTGGACCGCGCGCGGGGGCTGTGGCGTGACAGCGCTTTTTCGCAACTGCCCGGCGAATTACGCGAAGGCGATCACGTGGTCGTCAACAACACACGCGTTTTCCCCGCGCGGCTCATGGGGCGGCGCGAGCCTTCGGGCGGTCAGGCCGAATTGTTCCTCATCGCAGAGAGCGCGCCGCGCATCTGGGAGACGCTGGCGCGCCCGGCACGACGGCTCAATCGCGGCCAGCAATTATCTTTCGGCGCGGGGCGTTTGCGTGCTGAAATAATCGACGCGGGCGACGACGGGCGGCGCATCGTGAGATTCGAGGGCGACGGTGATTTTCACGCGCTGCTCGAAGAGATCGGCCAGGTCCCGCTGCCACCCTACATCAAACGGGAGGAGACGGGCGCGACGAATTCGCGGCGCGACGGCGTAGACCGTGAACGCTATCAAACAATCTATGCTGAACGTCGCGGCGCAATCGCCGCCCCAACCGCCGGTCTGCATTTCACGCCGGGCATCCTGGAAGCGTTGCGCGCCCGCGGCGTCTCGCTCACGGAAATAACTTTGCACGTCGGTTACGGTACGTTCGCGCCCGTGCGCGCCGCCGACTTAAGGGAACATGCAGTTGCCGCCGAGCATTACGAGATCACTGCCGCCGCCGCCGCCGCGCTCGACGAAGCGCGGGCGCGCGGGCAGCGCATCATCGCCGTCGGGACGACCACGGTGCGCGCCCTCGAATCGTCGATTGACGACGCGGGGCGCATCAAGCCGGGCGCGGGCGCAACGCATCTCACCATTACGCCGGGCTATAGATTCAAGAGCGTGGATGCGCTCGTCACAAATTTTCATTTGCCACGCTCCTCTCTGCTCGTCCTCGTTGCCTCCTTCGCCGGACGCGAGTTGACTCTCGAAGCCTACGCCCACGCCGTCGCCGCCCGCTACCGCTTCTACAGCTACGGAGATTGCATGCTCATTACGTAAATACAAGTGACGAGTGACAAGTGACGAGTGACAAGATAAAATCGCGCCTGTGCGTGAGCGACTCGGCTCGTCACTTATCATTCATCACTCGTCACTCATCACTTTTGTCTATGGCTGTGCTGAAGAAAATTCGCTCGCGTCTGTTTTCCACTTCGGACGACACGATCTCTCGCGGCACGAACACGCCGGCAGAAAGCCGCGCCACCGCCGACGACGGCGCGGTGGCGCAACCTGCCGCGCTCCCCGCGCAGCATTACGGCATCCGCCCTCTGACCATCTCCCAACTCGATGAATGCTGGCGGCTCGACCAATGCTGTTTCGTGGACGGCGAGGCCTACAGCCGCGACACCTTCGAATATCTTTTGACTTCGCCCGAATCGGTCGCCTATCGCGCCGTCACACAAGACGGCCTCATGGTCGGCTTCATCGTCGGCCTCGTCGAACCTCAGCAGACGGGACACATCACGACGCTCGGCGTCGCCCCCGAACACCGCCGCCGCCGCATCGCCGAACGCATGTTGCTCAGGGTCGAAGAGAGTTTTCGTCGCCGCCAAGTCCGCACCATCCGCCTCGAAGTGCGCTCCATCAACAGCGGCGCGCAAAACCTCTATCGCAATCTCGGCTACACCATCACCCAACGCCTCCCCCGCTATTACTCCAACGGTGGCGATGGCCTTCTGATGATCAAATCTCTGTAATAAAAATCGCGAGTAGAAAACAGGATATGCGGGGTGGCTAACTCATGTCTCGTTTATGTGCATCGCGCTTATTCTTTAACGCGAAAAATGCGGTGAGAAAGGTTCACGAAGAACAATGTTTTTGGACAGACAAAAGAGAGAGCAGAACCGTGTCCAACGACGGGTAAGCTTTCGGACTGGACGAGTCATAATGTGACATATGGCTAATCGAAGTGAAGATTCTTAGTGTTGGTAGAATTGTACTACGAAGTATTTCGTAGTATTTTAATTCAATGGGCAACAATCTAATTCATAGTCAATGTCGGACTCTTGCCAGGCAGGGTTCGCAGGCCCCTTTAATCAGCGGGCGCGTCCTGCCGCTTCTGGGTTTTTTGATTGTTGCATGCCTGACGACTTTTGGTCGCGAGGTTTTCCAGTTCAGCCCCAATCAGAGTCTGCCGCTGATTAACAACTCTTCTGAATGGCCGCAGTGGGGCGGGCCTCGCAGAGACTTCAAGTCCGATGCAAAAAAGTTGGCGCGCCGCTGGCCCGTTGGCGGCCCGCGGAAGTTGTGGGTTCGTCCGCTCGGCGCGGGGCATTCCTCAATCGTATCGGAGGGCGTGAGGCTCTACACCATGTACCGCAAGGGCGAGCGCGAGTCCGTCATCTGTCTCGACGCTTCCAGCGGGAGAACACTTTGGGAACACACGTATGCCGCCCCCCTCTTCCCGAAAATGGACCAGTCCTACGGGTCGGGGCCGCATTCCACCCCGCTCGTCTCAGGGGAATTCGTCTACTCCGTCGGGACGACAGGTAAATTATTCTGCCTCGATAAAACAACCGGCCAAAAAATCTGGGGACACGATCTGTGGAGCGACTTTGGCGGCACAATTATTAATGTGGGTTATTCGAGCAGCCCCCTTGTTTACCGGAACAAAATCATCGTGCAGGTCGGCGGGGCGGGGCAGAGCCTGATTGCTTTCAACCGCACCGATGGCTCTATCGCCTGGAAGGCTCATCACTTCCGCAACTCCTCTTCATCGCCGATCATCATTGACGTGGATGGCCAGAGGCAGTTGGTGGCGTTCATGCACGGGGAGGTCGCCGGCGTCGAACCGGAGAGCGGCAAACTGCTCTGGACACACCCGATTGCCGCCGGGTGGAATTTCCACTTCAACATCAGCACGCCCGTCTGGGGTGAAAATAATTTGCTGTTCGTCTCTGCGGCCTACGGCGTCGGCGGACGGGTTCTGCAACTCAGCAGGGGAGACGGCGGAGCGACAGTGGTCAGAGAGTTATGGCAGAGCGAAAGAACCCGCGTGCATAAGGAGAATGCCATTCGGGTCGGTGATGTAATTTACGCCTCGACAGGCCACTTGGGGCCGGCCTTCTTCACCGCCATAGATGTGAAGACAGGTAAAGTTCTGTGGCAGGATCGGAGCTTCTCCCATGCCAGCTTTCTGCATGCGGACGACAAGTTCATCATCCTCGACGAAGATGGGACGCTGGGACTCGCCAGTCCTTCAGTTGCCGGCCTGACAGTACACTCGCGAGTTGAACTTTTGGGCGGCACGGCATGGACCGTCCCCGCCCTGGTCGGCTCGACGCTGTACGTGCGAGACCGCACGAGCATCATGGCACTTCAACTGGGGCAATAATCCACCCATCCGTTGCGCTGTACTTTGCTATAGTTTCTTCGAGAGCGATGACTCTCACAAGTCGCTTGAAAGCACTCGCACAAAGGCTGGACCTATCTACAAAAAACTTCGCCCCTGCCGGTTACGGAGACAATTAAGGCAGCCGGTATTCTCACCTTTGCCACTCTACTTCAAAAATGGTCACAGGCTGCACCCGGTTCTTTACTTGAATCGCGGGTAATGGACGAAGCGTGAATTGCTGGTTGCGGGCGGCCTCGGCCACAGCAGTGCTTAATAGTATCTGCCCGCCTTGCGCGTTCGCTTCGAGCCGGGAGGCCAGATTCACCGTATCCCCAATCGCCGTGTACTCGGAACGTCGCTCCGAACCGATATAACCAACCGTGGCTTCGCCGGTGTGAAGTCCCATCCCGACGCTTATCTCCGGCAAATCTGCGATTCGCAACTCCCGGTTGAGCGTCTCCATCTGGCGTTGCATCGCGACGGTGGCTTTCAGTGCGTTCGAGGCATCTTCCGTGGTGGCCGTGGGCGCGCCGAACAGCGCCATGAGACCATCGCCGATGAATTTGTCGAGCGTCCCCCCGTGCGCGAAGATGATCTCGGTCATGGCGGAGAAGTAGCGGTTGAGTAGTTGCACCACCCGTTCGGGAGGCGCGTGCTCGGAAAGCCGCGTGAAACCGCGCACGTCTGCAAAGAGCACTGTAATTCGTTGATTCACCCCGCCGAGTTTGAAAGATTCGGGATGCTCCAGCATCTGGCGCACCACGTATTCGGGCATAAACCGGCTGTAGTTGGCGCGCGCCACCTCCTCTCGTGCCAGGCGCTCATGCGCGCGCACACTCTCGACCGCGACGGCTGTCTGCGATGCGATGGCGCTGATGAGTTCCAGATCGTCTCGCGCGAAGACCGCCGACGGGTCGAGCCGGTCGGCATAGATAGCTCCATGGACGCCCGACTCCGTGAGAAGCGGGACACAGATCGTTGAGCGCACGCCCTGCGAAATAATCGAACTTGCTTGTCCGAAGTGGGCGTCAGCGGTCGCATCCTGCGACAGGAGCGCTACTCGCTCGCGGAGAACTTTATCGAGGATGGTCCGGCTCACGGTGATCGGTTTGCCGCCAAGCTGGTATGACTCATCACGCGCCTTCATCCCTACGGGGTGAAGGCGCTCGCCGTTAATCGTGGTCAGCGGTTTATCGCCGAGTAGCGCCACGACCCTGTCTGCGGGCGTCACCCGGAAGATAATCTCGGTCGCTTTATCAAAAATAGTCGCCAGATCAAAGACAGAATGAAAGGTCTTATTCAACTCGTAAAGCATAGCTAGAATGTCAGCTTTACGACGCAACATCTGTAGTTCCGTCTCGGAACTATGTGCCTCGACGGTTGTCCGCGCCGCATCATTCAGCAGATTCGTAGCCGGCACGACTATTTGCGTCTTGCCTAGGGCGATATCGTCGTACCTCACACTGGCGAGTCGATCCGGTTCCTGTTGGAGGAACTGGATAACACTGCCTCCTATTTTGATTCGATCTCCGTGGGCGAGTTGGTACTCGTCGTGCTGCCGATCATTGACCAGTATCCCATTGGCGCTGCGTTTGAGCACAGATTGGATAACCACACCATTGATGATGATGTGAGCGCCGGCACGAACAACGATGTGAGCGTGATAGCGAGATACACGCGGGTCATTGAGCGGCACGTTATTTTCGGGCGCACGCCCGATCATGCACTGATCTTGCTGCGAGAGGGCATACTGCCACGTCCGACCGCCAGCATCCTTGATTTGGAGAACAGCCATAAGAGAATTCAATCAATAGCAGCGCACTGCTGCTGCCGGTGGATGATGACAGATGGAACAAGAGGACGGAGAAGAGCCTCCCACTTTGTGACGGGAGGTTTACTTGCAAACCTCTTCAGCGTGCTGACCGCTTTGCCGCCGGTGTCATGGGAACGGCGGCGGGCGGCGTGGAGGAGGGCGGCGGGCTCCACCCGGAGGGGGATAACGGCCTTCGTCGGGGGGAGGCCGGAACGGTTGCAACGGCCTCTCGCGAGGCTCATCAGTATTGCGTCGGACAGCGGTTTCTGAATTGGCGCTGTTGACCACAGAAGGCGTAGGGATGGGGGCCGGTGAATGTATTTCGAGAATAGGCCGGCCTGCTGTTGCTCCTGCACCTGTGGCTGGCGACAAGCGCTCTGATTCCACCGTCCCGGCACTTCCTGCGCTTGTAGTCAGAGCCGTCGCGCCCGTCGCTTCGGTGTTCACGGGCGAGGGCTGGGAAGAAGTCGTTGACGCTTCGGCAGCGGAGCGCGCGGCTGGACTTTGGGACCGGGACGGGACGGTCTCCGGAGCAAGTTGAGAGTTCAAAGTCTCGCCGGCGTTTTCCTCTTGCCTGACGATTGGCGAATTGGCCGGCCCTTCCGCCGCCAAGCTAAGCGGCGTTTTGAGTTGCACCTCGGAATTTGTTGGCGTTACTCCGGTACGTTGTGTGAGCGTGAAGGCGACGACGCTGGCGATGAGCAATCCCAGAGCAGCGACGCCAATCTGCTTTACCCACGGCTTGCTCACGGGCGGTCTGTGTTGGGTAGCCGAATCCTGACCAAAGTAAGTTTTGGCTGAACGACGGGGCGCGTCGGCGGAAGCCTCCACCATTGTCGTTTCGCCGTGCGGCGACGCGCTGCGACGCTGCCGTGTTGCGGAGAGCATCGCCGCCGGGGCTGCCTGCGATTCATCGGAGGATTGCGTCTGCTGGTCCAACACGGTGGCCTCGTAGCGGGTGGATTGACTTTGCGTGGGTGTGACTGCCGCCTGGTACGTCAGGCGAGAACCGGCGTTTGCAGCCTGACGTAGCGCGGCGCGCATCTCAGCCGCCGTGTGGGGGCGCAGCGCAGCTTTCTGAGACATAGCGCGATGAAGGATTTTCCCAATTGCCTCCGGAACCTGCGCTCGCACGTAATGAGCGGGGCGCAGAGGGTCTGGCTGGTTATTAACCATCGCGCCGGCGCGCGTCAACCCGTCGACCGGGGGCACGCCGGTCAACAGATGGTACAGGGTCGCGCTGAGCGAATAGAGATCGCTGCGCGGGTCGGTGCCCGTGCCCTGAATCTGCTCCAGCGGGGCGTAGTTGCGCGAGTAGCCGAAGACACTGGCCGTCGCGCTCGCGCGCGTCTGCGTCGTCGCCCCCTTAGCCAGCCCGAAGTCAAGGAGCACGACTTGGCCGCGCGGCGTGAGTTTCAGGTTCTGCGGTTTGATGTCTCGATGAACGACCGCCGGTTCGTGCGTGTGCAAGTAGTCGAGCGCATCGAGCAGTTCGTCAGCCCAGCGCAATACGTCGGTGAGCGGAAACGCGCCGCGCTGTTGCAGCAACTCCGACATGTCATCGCCTTCGATGAAGTCCATTACGAGAAATTGACCGTCGTCTTCGATGAAATGGTCGCTAACTTTAGGGAGCGCGACATGGCGCAGATGATTCAACAGATGTGCCTCGCGCTCGAAGGCCTTGCGCAACGCCGGGTCGTCGAAAAAAGTCTGCTTAATGGCAACTGTGCTGTGAAAGCGTTCGTCCGTGGCAAGGTAAACGGTGCCCATGCCGCCCTGGCCGATCTGTTTGTTCACGCGGTAGCGATTTTGGAGCAATGCACCAGGTTGGATCATAGCTAGTTAGTTCACACTCCTTGCGGGCCAGGTGGGATAGGCGACGTATATGACTTTGCAGGATTAACTACTCAAGGCGGGCACGGGCGCAACTTCTCTCGAAGACTCGCACTCGCAATTCAGCATAGCTGATTGCTCTTACTTAAATCAACACCTATGTTGCTCAAACTGGCTCCCGAAACGGAACTGGCTGCCCCTAGGCTGCCCACAAATTATTGATTCTGATGGAGGCGGTGATTGAAATCGAACCGATGGATGAAGGTTTTGCAGTTCATCGAGCCGATGTGAGCAGCAGAGGCCGGGCATTCTCCCGGCCTCGATGGCCAATGACTCTTCCGGCTGCCTGCTTACTGCTCGATCCTCCCGAAGCGGATTTGATACTCGCGCGAGTTCAGAAACCCGTTGATGATCTCCCGAAAGCCATTCGGGTTCCGGTTGAGGAAGTTGACGTTGGCATTGTAGCCCGACTCCTCAGGCGTGCGCCTCAGATAGCCGTAGTACTGCATCGCCACGAAGGCACGGTTGCGCTCCGCTGCCTCCGCCTCCCGGCTCTGCACAATTGCCCGTAGCACCCGCGCCCGCGTTAATGTTCCCGCCGCCAGTTGACTGACGAGTTGCCCGCGCGTCAACACCACCTCCGCCGTTCCCTCCGGGTTAGCCGGGTCTTCAGTCATGATTTGCTGCAACTGATACCGTCCGAGCAGCGCCTCCACATAGGCGTCATTGCTCATCCGGTCGTACCGGGCCATGAACTCCGTGCGCCGCACGAAATTGTCGGCGAACTCCGCCCGCTTCGCAAACGTATCGGCGGGCGTCTGCCCCGTCACCGAGCGCAGGTCGGGCGCGATCTCCGTATATTCCGCCAAACGATCAAGCGACGCGCGGTAGAAGAGGAAGACGTAGAAGCCCTTCAGGCGGAACTCCGGCGAATCGAAGAAACCGATTCCCGACACAAGGATGCGGTCACAATCCGATGCCACCTCATGTCCCGTGAAGATGTTCGGGCACCGATTCAACACTCTCAGCCATGCCGCCAGCCCGCCTTCATCCGGCTCTCTGGAGAGAAAGTCCAGATACTGCTGCCGCACGAAAAACTCGCGCGAGGCGTAGACCGGGTTCGGTATGGCCGCCACCGTGTCGTTATCTGTGATCGTGACGATGACGCTCGCTGCTGCGCCGAGCGTCGCACCCGCGCTCGAATTGGAGAGGACGATGCTGAAGGTCTCCGCGCCCTCGACGTGCGCATCGTCGATGAGCGGCACGGTGATCGTCTTCGGCTGAGAATCGCCGGGCGCAAAGGTGACGAAATCAATGGCCGTTGCGTAGTCGCAACGGGCGTAAGCCACTCCGCGTTCGGCGGTCAACTGCGGGCTGCACGGAACTGCCGCCGGGTTGTCAACGGTCGCGTAAGCGACACTGAGCGCGCCGGACGGGTCGCCGGAGCGGGTGATAGTGAGCGAGGCGCGTCCCTCGCCCTCACCGACATTAGCGGCAGCGGCGGCGAATTGCACGGTCGGGGCGTCGTTATCTGTGATCGTCAACGTCGCCGTGTTCTGGCTGCCGAGAGTGGCCCCGCCCGTCGGGTTCGAGAGCGTGAGGTTCACTGTCTCGCTGCTCTCCATCGTCGTATCGTTCGTGATCGGGAACGTAAAGCTCTGCGAGGCTACGCCGGCGGCGAAGTTAATCGTCCCCGACTGCGCCGTGTAATCTTGGCCGGCGGTTGCCGTGCCGTTCGAGGTCGCGTACTGGACGCTGACCGCGCCGCCCGTGCTGCCCGAACGGGCGACGGTAATCGTGGCCGTGCCGTTGCCTTCATTGACGGTGTAGGTCGGCTGGCTGAATTGAACCTGACTCGCTGCCGCCGCCGCGCTGACGGACATACACTGGGAGGATTCCGAAGTATTGCCCTGCGGATTGTTGGTCGTGACGCCGGGTTCGGTCGCGGTGCAACTGATGACGCCGCTCGGGACGCCCGGCGGGAGGTCGAGGGTGATGTCGAACGAGGCGATGCCGCTGGCGTCCGTGAGCGTCGTGAGCCGGTTGAAAACCAGCGGACGGCTCGGCAACTGGCCGTTGCTTGTGCACTGCGAGTCGCCGGTGAAGTACCAGTGGATGATATAGGTGCGATTTGGCATCGCTGGAAGCCGCCAGTTGGTCGTAACCGTGGTGTTATGAAGTTGAGAATCGTCGCCCCGGTTTGCGTCATCGGGCAGAGCCACCCGCGCGGATAATGGTTCGGGGAAGTTTTGCTGAAGGTTCGCGCCGCCGTCCACGTCGCCCGCATCGTTCTCTGTAAGTCCGGCGAAGCCGAGATCAATGGCGCGGTTGAAGTTGGCGAAGATGAAGTTCAAGTCAAGGTTGACGAGCCTGCCGGAGTTGTCATTGTCATCCCGGATGCCGTTGGCGTCCGGGATGCGGACGCCGCTTCCGCCGTTGAAGGCGATGACGTTCAACTGCACGTAAATGTCCACCGAGTCGGCGTCAACATAGACGCCGTCGAGGTCGTTGCCCAGCCGGAGGGTCTGCGTCGGGTCGGTGCCAATCACGTTGAATAAAATGTCGATGCTATCGCCTCCGGTAATGAAGAGGCTGGGGTTGTTATCGTTCAAGCGGCGGATGCCGACGCCCACGCCGTAACGCCCGTTGCCCGCGATGTAGTTGGCCGCCCCTTCAATCGGAGAGCCGATGAAATTGTTGGGCGCACGCGTGATGAAGATGCCGCTACCCGTATTGCCGAGGTCGGCGTTCCCGGCGGCGTTCAAGCCGATGTAGTTGCCCAGCACCAGATTGTTCTCCGAGCCTTCGTTGATGATCTCGATGCCGTTGCCGCTGTCAAGGTTGGTATCGCCGGGAACGCGGACATTGCCGGAGATAATGTTGCGCGCGGCGGGGGTCGTCCCGCCGATAAGATTGTCTTTGGCGGTAACAGCCGAATTATCGCGTTGAGAGAATCCGCCGACGATGATGCCGCCGCCTTGATTGGGGATGGCGGCTGAGCCGGCGGCGTTCGTGCCGATGTAGTTGCCCTGCACGATGACGCCCTCCGGGTCGCTGAAAGCGATGGCGACGCCCGGCGAGTCGTTGCCGGAGATCACGTTGCGCGCACCGGCAGCAGTGCCGCCGATAAAGTTGTCTGTGCCGTCCGTGATGATGATGCCGTTAGAGCGGTTGCCGAGGTCGAAAGCGCCCGTCACGTCCGTGCCGATATAGTTGCCGACAATGCTATTGCGGAAAGAGGCGAAGCCGCCGACGGCGACGCCGGGAAGCCGGTTGCCCGAAATGATGTTGCGCGCGGCGGGTGTCGTGCCCCCGATCAGGTTCTCGATTGAATCGCGCACGTAGATGCCGTTGCCGCTGTTGCAGAGCACAGCCGTGCCGCTCGCGTTCGTGCCGATATAGTTGCCTTCGATGATGTTGCGTCCCGCGCCGTTCAGGATGATGGCCGTGCCGCTGGCGAACACATTGAGCGGCGCGCCGCAATCGGCGACGCCGAAACGGTTGAGCACGAGGCCGCGCACGCGGCTATCGCCGGCTGTGATCTCCAGCCCCGCCGCGTTCTGTGCGGATTGCCCGTCGATCTCGACGAGCGGTGTACCGGTGAAGCCCGGCTGAGTGGTCCCATCAATAACGACCGGGTCGGTAATGGTCGGCAAAGCCGAGAGCAGGCGGATGGTCTGCGCGCCTGAACCGATCTGGAAGCGGATCGTGTCAACGCCGGGGTTGGAGTTGGAGTTGAGGATCGCGTCGCGCAACGAACCCGGCCCGGCGTCGTTGGTGTTGATAACGACGGTGGAGCGTACCGGCGGTGTGCCGAGACTGAGCCGGAAGAGATAATCGCCCGTCCTCTGCGCGCCAAAGGAAGTGGCATAGATGGTATAGACGCCATTGAAGGGCAGGGTGAGAACGCCGCTGGGCGGGATGCGAGAGTTCGTGTTGCCCGGAGATACGTCGTCGTTCTCGGTAAACGAGCCGTCGGATGCGAGCAGGTAGAGATATGTGTCGAAGGCGGACGACTCCATTTCGATCACGGCCTGCTGCCCGGCGAAGCCGGTGAAAGTGTAGATGTCGACGAAAGAGCCGGCACGCGGGTGCTCAGCCGGAAAGAAACAGTCGGACTGGCTCAGAGACCCGCTCACGATCTGCCCGTTCTGTGCGGGCGTCACCGGACAACCGCCGGAACCCGGAGTCGCAAGCAGCAGGCTATAACTGCCGGTCGCGCCCGGGTTGAACGAGGTCGCGTAGATAGTATAAGTTCCGTTGGCGGGCAGGGTGTAGAAACCGCCCTCCGAAGGGATGCGCGAATTGTTCCCCCCGCCGCTGTCGTCGTCAACTTCCAACAATGCGCCGTTCGGCCCGAGCAGGTTGAGGTAAGTGTCAAACTCGGCGGACGACATTTCTACCGCTATCGACTGGCCCGCCGTCCCGTTGAACGTGTAGGTGTCAACGAAATTCCCGTCGGGGAAAATACAGTCGGACGTGCTGAGCGTTCCATTCAACCCTTGCCCGATGGTCATCTGCGTCGCCGGGCAGGTTGCTTGCAGGGGGACGATTCTGCCCGCGCGCTCGCCCGTTTTTTGAGCCTGCTGTTGCAGCGGAGACTTTGCCGCCGCGCCGCGCCCGACTTTTTCACGCGCGACGTTCGGCGGAGTCCCGAAGTTGGTGGGAGCCGAGCCGAGCCGTGCGCCCGTGCCGAGCGGCAGCGGCGCAAGCTGCGCTGAGAGTTGACGCTCCGCCGCTTCCTCGTTCACCGCCGTCGGCACAAAGATTGGTGCGCTATGGCCTTCGCGCAAAATCAGAAGGTCGGCCAGCGCGTCCGCGTTCAACTGCATCGTCAGTGCGGCGACGGGCGCGTTGTCCGTCAGGCTGAGCGTCACAGTTCGAGCCGCGTGCTCTTTCATCTGACGCAACCTTGTTGCCGAGAATTCGCCGCCAGTCGCCGGGAGACCACCACCCGGCAACACACGCACGCTCTCAGCAGACGGGTCGAGCAGCAATAGATCGTCTCCCGGCTGGCTCGAAACATTCGCCGCCGCCAACTGCCGCGCCCCCGTCCACTCGCGCGCCGCGATCTGCTCGCTGCTCCACGCCGAGAGGCGAACCTGAGATTGTTGCTTCTCGTCGCGCGCCGCGCCGCGCCGCAGAACTTCCACCGTCCCGTCCGCCAGCAGCAGCGCGGCGGCGGCCTCACGGCTCTCCCCAAACCTGCCGATTGCCACCGACTTGATTGCGCCGTCGAACGCCCGTCGTTCAACGCGCGCCGGAGCAACCTTCGCCTGTTCTTCCTCCGAGCGCGCGAGTTGCCGGTCGCGCCCGCGCGCGAAAACTAACTCGTGTCCCGCAGCCACGATCAAATCAAACATGTGCTCTTGATCCAGTTGACCCAACGCCAGAGAGGTTGGGGAGGCGGGTAACGAGAGAACTTCGGGCTTTGCTCTGCCCGCGCCGCGCGGACTTTCAAAAACCAACGCCTGCGCTCCGTCTTCACCGTCAACGCCGATAACGACATCAGTTAAGCCGTCGGCGCGATTGATCTCGCCCGTCACCAACGCGGTCACGGTGCCGGGCAGTGCGATCTCCTGCGCCGCCGCCAAATTGCCGCGCCCGTCTCCTGCCAGTAAATGCCACGCCCGCCCGCCACGGCTCGCCGTCACTACGTCCCAATGACCGTCGGCGTTGAAATCACCCGCCCCGATGAAGTCCGGCGCTGTGGCTTTCAAACTGAAAGCCCGCGCCGGCGAAAGGAACGGCGCGGCAGCGGAATCGCTGCCGCCTCGCCCGCGCTGTCGTGCTTCGGGGCTGTTGGGATAGATGGCGTGGATGTTCCCGCGATGGATTGTGACGATGCCGCCCCCATCCGCGCCGTTCGCGTAGCCGATGACGAGATCAGGCGTGCCATCCTCATCGAAGTCGGCGGCGGCGAGAGCAAGCGGGCGCGCGTTATTCCCGTTGAGCGCCTGCACCAGCGCTCCGTCACCTTCGTATTCGGCCAACACCTCGCGGCCATCCTGTAGATTGACTGACGCCGCTGCACTGCCGCGATCCGCCACACGCACGCTGACGGCGTCGCTCAGTCGCGCTGCCGATTCCGGCTGTTGCGGCGGCGCGACTACTGCCGGAGAAGCCGCTGCCCCGAGCCTCGTCCTGCCGGAAATGAGCAGGAGCACCAATGTCAACGTTAAAGCGAGTAAGACAACGCGAAACTGTCGGCTGCGACGATAGAGATGGTTTGATTGAAAATATTTTCGTGCGGGAGTCATAACGAAGGGGAATTTCATCGCTGCATTTGCCTTTGTTGGATTGAAAGAAGCTTCAGACCAGATACGTCGGAGCAAAGATGTTTGGATGGCAGTGGGCGTTCGCAGAACGGATACCAAAACCGCTGCAACTGCTTAAACGGACATGCATTATGTCACACAAGTTTCATTCAAAGCTACGATTTTGACGCGAGGTGACGGCACTCCGATTAAAAAGAATATTTCAGCGCGAACTGGATGCGGCGTCCGGGCGTGAGGGTTTCGGTAACTTGGCCGAAGCCGGGCGCGCCTAAGAAACGGACGGGGACGCCGTAGTTGGAGCGGTTGATGAAGTTAAAAATGTCGGTGCGGAAAATGAGCCGTTGGCGGGTGGTGAAATTGAAATTTTTGACGAAGGAGAGGTCTAGCTCCACTATGTTGCCGGCGCGGAAGGTGTTGCGCCCGATGGCCCCGTTACGGCCCAGCGGCGCGAGCAGATCGAATTGGTTCACGCCGGGCGCGAGGCGCAGGGGTTGGCGGCGGTCGCCGGTTTCGATCAGGCCGTCGGTCGTGTTGAGGCGGTCGGTCAGGTTGCCGTCGAGGTTCACATCGAAGTTGCCGTTGACGGTGAAGGGCTGGCCGGTTTGCAAGCGGCCCGTGCCGGCGATTTGAAGGCCGCCGAAGAGGAGGCGGAAGGGAGCGCCGCGCCCGGCGTAGTCCGGCAAGTCGTAGATGAAGTTGTAAGCGAAGCGGTGGCGCGCGTCGAAGTTGGCCGGGCCTCTTTCGGCGCGCAGGTCGAAGCTGTCCTGCGGCAGGGCGGGCGCACCGGCCAACTCGAAAATGTCCGACACGTCGTCGAGCGCCTTCGAGAAGGTATAGGCCAGTTGGTACTGCAACGAGCGGCGCAGGCGACCGCGCGCTTGCAGTTGCAGCGCGTTGTAATTCGAGTTGGCCGAAGACTCGTAGATAAAGACCGCGCCGGCGCGACGCACGGGACGACCGCCGACGATCCCGCCGTTCAAATTCAAACGCTCTCCGGGGCCGAGGGCGAAGCCGGAGACGTTCGGTTGAATCCCGACGAGGTTGATGTCCGTGGGAATCAGGAAAGCGTTCGGGCCGAGGTTCGGCGTCGTCAGGCGCAGGAGATGACGGCCCTGCGTGCCGACGTAAGAGACCGAGATGACGAGGCTGTTGGAGAGCAATTGCTCGAAGGCGAGCGTGTAGTGATAAGCCTCCGGCATTTCCAGCCTGCGTTCGGGGAGCGTGATGCCGAAGCCGCCGGGGAAATTCCGGTTGACGTTAACGAGGCATGAGAGCGGCGCGAGCGGGTTCAGAGTGTTGAGCGTGCCGGGTTGGACCAGGAGGGGAAAACGCGCCGTGCCGTCGGTGTCAACGCAGGGGAAGCGGTCGCGGCTCGGATCGGTGATGTTGAAGCCGGTGCCCGGCAAGCCGCCCGCATTGGCACGCCCGCCAGCAAGGTTGAGCGTGAGAAAATTAGGAAAGACGTTGCGCGATTGGCTGACGACCGCGCCGAGCGCCTGATCGTAGAAGACGCCGAAGCCGGCGCGGATGACGCTGGTCTTTTTCGCGCCCAACAGACGCGGCGCGTAAGCGAGGCCGACGCGCGGCGCGAAGTTGTTGCGGTCGGGGTCGAAGATCGAGGTGCGCCCGGCGTAAAAAGTTTCAAGTCCCGGCGCGAGCGCGAGCGCGGGGCTGCCGAAAGTGTCTTCGATGCGGCGATTCGTCTCGAAGGGCGGCGTGTTGTACTCATAACGCAGGCCGTAGCTGATCGAGAGGTTACGGCGCGGTCGCCAATCGTCCTGCGCGAAATAGTTGTACTGGTAATAACGCAAATTGATCGCGGAACCGCTGCCGGGGGTCAGAGCTTGAAAGACGCCGCTCGGCGCGGAGGCGGCGGCCAGGTCAATCGGCGAGATGAATCCGCGCAACTCGATGCCCTGCGGCGTGCGGGTGAAATTCGGCGCGCCGCCAAAGACGATCAGCGGGCGGGCATTGCGCGGCAGATCGCTGTTGAGTTCCGTGCGCCGGAAGTCTGCGCCGAGAGTCAGGCTGTGTGAAGAGATGCGCGCGGTCAAAGTGTCGGCCAGTTGATAAGTGTTATTGACGCGGCGTTGCGGGAAGTTAAACACATCCACGCCGAGCGGACTGAAACCGGCGATGTTGACCTGCCCGACGGGGCCGAGAATATCTTCAGCCGTGAAGTTGAAAAAGCTGTCATAGAAAACCGAGTTGGAATTGGGCAGCGTGTCGTTGATGAACAGCGGAGCGTTCAAAAGAAATTGTCGATCTTCAGGGCGAAACTGATTGGCCAGACGGCTCGGTGTCTGAAATCGCGCATCGCGCCGCTCATCGAAGACGAGACGCGTGCGCCCGTAAGAGGCACGCAGTTGATTGAAAACAGGGCGCGCCGCGTTCGGGCCGCTCAGTTCGCTGTTGAGAAAATTTGAGAGATTTTGCGTGCGGACGCGCGGGTGGAGCGTCGAGAAGAGCGCGCCGCCGGTGACGGGAATATCGCGGAAATCGTCCGTGAAGTTGATGCGTGAAGTGAAACTCTGCTGCCGCTCGCGCAGGCGAAAGTTGGCGTCGAACTTGCCGGAGACGATCTTGCCTTCTTCGTCGGCGGGAAGTTGCCGGGTGAAAGTGTTCTCGCCGTAAATACCCTGCGGTTGATTGGGGAACGGGAAGAGACTGAAGATGGCATCGCCGCTGATGGTGGCAGGGACGGCGCACCTCAGGCGATCCCTCGGGTCGGTCGGATCACACAGCACGTTGCCGTTAAAAGGGTTGCGGGAGAGGCCGTCCGCGCCGCTGTCGAAGATGCCGCGCTGCCGGACGGTGGGGACGGCGAAGTTCGCCTCCCGCGTCGCGTTGACGCGCAGGGCTTCGGCGGAGATGAAATAAAACATCCTGCCGGGCTGGTCCGGTCCCCGGGGCGGTTCGAGCGCGCCGCCGAGGACGAAGCCGCCCATCGCCAGAGTGAAAGAATCTTCCCCGCCGCTTTCGTTCGTGACGCTGCCCGTCCTGCCGTCAATGATGACGGGCTTACCGCCCGCGCGTAGCGGCACGCTCTGATTGCCGGAAGTCGTGTCGAAGAAGTTTCTGGCGTTGAGTTGGCTGGAATTGAAGAAGCCGTAAAAAGTTCCGTGCGTCTCACTGCCCCCGGACCTTGATACGGCGTTGACCTGCGCCCCGATGTTTCTCCCGAACTGCGCCGGAGCCAACAAAGTGATCGCCTGATACTCCTTGACCGACTCTATCGGCTGCGGGATCAAGGCCACGAACCCCTGTCGCCTCACGCCGATGTCCTCATCGTTGTTGTCCGATCCATCGACCGTGAAATTATTAGCCCGCGAGCGCAACCCATTGGCCGCGAATTGTCCGGCTGAGCCGACGCCCGCTCCCACGCCGGGGCCGGCGACGGAGCCGAGTGTCTGCGGCGGCGGCGCCACTCCGGGCAGAAGCAGCGTCAACTCGTCGAAAGTGCGCGTCAGCGTGAACGAGCCGAGAGGCAGCGTCGATACTTCCTCGGTGAATGAACCGCTCTGTCTGGCATCGGTGGCATTGATGCGGGCGCGAATATCCGTATCCGCTTCGCTCAAAGGCGTGGGCGTCGGCGTCGGAGCGGCACTGACAGCCGAAGCGGCGCTGACGGGATCGAGACTCACCGGCACGGGGACTACTTCACCCGTGCGCGTGATGAACAGGCGCTGCACCACTTCCCTCGTCTGAAAGCCCGGCGCGGAGACACGGATCGTGTAGAGGCCGGGCGCGAGCAAGCCTTGATAAAAACGCCCGCGCGCGTCGCTCGTTTTCCCGATCACCTGGCCGGTCTGTTGATTGATGATCAGAGCCGTCGCACCCGCCACAACCGCGCCCGTATTGGTGTTTGTCACCGTGCCTTCAAACGCGCCCGTCAAAGTGTCCTGCGCCCGGGCCGGGGTGGCACTGCCGAAGAAGGCACAACCGTAGAGTAACGCGAAGATAAAAAGAAATTGAGAGCGGGGTGAATAACGTAGAGACATAATAAACAGGTTGTAGTGCGCGCCTGGGCCGGAGATGAGACCTCGTGCCTGTGTCGGCGCGTGGCTGCCAAAAGTGTTGTAGAAGAACTTGCCTGAAACTGTTTGAACGAGCGCAGACGGTATCGCTTTTCCAGGAAGCGTGTCAATCAATTCGTCGCACGCTCCATGCGTCACCGGAAAACCTTTCGCAAGAAGGAGCGGATGCCCCTTGATTTATCAATGGGGAGGAAGCGCGGATAGTGGAAATCAAGTGCGCTTCGTCGTTTAATTCAAATAACCCCGTCGTGAGACAGTGTGTGCCCGAACATTCCGCAACG
>JBPCIP010000121.1:0-28210 GCA_051006195.1 Pyrinomonadaceae bacterium
GGCAAGGTCATGCCCGTTAAACCTTGAAGCCATTTTGCGCGATGACATCGGGGTGGCAAACCCTTACCACCGTCTCACGACGGGAGAGGCGCAATCACATCGCTCCCACCCTTGCCGCATTGCGGACAGTGTTGATTACTCAACTAAGGCGACGTGTACGGGATTTTCGGGAACTCACTGTCTCACGACTGGGATGGTCGCATGTTAACACGAGGCGCGCTTCGCAATGCCGTGCGCGCGTGAATAGCTTTCGAGTTCGAGTTCGTTGAGCGTGATGAGCGCGACGAGGTAGCTGCGGTTGTCGCCGTAGATGAAAGCATGGCTGATGAGATGATGCTCCCTGAGCAAATTTTCAATCAGGGCGGGCGCGATGTTCTTTCCCGTCGAAGTGACGATGATCTCTTTTTTGCGCCCGGTGATTTTCAAGAACCCGGCTGCATCCATCTCCCCCAGATCGCCCGTCAAGAGCCAGCCGTCGCGCAACATCGCGGCGGTCTGCTCCGGCTCTTTGTAGTAGCCGGAGAACATCATCCGACTGCGCAAGGTGATTTCGCCGTCTGAGGCGATCTTCACTTCGCATCCGGGCATCGGCGGGCCGACCGTGCCGTGGCGGTAATGGCCGGGGCGGTTGAAGGCGACGCACGCGTTCTCGGTCAGTCCGTAGGCTTGCAAAATCGGCAAGCCGAACGCGTCGAAAAATTCCGCCACCTCACCCGGCAGCGGCGCGCCGCCCGATGTCGCCAGACGCAAACGCCCGCCGAAATAATTTTTTATTTTACCGGCCAACGGCGGCGCTCGCTTGTCGTACTCGATTTGCAAACTTCGCGGCACGCGCTCTCCGGC
Source organism: Pyrinomonadaceae bacterium (assembly GCA_051006195.1). Classification (GTDB taxonomy): domain Bacteria; phylum Acidobacteriota; class Blastocatellia; order Pyrinomonadales; family Pyrinomonadaceae; genus JAIVJZ01. The sequence continues at coordinate 844 of JBPCIP010000121.1, forward strand.
TTGACGCAGGCGGCTCATCCTTCTGCCGAGCGCGAGCACTTTGTCGAATTCCTTGCGCTCTTTTGGCGCTGCCGCTTCCAAGTCGGCCATGATCATCGCGTGAACTTTCTCGAAGAAGCGCGGCAGGCTCGGGAATGCCGTCGGCCTCACTTCCGCGAGGTAGTCCCACAATCGGCGCGCGTCGTCCACGAATTAAAATTAACGGCTCCCCCTCACCATGAATTTCATAATAGAAGTCTACGTCGTCAAGTGTAATGATCGGCATCGCAAACTGGAGAGTTCATCCGGCGTCTCAGATAAAACACGTTACTATATCCGGCTTTTATGAGGACGTAAATCTGATATCTGTGCTTGCAGTTAAGCTGCGTTTAACTCATCCATGCTCCTCCGATTTGACGATTGAAGTAAGCACGGATGCTATCGCAGCTTGCCCTTCGTGTGCCAAACTCGAAGTTGCACTTCAATGTTGAATCTACGGGGGACAGAGATGAAAGCGATCAGAGTTGAAGCATACGGCGGGCCTGACATGCTCGTCTACAGAGACGTGGACAAGCCCGCACCGAAACCCGGCGAGGCGCTCGTCAAACTGGAAGCCATCGGCGTCAATTACATCGATGTCTATCACCGCACCGGACTGTACCCACTGCCTCTCCCGTTCACGCCCGGGTCGGAAGCGGCGGGCACGGTGGAAGCCGTGGGGGCGGGCGTCGATGAGGTTCAGGCAGGAGATCGGGTCGCCTATGCGATGGCCTTAGGCTCCTACGCCGACTACGCGGCAGTTCCAGCCGCGCGACTCGTGAAAGTGCCTGCGGGCGTAGACGCCGACCGGGCGGCGGCAGCGATGCTGCAAGGGATGACGGCGCACTACCTCGTCACTTCAACTTACCAACTCAAACGCGGCGATGCGGCGCTCGTGCATGCCGCCGCCGGCGGCGTCGGGTTGCTGCTCATTCAAATGGCGAAGCGTGTGGGAGCGCGCGTGCTCGGCACGGTTTCGACAGAGGAAAAAGCCAAACTCGCGCGGGAGGCGGGCGCGGATGAAGTGATCATCTATACCGAGGGGAATTTTCAGGAAGTGGTCAAGCGCTTGACCGGGGGAGGGGGCGTGCAGGTCGTCTACGACTCGGTGGGCAAAACCACTTTTATGAAGAGTCTGGATTCACTCGCGCCGCGCGGGATGCTCGTATTGTTCGGTCAATCGAGCGGGACGGTGCCCCCCTTCGACGCGGCGTGGCTGGCGCAGAAGGGATCGCTCTTCCTGACCAGACCGAGTTTGGCCCACTACACCGCCACGCGCGAGGAATTATTGCGGCGCGCGGGGGAAGTGTTTTCATGGATCGGTGCGGGCGAGTTGAAACTGCGGATCGGGCATCAATTCCCTCTCGCCGAAGCCGCCGAAGCGCACCGGCAACTTGAAGGAAGAGCGACCACGGGAAAGGTCTTGCTCATCCCTTGAGCGGTAGCCGCCGTAGCGCACGCGTCCCAACACTCATCCTCTTCCGGCAGCGTCAAACTTGAAGGAAGCCCCGTTAAAAGTTTTATTCAATTTCGCTTTTGGCCGTCTCTCGTCGTTTCTATTGATGCGAGCACGCGCTTGACGAGGCCGTCGGCGGCGCTGTTCTCGATCCAGCGCGCCACGATCACGAGATCGCTTTCCGGGTCCACGTAAATCATGTTCGTGCCGTTGCCGATGTGGGCGAAGGCCGACGCGGGGGCGCTCGGCAGATACTTCCGGTCGGTGTTGACGAAGAAGTTCATAAATCCATAAGTCGGCTGCGCGCCCGTCGGAGTGGTCGCCAGCCGCACCCATTCCTCCGAAAGAATACGCTTGTCTTTCCAACTCCCCCGGCGCAAGGTGAGCAAACCGAAGCGCGCCATGTCGCGGGCGTTGATGAACATCCCGCCGCCCCAGTGCCCGCCGCCACTCACCGACTGCACGCCCGTGCCGTCGATCTCGACCCAGGAGTTCTCGTAGCCGAACCAGCGCCAGGTTGGCGACGCGCCGATCTGGTCCATCAGTTGTTCCTTGAGCACTTGCGGCAGAGGGCGACGCCAGACGTTGAGGGTTGCCAGCGCCAGGGCATTGACGCGCACATCGTTGTACTCGTAGACCGCGCCCGGCTCGTTCCTCTTCCGGGTGAGCCACTCGGCGGGATTGCTGCCCGGGCGGTCGGCCCAGTCGGGCTTGCCCCACAAAATTCCCTCCCAATCGCTCGTCTGCCGCAGCAAATGCTCCCAGGTGATCTTCCGGTTGTGCTCGCTCGCAAACAACTCAAGGAGTTGCGGCTCCCCCAGCCGTTCGGCGCGGCTCTTCGTCGCCCCCTCCCGCGTGAGCGCCAAGACGGGCGACATGTACTGATACACCCGATCCTGTAGGCTGCGGATCATCTTCCGGTCATAGGCCAGCCCCACTGTCGCCGACAAAAAGCTCTTGGTGACGCTGAAGGTCATGTCCACGCGATGCGGATCGCCCCACTCGGCGACGATATAACCGTGGCGCAAGATGATGCCGGTCGCATCGCCGCGCTCCTTGAAAGGCCCGACGCCCGTGCCGAACGGCTCGCGCCCGAAAGTCTGGTAGTGGGCCAACTCAAGATTGCGCGGTGACTTCGACTCGCTGGACGTGGCAAAGGCGACCGCCTCTTGAAGCAGAGACGCATTCATCCCGACTTGTTGCGGCGTCCGCTGCTCCCACGCTTCGCCCGCGCCCGGATAATAGAGCTTCTGCGCCGGGGCTGTGGTTCGCGCCCCTTGTGCCGGGGCGTGGCAGGCCAGCGCGATCACCAGCAAGGCAGCTTTTACCGCTGCCCGAATCACACTCGGACGCCGCCGATGCCTTTCCCCAATCGCTTTCGTCACTTCCTGTTTCTCCTTCGGCAGAGTTGCCGCCCCGTCACTGAGATGGTGCCCCGCCGTCTTCTCACACAGCTTTTTTCTACGCGTCTCTCGTTTATTTGTCACTCGACGCGTGCATCCCTGATTAAATATTGCGACATCGAAGCGGCGAGCGTCGAACCTCGCACCAGCATCACCACGCGCTGCGCGTATTTCGAGAAGTACATGGCGGCTTGCCCCGCGCTGTTCGCGCCGCCAACCACGTACACGTCTTCATCCTTACACGACATCGCTTCCGTCTGCGCCGCGCCGTAGTAGACGCCCGCGCCCGTCAGTCGCTCGACGCCGGGCACATCCAGTTTGCGCCATTGCACGCCGGTCGCAACCAGCAAAGCGTGGCAGCTAATCTCGCTGCCGTCGGCGAGTTTGATAAAGCGATAAGGACCGTCGATGCGCAACGCAGTCGCCTCCTGCGGCGACAGAATCTCGACGCCGAACCGCTTGGCCTGCACGACGGCACGCCGCGCGAGGTCGCCGCCGGTCAACCCGGACGGAAATCCCAGATAATTCTCGATGCGGCTTGACTGCCCGGCTTGCCCGCCCGGCGCTTCGCGCTCGATCATGACGGTGCGCAAGCCCTCGGACGCGCCGTAGACGGCAGCCGCCAATCCGGCAGGGCCGCCGCCGACAATCGCTAAATCGTAAAACTCCTCGGCGGCGTGAGTCTTGAGGCCGACGCGCGCGGCCAGGTCTGAGGGCGTCGGGGCAAGCAAGCGTGCCCCGTCGGAGAAGATGACCAGCGGCAACTGTTTTTTGTCGTCCTCGCCAAGCGACTCGACGAGACGGCGCACTTCTTCGTCCCGCTCGGCAGCTTCGATGTCGAGCCAGCGGTAGGGCACATGGTTGCGCGCGAGAAAATCTTTAACGTTGTGTGAAGCGGGCGACCAGCGATTGCCCAGCACGCGAATGCCTTCAAACGGCGGGCGAAAGCCTGCCTGCCAATCTTCAAGCAGGTCGTCTAAGACCGGATAGAGATTCTCTTCCGGCGGGTCCCACGGCTTGAGAAGATAATGATTGATGCCCGCTTCGTTGATCGCTTTGATGGCCGCATCGGTGTCGGCATAGGCAGTGAGCAACACGCGTTTGGCATCGGGGTAGAGCGCGATGGCCTGCCCTAGAAACTCGACCCCCGACATTCCCGGCATTCGTTGATCGACGAGAAAGAGCGCGACCGCGTTGTTTCTGACATTCAGTTCGCGCACGATCTCCAACGCCGCCGCTCCTGAATCGGCGTGCAGCACCCGGTAATCGCCCGCATACCTGCGCCGCAAATCACGCTCAATCGCGCGTAACACTTCCGCATCATCATCAATTGTGAGGAGCACGGGTTTAGCCATAGATGTTTCCTCACCTCGTCGCGGGCCACAGCCCGATGTACTCGCACTCAAGAGCATCGCGCGCCGCATTAATCATCTTCGCCTGAGACCATAATAATCGGTTGCCGGCAAAAGCGTACAGCACACTCGCGAACAAGTAGCATGTTCACCAGTCACATCCGGCAGGAGGCCGTACTATGTCAAAGAGCTGCGACGCAAGGTCGCGAAGAATTGGAACAGGTAGATGCGGAGATGAATCTTCGGCCTGACCGGAGCAAGACATGCCGACCGGCGCAAAGGCTCACTTCACTCGATAAGAAAACCCCACACGACCGCTCTCGGAGTTCATCGCTCCGGGGGCTTGCGGCGCATTGTTCCCGAATATCACGTCGGCGGAAACTGTTCCGCGTAACTGCAAAACTCGCTTTGCTCAAAGAACGTCCGGTGAATTTCCGCGATCAACTCCGGGTCGATCTTCGGCTGGCGGTCATAGGTCAGTAGACCGTTGATCTCTTGCTCGATGTCGGTCAACTGGGTGTAGCAGAAGCCGGACAGAAAATTGAGCGAGGAAAGCCCGCCCATCAGATCGCGGTACTTCTCCAACAGTTCCTCCGACGTGTTGAAAGACCCGTAAAACTTATACAAGATATCGCGCTGCGCTTCGGGAAGGTCCGGCGGCACCAACAAGAAGCCGCCGACTTCGGTGAGCATGATCGGCTGCTGTCGATATTTCGACCCGAGGACGAAGAGCGGCTTGTCTTGCAGCCACAAATTCATCGGCAGCGCACCCCCGCTCAAAGCTTCCTGATAGCGTGCCTTCAAACCTTCTGAAGTCGGAGTGTAATCATGGATGGCGCAGATATCGGTGACATCCGTATGTTCCCAACCGTCGTTGTCGATGACGGGGCGGCGCGGGTCGAGGCGACGCGTGATCGCCACCATGCGTTCAAGAAAGGCGTATTGTCCGGGGTGGCTTTGCTGGAGTCCGGGGAAGCCCCAACTTTCATTGACCGGCACCCATGTGATGATCGACGGGCAGTTATAATCGCGGCGGATGACGCGCCGCCATTCTGCCGCCAGACGCTCTTCGGCTTTGGGCGACCACGCGCGGGCGTTCGCCATCTCGCCCCACACCATCAAGCCGAGCCGGTCGCACCAGTAGAGCCAGCGCGGGTCTTCCACCTTCTGGTGCTTGCGGGCGCAGTTGAAACCGAAACGTTTGGCCCATTCCACATCGGCGCGCAGAGATTCATCGGACGGCGCGGCCAGATAGCTCTCCGGCCAGTAGCCTTGATCGAGCACCATCACCAGGTAGGTCTGTTTCCCATTGAGATACATGCGCCCCTCACGTAGTTCGACGCTGCGCAGACCGGCGTAAGATTCAACCTCATCCAGCAGTTGATCCTTGTCATAGAGGCGAATCCGCACGTCATATAAAAAGGGCGACTCAGGCGACCAGTGTTTAGCGTAAGGAATATGGAGGGTGAGCCGCCCCGCCGCACCCGTTATCTTTTCTTCCGCCCGCGCCACCACCTCGCCGCCATCCAACACTTCGGCTTCCAGCCGCCATCGCGCTGAAGGCGCATGGAGATAGATACTCAAGTCGAGAGAATTCTTCTCCGCGAAGGGAGTCATCTTCAATTCCTGAATTCTCATCGGGGGAGCCGGCTCCAGCCAGACAGTTTGCCAGATGCCGGTTGTGCAGTAGTAAAAAATTTCCTGCGGCACCCCGGCGACGGCCTGCTTGCCGCGCGGTTGCTCCGGGTCTTGACGGTCCTCCACGCGCAGGGTCACACGGTTCTGCCCGTCCCGCAGGTAGGGCGCGATGTCGAACCAGAAGGGGATGTTCCCGCCCTGATTATGACCGACCTCCTGGCCGTTGACCCACACGGTCGTGCGGTAATCAACCGCGCCGAAGTGCAGCATTAAATCTTTCCCGCGCCATTCCGAGGCAATCTCAAAGCTGCGCGCGTACCACACGACTTCGTGGATGCCCTTATCGTTGATGCCTGACAACTCACATTGATAGGGGAAAGGCACGACGATGCGCCGGTCAAGCGTGCGCCCGTCCTGCCAGTTGTTCTGCAACCCTTGATCCGCATCGTCAAAAGCGAATTCCCATTCGCCGTTGAGATTCGACCACTCGCGCCGCACAAATTGCGGTCGCGGGTATTCGGGGCGCGGGATACTTGTCTGTGAAGTCTCAGTACTCATGCTCATCCGGTCACATCCTCCTTATCAATTGAGAACATCTAGAGAGAACGGCATCACCGCCGGATACGAACCGTGCGGCTTCGGCGCAAAGCAGCCAACGGGCCTCACACAAACCTGCACTATCGCTAAACGCGAGAACGCTAAATGCTCAGCATGAAAGTAAAAGCGAGAAACAACTGTCCGCTCAATCATGCAGACAGTGTTTGCCCGTACAGATATTACACGGGCAGGAGGCTTTGGCTGTGGTGATAATATTTTCTGAAGATAGCATCGTCAAGAGTTTGCGTCACTTGTTTCCTGGAGTATACCTTTTCAAGGTGACTTCTGAGAGATCAATCCGGCGTGGCCGACGCTTCCGAAGAACGAAGATGCAAGACAAACAATGACTGACCTACCGCGCCAGACGCTTCGTAATATCATCGCCAGGTACGGCCATAATCTGGCGAGCGACGCCGGACGCTGCGAGGGCTTACTCCGCGACCTGTGCGGGGCACACCGGCGGGAAATCAATCTGCTGATGGCTGCGCTGCGCGAGCGCGTCCCGTTGGATTTGCTGGCGGCGCAAACATCCGCGCCGCGCGAATTGCTCCTAACCCGGCTCGCGAAGCGTCTGGAGGAGCAATCGGCTGTCACGGAAGCGGCGGCGCGCTGGGCCGTCGATTCATGGGCGCTCGCACTCGGCGTGTTGACGGAAGCGGAAGTCGCGGAGAGAGAGAAACAAGTTAAAGTCACCCCGCCGCCCGCCGCTCCGCCGCCGCCCACACTGCCGCAACCCAAGCCGCAGACGCCGCGCCCTCAATCGCCACCCGTCCGGCGTCCTTCGAGCGCGCCTCCTCTGCCGCCACCGATCATCAACACTCCCCTTTATCCTCATCCTCCGGCAAGCCCGATTGTCGCGCGCCCCCCTCACACCCGCGCGCAGCCGTCTGCTATCTCGCCTGCGCCCGGAGCAAATGCGCCGCCCTCCCCCCACGCCCCCTCTTTTGATGTGACTCCAAAAAAGCGCGGCGTTACATGGCGCGGATGTCTGATCGGTTGTCTTCTGGTAGCTCTTTTATCGTTGCTGCTTGCTTTCGCCGCGCCCTATGTCATCTCGGTGCTGCAGGAAGAACAGCGCCAGCAAAACAGCGAACCGCCGCGCATCCCGTGACGGTGCAATTACGCGACACAGACAGTTCGCCGTTCGTCTGATATATTACGCCCTATCCCCTCTTTCGTATGACGTGCGAAGTTAAAGCGATTCGCGTCGTCGCCGTTCGAGCCGCTGCTTTGATTTGGTCGGCGGCAGTGCGGGCTGAAATTACAGTCTTTCATATCAAAGTTGATGATCAATCAGGAGGAGAAACTAATATGAGCAAAAGACCGGGCGGTGAACTCGCATCGAGACCGCTTCATTTCATCTGGATCGCCGATAGCTCCGGCTCGATGGAGCAGGACGGCAAAATTCAATCGCTCAACACGGCGATTCGCGAAGCCATCCCGCACATGAAAAAGGTGGCGGAAGACAACCCGAACGCGCAGGTGTTGGTGCGCGCCGTCAAATTCTCGAACGGCGCGCAGTGGCATATCGCGCAGCCCACGCCCGTCGCCGATTTCGGGTGGACCGACCTCGTCGCCGAAGGCGAGACGGACATGGGCAAAGCCCTCGAACTCGTCGCCGAGCAATTGAAAATGCCGCCGATGAGCGAGCGCGCCCTGCCGCCCGTCCTCGTCCTCCTCTCCGACGGGCAACCGACGGACGACTTCGAGAGCGGGTTGAAAACTCTGATGGAACAGCCGTGGGGGAAGAAGGCCGTCCGCATCGCCATCTCCATCGGGCGCGACGCCGACCCGGAAGTGTTGCAAAGATATATCGGCAACTCGGAACTAAAGCCGCTTGCGGCCAACAGCCCCGAAGCACTCGTCAGGCACATCAAATGGGCATCCACAGCGGTCTTGAAATCGGCCTCATCGCCCGCGAGCGGCGCGGACACGCCGGGCGGTGCGGCAATCGCGGCAACGCCGCCACCACCGGACACTGTGCCTATCCCGACCGCCGCCGCCGCCACCGGGATGCAACCCGGCGATCCAGCAGGAGCAGCGTCAACCACCGACCCGGCTGACAACCAGAAGACCGTTGATGATGTGTGGTAAGGAGAGATAAATGACGGCCAATCAGAGCCTGCCCGAATGGCGGGTCATCGGTGAAACTGTGCCCGGCGCGTCGCACCTGCGCGCTCGCATCCCGAATCAGGACTCTTTACTGCAACTGCGCGAGTCCGGCAGAAGTCTGCCGCTCATCGTCTCGGTTTCCGACGGGCACGGCAGCAACAAGTGTTTCCGCAGTGACTGGGGTTCGCGTTTCGCCGTCAAACGTGCCGCGTTGCTCGTCGGCGAATTTCTCGACGAGCGGCGCGGCAATTTCGATCTTGCGGAGATCGAAAGCAAGGGGCGAGAGTGGCTGCCGCAGGAGTTCGTCAAGCGTTGGCGCGAGGCGGTCGAAGCTGACCTCAAGCGCCGGCCTTTCACGGCGCAGGAGTTTGACACGCTCGTGAAGAAAGAGAGCCAGCGCGCCAGAGAACTCGTCGAGGCCAATCCGCTCCTGGCTTACGGCGCAACTTCTCTGACCGTCGCGGTCGAGGAATCCTTCATTCTCTATCTCCAACTCGGCGACGGCGACATGCTCACCGTTTCGGAGCAGGGCGGAGTCGCCAGACCCCTGAGCGAAGACAAACGGCTTTTCGCCAACGAGACGACCTCGCTTTGCACGGCGGGCGCGGAGCGCGACTTTCGCTTTCACCTGCAAAAAATTTCCGGCTCTCCGCCCGCGCTCATCACGCTTTCGACGGACGGCTATGTAAATTCTTTTTCGAGTGAGGAAGGATTTTTGAAAGTCGGCACTGATCTGCTGGAGATGCTGCGAACAGATGGGTTCAATTTCGTCAACGAAAGCCTCAAAGGATGGCTCGAAGAGGCGACGCACGAGGGCAGCGGCGACGACACCACGCTCGCGATCATCTGCCGGATGGAGGCGTTGAAGCAACCCGCCGCGCCGCCCGCCCCGCCGCCACAGGAAACGGCGCAGAGCAAAGATGCGACGAGCACTACACCGGAGCCGAACGCCGAAGCAACGCCGCCTCCCGCTCCTGTGCCCGCACAAGCTGAGGTCTCTCCGGCAAAAGAACCGGAAGCGAAATTGGCTTAGTCCGCTGGGTCAGGATTTCGCGTTGAGCGCAAATTATTACCGATGTTACGCAGAATTGCGGCTGTGCCGCCTGATATGCGGAAAGGCTCTCGCCTTTCCGGTTGCCACTGAAGAAACATCCGGCGGCTCCGCCGCCCGCGTTGAGGCGTAACCTCAACGCCGGTTGAAAGCGCCTGACGGAAAGACGAGAGCCCTTCCGCACATCAGCGGGCAGAGCCCGAAAAACCTATCTTGCGTAACATCAGTTATTATTCAGACGAAGCATTACGTACTCAATGCCGAAGTTTTCGTCGTTGATCAATCGAAGCGTTCGCATCGATTGAAGGAGAACAATCATGAGCTACGCGCATCGCGTCGCGGGCGAAGGCCGCATCGAGTTGAAAAATTTCGACCCACGCGCGGACGGAGACTTAACGCGCGACGAGGGCGAACAGAGGACGGCGCAGTTAATTGAAGAATTAATCGAACTGCAAGAACTGCTCTATGCGGCGCGGCGACAAAGCATGCTCGTCGTCTTACAGGGGCGCGACACGAGCGGCAAGGACGGCACGATCCGTCATGTCACCGGCCCGCTCAATTCTCAAGGGTGTGAAGTGGCCTCATTCAAAGTGCCCACCGAGGAAGAACTCGCACACGACTTTCTCTGGCGCGTCCACGCCGAGACGCCCGCCGCCGGACAGATCAAAATCTTCAACCGTTCACATTACGAAGATGTGCTCGTGGTGAGAGTCCACGACCTTGTGCCCGAAGAAGTCTGGCGGGCGCGCTACGAGCACATCAATCATTTCGAGCGGTTATTGGCCGATGCCCGCACGATCATTCTCAAGTTCTACCTGCACATCAGCAAAGAGGAACAGGAGGAACGTCTCCACAAACGCGAGCAGGACGCGACCAAGTTCTGGAAACTCTCGGTCGGCGACTGGAAAGAGCGCGAACATTGGGACAGTTACACCTCAGCCTACGAAGACGCCATTAATCGCTGCGGCGCGGCACATGCGCCGTGGTTCATCGTGCCCGCCGACCGGAAATGGTTTCGCAATCTCGCCGTCGCAGAGGCGCTGCGCGACGCGTTGCTGCCGCACAAAGAAAGTTGGTTGCGCGATTTGGAAGAAACAGGGCGACGCGAGAAACAGGTCATCGAAGAGTACCGCCAGAAAAGCCAACCCCGAACGGTATGAACGATCTGCCCCGCCAAAAACTCTGCGAGATCGTCCGGCGACACGGACGCTCGGTGATCGAACGACCGCGACGCTGCGAGGGATTGTTGCGCGATTACTGCGGCCCGTACCGCAGAGAAGTCTCGGTGCTGGTGATGGCTCTCGAAGAGCACGTCGCGGCGGACTTGTTAGCCGTGCATGCAGGCATGCCCCGCGCGGTGCTCTTTGCCAAACTCATCTCACGTTTGTCCGACAATCTGGCGTTGTCTGAAAATGCGGCGCGTTGGGCGGTCAATTCATGGGCGCTCGCGCTCGGCGTCGTCGCCCGCGAACAGTTGGTGGAAGATGAAGAGGCGGCTGTTAAGACGGAGCAAGCCGCGCAGATCGTCGCAACGGCAAAGTCCGCCGCGACACCTGCAAAATCCGCGATACCCGCAAAGTCTGCGACCGCCGCCACACCCGCAGCGCGAAACGCAACGACCGGAACGGCGTCCGTGTCGAAGCCCAACAGCAGCCTTGCTCGGATCGTCGTCTCCGCCGCAGGCAATGGCGACTATTCGACCATCAACGAAGCGTTGAGGAAAGCGACGCCGGGAGCGCGTCTGCTCGTCAGGCCGGGTGTGTATGATGAAAGCATCGTGCTCAAACAGCCCGTGGAGATCGTGGGCGAAGGGCGGCGCGAAGAGATCGTGTTGACGAGCGCCGCAGCGAGTTGCATTCAGATGTTGACCGCTCAGGCCACGGTGCGCGGCTTGACGCTGCGTGGCCGCGCCGGAAAAGGCGGCGAGAAATTTTTTGCCGTCGATATACCGCAAGGCAAGTTGCTGTTGGAGGATTGCGACATCTCATCCACAGGGTTGTCGTGCGTCGGGATTCGCAATCCGATGGCCGACCCGTTGCTCCGCCGCTGCGCGATCCACGACGGGGCGGATTCCGGCCTCTACATCTTCGAGTTGGCGGCGGGCACGATTGAAGACTGCGACATCTACGGCAACGCGAACGTCAACGTCGCCATCACGGGGCACGCGCGACCCGTCATCAAAGCGTGTAAGATTCACGACGGAGGGGACGCCGGGATCGTCGTCTGGGGCGGCGGTGCGGGAGTCATCGAAGAGTGCGAAATTTACGCCAATCGCTCGGCGGGCATCGGCATCAGCGACGGGGGCGAGCCGACCGTGAAGCGTTGCCAGATTTATCACGGCGAAAACTCGGGTGTCTTCGTCCATCGCGGCGGGCGCGGATTTTTGGAAGACTGCAACATTTACGGCAACCGCGAAGCGAACGTCGCCATCACGCTCGGCGGAGATTTGCAGGCGCGCGGCTGCCGCATTCATAACGGCCAGAGTTCCGGCGTTCTCCTCAGTGAAGACGGGCGCGGGCGATTCGATGAATGCGACATCAACGGCAACGCGGATGCGGGCATAGCAGTTCACGAAGGCTGTGTCGCGGTCGTTCACGGGTGCAACGTGAACCGCAACGAAACGGTGGGCGTCAGAGTTAAAGCGGGCAGCGCGGCGAGCGTCGAAGGTTGCAATCTGACAGGCAACTTGAGCGCGCCGTGGGAGACGGAGTACGGCGCGCACGTCGAGAGCAGGCGCAACATTCAGTAAGGCGGGAGAGGCGCAAAGAAGTTATGGATCAAATTTTACGACCGGGGCAGAGCATCCGCACGGAACCTTCGGGCATGTCCTGCGTGGTCGAGACGCTGCTCGGCGCGGGCGGGCAGGGCGAAGTTTACAAGGCCACGATCGGCGGCGAGTCGGTCGCCGTGAAATGGTTCTTTCCGCACATGGCGACGCCGGAGCAGCGCGCCGCCATCGAGTTGCTCGTCAGGAAAGGGCCACCGAGCGAGCATTTTCTGTGGCCTCTGGAAATCACCGTCGCGGGGGGCGTCGCGGGCTTCGGTTACGTGATGCCGCTCAGGCCGCCGCGCTTTAAGAACATCGTCGATTTGATGAAGCGGCGCATCGAGCCGACCTTCCGCGCACTCGCCGCCGCCGGACTCAATCTCTCGCACAACTACCTCTTGCTCCACTCACAAGGGTTGTGCTATCGCGACATCTCCTTCGGCAATGCTTTCTTCGACCCCATCAACGGCGACATCCTGATCGCCGATAACGACAACGTCTCAGTGGACGGCGGGGGCGTGCTCGGCGTGCTCGGCACACCCCGCTTTATGGCTCCCGAAGTGGTGCGCGGCGAGGCCGTGCCCTCCACGCAGACCGATCTCTTTTCCCTCTCCGTCCTTATCTTCTACATGCTGATGGTCGCCCATCCGCTTGAAGGCAAAAAAGAGACGGAGATCAAATGCCTCGATCTGGCCGCCATGACCAAGCTCTACGGGACGGAACCCGTCTTCATCTTCGACCCGAACAACGACTCGAACGCTCCCGTTCCCGGCCTCCATGATAACGCCCTCGCCTTCTGGCGCATCTACCCGCAATCCCTGCGCGAGTTCTTCATCAGAGCTTTTACAAATGGCCTGCGCGATCCGCTTCACGGGCGCGTCCGTGAAAGCGAATGGCGCGGGGCGATGGTGCGTCTGCGCGACGCCATTTTTTACTGCCCGCATTGCTCGCTGGAAAACTTCTATGACCCCGAAGCCTTGAAAGCAGGGGGCGGCAGACCCGGCCTGTGCTGGTCGTGCGCGACCGAACTCAGGCTCCCGCCGCGCATCCGCATCGGCAAGAGCGTCGTTATGTTGAACCACGACACGCAACTCTTTCCGCATCACACGAACGACCAAAGGATGTACGACTTCACGCAGCCCTCCGCCGCAGTAGCGGTGCATCCGTCGAACCCACACGTCTGGGGTCTGAAAAACTTGTCGCCGGACAAGTGGATGGTGAAAGCTGCCGACGGCACATTTAAAGAAGTGGAGCCGGGGCGCAGCGTGACCCTCGCGGTGGGCACGGCAATTCAGTTCGGCAATGCTGAAGGGCAAATCAGAACATAAAGAATCACAGATTCGTGGAAGGTGAAGCCGATGAAGTTCGCACTGAAGTTAACACCTTCGCCGGCTCCGGCGTGAAGTCCTCTCCGGGGTTGATGAATTGATTGCGCTCGAACGCATACTGCTTGTCGTACAACTGCTTGTAGCGACCGGCAGCGGCGAGCAGTTCTTCGTGAGTGCCACGCTCGACGATCTCACCCGCTTCCAGCACGAAAATCTGATCCGCGCTGCGAATCGTCGAAAGACGGTGGGCGATGACGAAGGTGGTGCGGCCATGACGCAGACTTTGAAGGCCGTCCTGAATCATGGCCTCGCTCTCGCTGTCGAGACTCGATGTGGCTTCATCCAGAATGAGGATTTTCGGTTCGGCAAGTATCGCGCGGGCGATAGCGACTCTCTGCCTCTGCCCGCCCGACAACTTTACCCCGCGCTCGCCGACGACGGTATCGTAACCGTCCGCAAAGTTATTGATAAATTCCTCGCAGTGCGCGATGCGGCTGGCCTCGACGATCTGTTCGCGCGTGGCGTGCGGATGCGCGAAGGCGATGTTCTCCGCAATCGTGCCGTCGAATAAAAAGTTGTCCTGCAAGACCACGCCGAGTTGTGTCCGGTAGTCTCTCAAGCGAATGGAAGCGAGGTCGCGCCCATCGATTGTCACCACGCCGGAGAGCGGGCGATTGAACGCCATCACCAGACTGATCAGAGTGCTTTTTCCCGAACCGCTGGAGCCGACGAGCGCGGTCGTCGATCCGGCGGGCGCGTCGAATGAGACGTGATCGAGCACGGGGACGCCCGCGTTATATTCAAAGCTGACATCCGCGAAAGCGATGCCGCCTTCGATTTCCGTGAGCGGTTCGCGCTCCGCTTCGTCCGCATCTTCAGTCGCCATGCGCCTGATTTCACGAATGCGGTCGAGACCGGCGAAGGCTTCCGTGATCTGCGTCCCGATGGCCGCGATCTCCACGAGCGGGGCGGCCACGAGCGCGGTGAAAAAGATGTACATGAAAAAATCGCCGAGCGTCATCTGGCCGGAGAGGATGGAACGTCCGCCGATGAAAATCAGGATCACGCCGATGCCGCCGACGATGACGGTGGAAAAAGACGTAACGCCGGAAACTCCCGTCATCGAACGCGCGATGTTGCGGAACAGGCGATGCGCGCCGCGCGCGAAGATGAGCGATTCGCGTCGCTCCGCCGCGTAAGCCTTGACGATGCGGATGCCGCCAAGCGATTCCGTGAGCCGACCGGTCACTTCGGCGTTGATCTGGCCGCGCTCGCGAAAGAGCGGCCTGAGACGCATGAAGGCCAGCGCCATGCACGCGCCGAACGCGGCGAGGGCGAGGAGCGTGATCGAAGTCAGACGCCAGTTCAGATAGAAGAGCACGCAGAGCGCAATCGCCGCCGTGAACAAGCCGCCGACGAGTTGCACCAGCCCGGTGCCGACGAGGTTTCTGATTCCTTCGGCGTCGGTCATGATGCGCGAGATGAGCACGCCGGTCTGCGTCGAATCGAAATAGCTGATCGGGAGGCGCGCGATGTGCTGCTGCACGTTCTTGCGCATCTCCGTGATGGCGCGCTGCGCGGCGACGCCCAACATCTGCGAGAGAGTAAAAGAGGTGATGGCTTGAATCAGAGTCGCGCCGCCTGCGGCCAGCGCCAACGTCAAGAGCAGTTCGCTACGCCCCTTGATGATGACCTCATCGATCAAATACTTCGAGCTGGCGGGCAAGACCAGACCGACGAGCCGGCTGATGATCATCAAGACCAGCCCCAACGCGAGACGATAGCGGTGTGCCCAGAGCAAATCTCTCGCATCGAGCCAGACGTTTGACAAAGACGGGCGTTTTTTCTTCTCAGCCATTACTTGCTTTCATACCCCGACATGTAAAGCTGCGCAGTTCGCGCGCCGGCTCAGCGCGGGTTAGCGGGAGAGTAGTCCAGAAACTGGCAGCGCAGGCGATTGCCGCCGCCGTTGTTTTCGATCACTTCTTCCAGTTGAAACGCAACGAGACGTTCGGCCCCAACGAACCCGGCGACGATGTCCGCGTCCCAGACGACCGCCGCGCGTCCGGTGAGTTGGAGAGTGCCGCTGCGCTCGAAGTCAACGAACAGCAACCCGACGCGCGAATTGACCGTGACGTTGCCGAGCGTTTGGAACATCATGTTGCCGGAATAGTCAGGCCACAACAGAGTGCTTTCGTCCGGGACGAGTACGAAGCCGGGATGGCCGCCCCGGTGCGAGGCGTCCGCCCCGCGTTCCGGGTGCGCGCTGGCGATAAAGAAAGTATCGGCCTCCCTGATCCATTGTTGCTGTCGCTCGGAGAGCGCGTGCCCGCGATGGCTGACAATCTCCTCGATTCCTTCTCCCGGTTCAAATTGGCACGACCGCGCCTGAATATACTTCGGGCAGTTGCCGAACACCTGCTCGGCGCGTATCTCAATGCCGTCGTCTGCCACTTGCGCTCTGCCGTTCAGACGCATTCTCCGTCGCGTCGCCGGTTCGATCACGAGCATCCCGATTGGACCACCGGCGAGCAAATTTTCAATCGCCGGATCACCCGGATCGGGGCGGGCGGCAATGGACACGGTGCGCTCGTCGATGACGCGAATGAAACCCGGCGCGCCCGCCAGCAGCGAAGCCCACACCCGCCCGCCCGCGTCAATCGTACTCAGGACGGCGAAGGGTTGCGCGCGAAAAAAATCCCGCGCGGCTGTCGAGATCGTATCGTCAATGATTCCGCCGACCCGTCGCGCCATCCCCTCGACGCCCGCGCGCCGCTGTACCGCCAACTCGCCTTCATGGAAAACTGATTTCATCGCTTTGCTCACCCGTCATGTCGCGTTGTCGAGCGCCAAAGTTTTTAAGGCTGCAATGATGCGCTCCGGCTCAGGCCGGTCGGTGTAGTCAGGGTCAACGTCGGCGGCGGCGATCAACGAGTCTTGCCGGATGACGAAACGACCCGGCATCGGCAAAGTCCATGCATCGTCGCCGTTGAATCTCTCCAGGTCTGCGCCGATCTCTTTGTAGACCGCCGCCAAATCCGCGGGCAATTGGAACGCCACCCCGAACAGCGCGGCGACCCGGTTGCCGGGATCGCTCAATACCTCAAACGTCAGATAATTCTGCTTCGCCACCTGCCGGCTGTATTGTTCGAGTTGCGGCGAAATCACCACCAGATTCGCGCCCAGCGCCTTGATCTCCGGTAACACGTCTTGCAGAGCTGCCAGCTCCGCGTTGCAGTACGGTCACCACACGCCCCTGTAGAAACTGACGACGAGCGGCCCTTGTGCGAGCAGCGTTTGTGCCCGCACTTCCTCGCCCTCAACATTCCGCAAGGTGAAGTTCGGGGACGTGTCGCCAATTTTCAGCACGCGCCCCATGATGCCTGAGTTTCGCAGGTCTTTGGTGGCGCGCTGCATGACGGCCTTGATCTGCTCCGAAAATTTAGCCGCGCTGTTCGCTTTGATTTTATCAAGCTTTTCTTTCAGGCTCATCGTTGTCTCCTGATACTTTCCCCAAAACTTTCTTCAGAGGATAAGATAACGCATCTCATCAAGCGAATGGAGAAGATTATTGAGTGGCTACGACATCATCGTTATCGGCGGCGGTTCGGGCGGGCTGGTAGTCGCGGTGGGCGCGGCGCAACTCGGAGCGCGGGTGGCAGTAGTCGAAAAGAAGGCGCTGGGCGGCGATTGTCTCTACACGGGTTGTGTGCCGTCGAAGACGCTGATCCGTTCGGCGCGATTCGCCGCTGATGTCAAACGCGCCGCGAGTCTGGGATTCGCTTCCGTCCCGTTGCAGTTTGCCGACGGCGATTTCGCTTCGATCACGGGGCGCGTCGAACGCGTGATCGAAACTGTGGGAGCGCACGACGCGCCGGAGGTGTTTCGCAAACAAGGTGTCGAGATCATCTTCGGCACGCCGCGATTTCTGTCGCCGCACGAATTGGAGATCGAACAGACGGCGGAGCAGGCGCGGGCAAGCAGCAGCAGCAGCGGCGATGACGACGGGCGAGCGGCGGGCGGGAAACTCAAATTGAGCGCGCGGCGTTTCTGCATCTCGAAGGGGTCGCGTCCCGCCGCGCCGCCCGTCGCCGGGTTGAACGAAGCGGGTTTTCTCACGAATGAAGAAGTCTTTCGCTTGAAGACTTTGCCGCGTCGTCTGGTCGTGCTCGGTGCAGGACCAATCGGCCTCGAACTGGGCCAGTCGTTCGCGCGTTTCGGGAGCGATGTCACCATCGTCGAGATGGGCGAGCGAGTGCTGCCGAAAGAGGATGAAGAAGTCTCAGAGACGTTAGGCGTGTTGCTGCGCGCCGAGGGCATCAGGATTCTGCTCAACGCGAAGGCCGTGCGCGCTGGCAGTAACGACAGAGGCAAAACGCTCGTGCTTGAGTGCCGCGGCGAATCTGGACAAACGACAACAGAAGAGTTGCGCGCCGACGAAATCCTCGTCGCCGCCGGGCGCAAGCCGAACGTCGAGAACTTGAACCTCGAAGCGGCGGGCGTGGAGTACGATGAACGGCGTATCATCACCGATGAATATTTGCGCACAACGCAGAAACATATCTTCGCGGCGGGCGACGTGACGGGCCACTTTCCGTTCACACACATGGCCGCCTATGAAGCGTCAATCGTCATCCGCAACGCGCTTTTGTTTTTTCCCTTGCTCAAAAAGACGGATTTCCGCGTCGTGCCGTGGGCGACCTACACCGACCCGGAAGTGGCGCGCGTCGGGATGACGCAGCGGGAGGCGCGCGAACGATACGGCGATGCGAACATCAGAATTTATCGCACCGCGTTTGCCGACAATGATCGGGCGCAGGCTGAAGAGGCGCCGCACGGTTTTATGAAATTCGTCTGCACCCGCAGGAATCAGATTTTAGGCGCGCACATCGTCGGCGCGCACGCGGGCGAACTCATTCATGAAATCGTGCTGGCGATGAATGAGCGTCTGCCGGTGACGAAACTCGGCGCGATGATTCACGTCTACCCGACGCTCACGCAGGTCAACCAACGCGCGGGACTCGATGCGGTGCTGGCGAAACTAACAACGCCGGCGGTCAAAAAGATACTCGCGTGGTATCTGGCGCGGTGGCGCTGAGTCACACACGCTAAACGGCCTTGCGATGCTGGCGGGCACTTCTCCGCGTTTGCTGAGTTTGAGATTAGCGCCCGTCGTGCTCATCTTGTTCAACCTTCGGATGAAACGTAGTTTCCAGGTCGGCTCTCTTCCAACAGTTCAGGCGATGTCTCCTGTGCGCGTCCCCTATCATCATCATTCCAGCCGCGATACATCCAGAAAATGAGCGCGCCGAGCAGCGCACAGGGCAGGTAGATGATCGTGTTCAGGGTAAAAATCCATTCCGGCTGCTCGCCGAGCCATGTCCCGTACATCACCACACTGGCCGCCGTCACATAAAAAAGCGGCACGACCGAGAGCGGCGCGAGCAGACACATAAACGGCACGAGCCACGCGAAATACCACGAGTAGCGCGGCGAGAGCAGCAGCGTGAAGGTCGCGGCGAGCAAGCACGCGCGGGCGACGAAACCGCGCTCCGTATGTTCCCTTTTCCAGAACATCCATAACGCGATTATCGCCAACACACAGAAAGCGAAGAGCAGGAAGGCGACATTCGGCACGTTCGTTTCGCCCAAAACTTTGTGCGCGACGGTGAGGAGATAAAAGCGCACGCCGTTTTGCATGCCTTCCTCTTCCGTGTAGCCCGGCAGGAAACCCAGCACCCCTCTGATTCCCGCGCTCAGATAAGGAAGATAAGCCACCATGATCGTGGCGGCGAACGCTAGCGGCATCCGCCATCCCCAACGACGGTACAACGCGGGAAAGAGAAGGATGGGGAAGAACTTGACGAGCGTGGCGCAGGCCAGCGCGATGCCGGTCGCAATTTCTAAATTACGCCGCCGCGCCCAGAGCGCCAGACAGACGAAAGCGATCATCGCCGCATCGATGTGGCCGCTTCCGGCGATCTCCCACACGACGAGCGGGTGCCACGCGTAAATGAGCGCGCGTTCGGGCGGCCAGTTGAACGAAGCGAGCAGACGCACGAGCGCCAGCAACGTCAACGCTTCAAAAGCGACCATCACAAGTTTCATCCACGTCACGGTTTCGCTGATGCGCGTGGCGAGGAAGTAGATCATTTGCGCGACGGGCGGATAGATCGTGTGCGCGTACTCGCGGCGGTTGATCTTCGGGTAGATCGCCTCGTCGCGCAAAGATGCCAGCGCCGGGTTGGCGGGGATATAGCGATAGGGGTTGATTCCCGCCGCCTGCACACGTCCATCCCAAACGTAGCGATAGATATCGTCGGAAAGATACGGCGGGGCGAACAGCAGGCCGAGACGAAAGAGCGCGGCAAAGACGATGACGACGATCAAGGTTGAACGCGCCGGGCGGCGGGCGCGGGCGATGAGCCATGCCGCGATGAAGTACAACACGGCTTGCAGCGCGATGAGTTTGATCAACCACGCGATGCCGTTTTTCCCGTTATCGGTCCTGCCGTAGACATAGAGCGCGAACAGGACACAGCCCAGAACGACGAGCGCGAGATTCGGCAAGCGCGAACTGCCGGCAGCAGCAGCAGCATCCTCCAACGACGGCGACGCGCGTCTGAGCCTCTTCATTACCCGGTAACTCCCGCGCTCTGACAAGCCTCCGGCCAGATGCGCTCACGCCCTTCTCCTTCGATCAGTTTCGCGAGATAGCTGCGCGTGTGCGGCGCAGGATAGCCACGGCGCGGCTGATTTTCGGCGGCACGCGGCGGCGGCGGCGAGAACAGTTCCGCGCACAGCGCACGAAGCGTTGCCGCGTCGTCCACGTCATACCAGGCGGGCAGCAGTTCAACTTCGAGATCGATTTCGGCGGCGCGTTCGATGGTCTGTGCCAGCACTTTCGCGGTGCTCCACTCCACCTCCGTAAACAACCGTCGATGCGCTCGCTTGATTCCGATAAGGTAATAGCCGCCGTCGTCGCTCGGACCCAGCACGACGCGATCACCGGCGCGCCCTAGCGCCGCGACGGCTTGCGCCAGCAGCGCGGGCGGCAACGTCGGGCTGTCCGAATCGATCAGACACAACGATTCATAACCGACGGCCAGCAAATCTTCCGCCGCGTAAAAGAGCCGGTCGCCGAAGCTCTCTCCGCGTTGCGCGAGCAGGCTGAAGCCTGCGGGCAGCAATCCGTCAAAAGCCGCCTCCGCGCCGACGGGCGTATAGACGGCGACGCCTTCGGCCTGATGATCGAGAGTCACACCGGCGATGTTCTCCGTCGTATCGCGCAGGAAGCGGACGCTCAACGCGGCGGCTTCCCCGTGCGTGAGCGGCGGAACAAGGCGCGTCTTGCTCTGTCCCGCGCGCGGGGCTTTAATCATCATCGCCAGCGCGCAGAAGGAGGAGGAGCCTCGCTGGGCAGACGGCGGCGCGTGCGGGTCGAGAATCGGATAAGTGTTGTTCATGAGTTGTCTTAACGCTCGCGTCCCCGGTCTCTTGCGGGAGCCGGAGCGATGGGAAGGATTCTAATGCAGGCTGTGGATTTTGAGAACTTTGTCAGCCCCCCGAACTTCGATCATTTGCCCGGACAGTTAGCCCAAAAAACTTGCCGTCCGCTTACTGAATAATTTTGCTCCATGCCATGACTCGCACCGCTCACCCCACGGCGCGGGAATTTACGTGCAACTTCACTTCAAACACGTCGGGGCGATAGTAGTGGCCGGAAACATCGAGCGTCATTTTCCCTTTATCAATCGCCGCCGGGTCGAGTTCGGCCATGAGAATGGTCTCTTCGTCAAAGACCGGCCCGGCAAGATAATGCCCGTCCGGGCCGATGACGCAGCTTCCGCCGCGCAACAACAACTCGTCAGGGTTGCCGGTCAACTCAGCAGGCAACTCGAACTCCGCCGGCAAGTCTTTCACCGGCATGATGAGACCCGCACCCAGCACAAAGCATCTGCCTTCAAAGGCATAGTGGCGACATGCCACCTGATGCATTTCATGCACCGTCGGCCAGACGGCCACATGAATGCGTTCGCCCGAAACGTGGAGCGTGTGTCGCGCGAGCGGCATCCAATGCTCCCAGCAAACCAGGCTGCCGACTCGTCCGGCGGGCGTCTCGACGGCTTTGAGTCCGTCGCCGTCGCCCGGCCCCCAGACCAGCCGCTCCGTGTAAGTCGGCACGAGCTTGCGGTGATGATTCAAGAGCTTTCCGTCAGGGCCGAAGGTGAGCAGGCTGTTGTAGAGCGTGCCGTTGCCCGGCCCGCTCTCCACCCGTTCGTTGACGCCCATCACCAGCGTCAGTTTGTGATCAGCCGCCGCCTCGCCGAGCAGCTTCGCTTCGCGGCTCGACACGACCAGACTGTTTTGCCGCAGCCGCGCAAAGACCTCTCTCGTCGGCTCGTGGTCCCATAAGGCCGCCTGCGGGCAATAGTCGAGCCACGCCGGATAGCCCGCTAACCAGGTTTCGCCGAAAGCAACCAGCGTCGCTCCCCGGCCTGCGGCCTGCGCGACGAGCGCGGTCGCTTTTGCGAGACTGGCTGCGAGGTCCATAAAGACGGGACTGGCCTGCACGACTGCGACGACAATTGGCTCCGACATAAGTTCCCCTTTGCCCTTTGATCGCCTGACTTGCGACACTCAACTTCTCCGGCCTGAGGCTTGCTCAATCGCAATGCCCTCAACGCGCGCCTGCGCCCACTTCACCGGCAACGACAACACCTCGCCGCTTCGTTCGGCCCTCACGAGATGCTCCAACGCGGCGCAAATGATTCGCCGTTGCAACTCGCGGTGAAACGGCACGCCGAAGTGATGCCCCATCATGAACGGCACGAAGACGGCGCGCGGCGGTTGACAATGCTTTGTCACATCGAGCGCGACCGTGATCGATACCGTCGGGATTCCTCTTCGTTCAATAGCGCGCTGCACGAGCGCGACGGACTGGTGTCATATCGGTCAAGCCGGGCACAAGAGCGCGGCGTCCGCCGCTTCGGCCACCACCGCGTCGGCAATGTCTTCGGCCAACGTCCGCTCGAAGCCTTCAGGGTCCATGTTATAGCCGATGAACGAAAAGAAATTCGGCGTGAGGCCGCCGATGAACTTTTCCGCCGCCAACTCCTGTAAACGTTCGATGGGAAAGATGACGTTCAAATCTTTCGCCGCCCCGTTCGTCGGGTACTTGATTTGATGAATCGCCAATTCATCGACCGCCGAGCCGGACGGCACGCGCCGGAAACTGAAATCGCCCACCGGATGCACCACGTCGAAAGGCATCGTGCCGGCGGGTTGCACGCCCGCCGAACTGACGAAAGTCAGACGCGCCTCGTTGAGCGGTTTAGCCAAACGCGCGAGCGGGATGAGATCGTCTTTCGTGATCATCGCGCCCGGATACCGCTCGTTGATCGTCTCCCAGAGGCCGGGACGCAGTTGTTTCGCGTCATCAGAGGTTGCCGTCATGAATCCACTCTCCCGAACGTTTGACGAAATAAAAATGAAGATGAAAGAAGAGGTGCGCGAGCGTCGCGGCGTCCGCTGCCTGCAAAGTGCGGTTGATGAAATCGCGGTCTGTCGGGGGCACGTCGAGCAACAATTTCAAAGCTTCGATCCACGCTTTATCAATTTCCCTGCGCCCCGCCGCTTCGTTGCCGTCGCCCAGATGAAGCCGCACGTACCTGATGAGTTTTTCCGTGTCGTTGGCGGCGACCGCTTCTTGCAAATACTGGAGCGACATAAGTGACGCCTCCCTTCAAAGTTCTTATCGGTCGTCGGGCAATTTGAAGTCTTACGTTTTGCTTTTCGCCCGCAATAACCCGTCGAGGTTGGGCTGGTCGCGGGCGGTGTCGTCGCCGGGCGGTCTGATTTCATAAATAGTTTCGGAGACGCGGCGGAAGCGGAACTGCGATTCGATCTCGACGAGTTCATGAATTTCCAATTGCTGCCACCCGTGAGACGACCACCAACGCGGGTCGGCGTCCAGAAAAACGCGGCGACCTTCGCGCAAATGCGTTTCAATCACCGAAGCGAGTTGTGCGCCGGGCCAGCCTCCGCCCGTGCCGATCACATCCCATGCGCCCGCGCCGATGCCGCGCCAGTACGTGACGGCCACCGTCTGCCCGCCGGAAATCATCACCGCATCGCGCGGCACGAGGGCGAGCCGCACCCGGTAGTCTTTCGCTGACGCGCGCCCTTCGACATACTCGCGCCCGAGCGGCCACGCGAAGACGCCGGCCACCACCGCAACTAACATGATCCCGACGACGGCAGCGGCAAAAGCGCGCCGCACGCTTTTCATCTTCGTGTTGAGCGAATGCAGACAATAAGTTGCCACGAGCGGAGTCAGCGCGGGCAATCCCGTCAGCATATAACGCCCGTTGATGGTGACGCTGTAATGCATGATCAATGACAAATTGGCGATGAGTCCGACGGCGGCGAAAGCTAAGAGCGGGGAGCGCAGCCGCCCCCGAGCTTTCCCTTCCCTGAAAACCGCGAAGGGAAGTGCGAGGAAAACGAGCGGCGAGGCGATGAAAAAGAAGCGCAGCAAAGGCAGCAAATTGCCGAGGCTGACCGGATGCCGCGCCGATTCCAGCCGCGAAGATTCGACCCAGCCGTGCCACGACCAACGATAATTGTCGATGTCGGACCACAGCAGAAAGGCAAACGGGCCGAACGCGCAGATGAGAAAGACCAGACCGGACAAAGCCGTGATCGCTATCTCACGCCGCCCCAACTTCCACCCGCACGCGAGCGGCGCGACGACGAGCCACGGGGCATACAGCAATGCCGCCTCGCGCAGGTTGACGCTTAGGCCGAGCAACGCCGCGCCCGCCAAAACCAGTGCC
Source organism: Pyrinomonadaceae bacterium (assembly GCA_051006195.1). Classification (GTDB taxonomy): domain Bacteria; phylum Acidobacteriota; class Blastocatellia; order Pyrinomonadales; family Pyrinomonadaceae; genus JAIVJZ01. The sequence continues at coordinate 25,404 of JBPCIP010000121.1, forward strand.
GCGCGCCTCGTGCGTGTGCCTTTCAAGTGCAGCGTGAGCGCGACGGCCATCAACAGCAGCGACGGAATTTCCGTCATCGCCTGCCCGCTATAAATAATGTAGAAGGGAGACAATGCCAGCAACAACGCCGAGAGAGTTGCCGCGCGCACCGAATCCGTCAAGTCGCGCGCCAGCCGCCACCATGCGATGACGGCGAGCGGACTCTGCGCCACCACGGCGTATTGGAACAGCAGGTAAGCCCGCTCCGGCGGCAAGGCGAACAGCGCGTGCGCGATGCGCCACAGCGCGTGGTTGCCGAAGATGAACAGCGTGCGCCCCAGTATCATGGAAGAGGCACGCCCTTCTACCGCCAGCACCGTGTAATCGAGCGCGTCCCAATCGCCCGCGAACGGATCGACGAACACAATCGCCAGCGCGAGAGCCAGCAGCGCGAGCGGCAACCACCACCGCCATGCCGCCCAAAAGCTGTGCGCGTCGGCAGGAGATAACCCTCCCGCCGATGAACGCTTACCCACTGAAGTTTTCGTGGTGTCAATCAGGTCAGACTTGTTGCTGCGACCGGAGTCAGCCGCTTCACAATCGGTGCGGTGAACGTCATTCACACTGAAGCCGCCATTTGTTATTAAGGTGTCGTGATCTGTGCGGCCTCTCTCCTTGATTGTCCTACTGCTCGCCTTCACTGCTTGTTTCGCTCCCAACCAGCCGTTAACGAATTCCGCTCGCCGCAGACTTGGATTTAACCGCGAACTCCCGTGCCTGAGTCACCGGAAAAAGCCGGAGCGGTAATTCTCAAGCATGTTGAAATGTTTGATTGAAGGTAACACGAGATTAAGCGCAAACGGCAACCGGGCGCAGGCGTTCGCTCTCATCGCTGCTTGCGCCATAAAGCGGCGCAGGCAAAACCCGCCGCCAAGCCCGCGCCGGCCAGTGTCAGCAGGCCGCGATTCATGTTGGCCCACAACTGCGGGCTGAAGGATGATGAACGCGCGTCGAAAATTCCGTGCGCGCCGTGGTCGCCCGCCACCGGCTCCCACAAATTATTCGGGCGATTCGGGTCAATCGGCTCATCGGTTTGTTGCGATTCATAGCCGGTGCGCCCGAGGTAATAATCGAGCAGTCCCGGCGCAACCTTCTGGCCTAAGATGGCCTGCACCGTCGGGAAGCCGACGCTCATGTCACGCCGCCGGTGATGCGCCGCGTAGTAGACCGCTTCGGCGGCAACTTCCGGCTGAAAGATGGGCGGCACCGGCAGCGGGTGTCGCGGGAGACGCGTTTTATTCCAACTGAACTGCGGCGTATTGAGCGCGGGCATGTGAACCATCGTCACATGCACCTGCGAGTTGTCGTGGATTAATTCGCAGCGCAGGGATTCGGTGAAACCCGCGATGGCATGCTTCGCGGCGCAGTAAGCCGCTTGAAAAGGAATGCTGCGAAAGGCGAGAGCGGAACTGACCTGCACAATCGTCCCGCGATTGCGCGGCAGCATGCGTTTGAGCGCCGCCATCGTGCCATAGACGCTGCCGAGATAAGTAACTTCGTTGACGCGCTTGACTTCGTCCATCCCCGTCTCTTTGATCGGGGCGAAGACGGACGTGGTCGCGTTGTTGATCCAGACATCAATCGGCCCGAACGCCGCTTCGACCGCGGCGGCGGCGGCTTCCACGGCATCCGGATCAGCCACGTCCGCCGAAAGCACGAGCGCGCGTCCGCCGGCGGCTTCGACTTCGCGCCGCGCTCCCTCCAACCCGTCTGTCCCGCGCGCGATGAGGCCGATGTGCGCCCCATGCTTGGCGAACTCGCGCACGGCGGCGCGTCCCACACCCGCAGAGGCTCCGGTAATGACGACAACTTCCGGCTTGCTCTGCCCGCTCAGATTCATCTTCTCGCGCGCGGTTCCCTGCAACGCTTCGTCGCCATGCCCCTGCGCCGCTTCCTCCAGCATGCTTTCGATTCCAGCTTTATCCGTCTCCATTGTTCCCCCCATTAGTTCAATTATTCTTCGCTCTTCTTGATGGCCGTCGCCGCGTGATTCAGCAATTCCGACACGGCGGCGGCGGCGAAGATGCCGCCGATCAGGCGGGTCGCGCGCGGTTTGAAGACCAACCCGAAAGTGAGCGCGGTCGCCACCCACGGCCCGAGGCAAAACGGGCATGTCACCAGATCGCCGATGGCGCGCTGCATCCCTGTGCCGCGCACTTTCTCTTTGACCTCGCTCGCGCCCGCCGGTTCGACATATTCGGTAAAGGGAGCGCGCAGCGGACTCGTCACGCGGTCGCTGCTGATGAGGCGGCTCAGTTTGTAAGTGGCGATACCGAGCACCGCCAGATCGCCGTAGGCGATGCGCGCGGGCAAGCGGCGACCTGAGGATTGCGCCGCCACCAGCAAAGCGACGAAGGCCGCGTTATACACTCCCAGCACTTTTGCATAAGAGCCGAGGGGCATCTCCTCCCCGCCTTTGTAACCGGCAAACAATTCCTGCGCGCCCCCGCCTTTTTCCATCGCCTGCTGTTTGTTTTGTTTCCCCGCCATTCAACTCGCCTCGATTCTCTGCTTTCATCAAGCACGCGCTTTCTCGGCGCCTGCTTCCCTTTAGTTTCTCGCAGCCCTGATGGCAGCGATCCTCGCAACTCATCGTCGGAGCAGCGTGAGAGATTTTCTGGCTTCCGGTAACGTCAGCGCAAAAATGCCGAAGTTACAGAGCGCGCCGACGATGCAGTAGCCACACCATTTTTTCTCCTTCGCCGGCATCTGGTAGAAGTACCATCCGGCGGCGACGGCTTCGACCGCCGCTTTACCGGCAGCGACGA
>JBPCIP010000122.1:0-24122 GCA_051006195.1 Pyrinomonadaceae bacterium
TGGCTTCAATCCAAAGAGTGCTTTAATGGTCTGGGCAGAGTGTCGTTGGAGGCAGTTGATTTTCACACATTAACTTTAGCCGAGATGCTCTGCCTTTTCATACCTAACTTTGTCGGAACATCTAATAGGCGCTCAACCCACATGGATCAAGCGCCTAATAAACTTGAGAACTGAAGTTGCCGGTTACTTCCGCTTATTGCGCCCGCGTGTGTCTTCGCCGGGGTGGCTGAATTGGGCGTAGGCGACGCGGAAGAGTTCGGAGAGAGCTTTGGCGGTGTCGGCGTTGAGATTGCGGTCGGCGCGCAGGTGCGCTTCGACGATGTCGGGCGTGGCCTCGTGGGGGAAGTAGACGACCGCTGTGGCCGCGTCCTCGCCGTTCGCCGTCTTGCGGCCAGACATGATGCGCTCCATCGGCATGTCGAGCCAATCGGTCAGGCGCGCAATGTTGTCCGCATCGGGTTTGCCCGTGCCGTTTTCGATACGCGAGAGCGTCGAGGCGGACACCTGCGTTTCATTCGCCACATCGCGCAGACTCAAGCCCGCTTCCTCACGTTTGCGGCGAATCGCCCGACCCAGTTCCACCGTGTTTACTAAACTTTTTCCTGTTCCTGCCATCTTTGGCCTCCTTTTGGCGCGTCCCGTCAGCTAATAGGAAGCTGCTCTGACGCCCCTCCTCTGGTTCCAGAACATATCACAGGAAAATCCCAGACGCAAGACCTTGTTTTATGCTTGCAACAAAATACGTCTCATGGTACATTGTTTCACGTATGAAACAGAGCGTTTCCGGCTCTGTTGAGTGAAGCGAAAAGTTGAGGGTTGAAATGAGCGAATACATCTGGGAGACATTCGACGGTTTGTTCAAGACGGTGCATCGGCAGGGTCGGCGCGTGGAGGAATTGGAAGCGCGCATCGTTGACCTGGAGCGGCGGCTGGCGGAACGCTCTGCCGTCGTAACAAGCAATGTGGGGCAGCAACCAAAGCACGCGCCTACAGCGGCGGCGGCGCTCAGCGAGATGCCGGCGGAGCGCGCGGCGTAAATAACGGAAGATGTCTGAAAGAGCACAAGATTTCTTTAAGGAGTGTAAGAGCAATGGCAACAGCAACCGCGAACACCAAGACGACGACGATGCCCATCGACAAGAAAGCGATCATGCGCGATAAGCGCGCACAGGGTATTGCAGCAATGGGGCTGGTCACGCGCGAGGGCGACCGCTTCGGCGTGACGACGCCGTCGCTTCGCGGCAAGCGCAGCAACTACGAAGTCCGGCGCGACGAGGCGGGCAAAGTGCGTTGCTCTTGTCTGGAATTTGAAGAGCAGTCGATTGAGGACTCCGGGTTTCGTTGCGAGCACATTCTCGCCGTCAAACATTCGCTGCTCAACAAGAGTTCGGAAGCTGTGACGAAGCAGCAACCGCCCGTCGCAAGTGCGGCGGCGGCGACCCAAACGGCGGAGACGCCCGACACCAACACGACCGCATCCGAGAAGCACGCACCCGAACCGGAAGCCACTCAGCAGGCTCAAGACGCGGCGCGCTTCGGACGGAAGCAGGACGAACCGAAGGAGACGACGGAGGTCAACGAGCCTGCGGCGTTCGCCCCATTGGTGAGTTCGCTTGCGGATTACACAAACGAAGAGGAGCAAGCACAGATGAATCACAGACAAGCAACTGCCGTAATCGAACCGGAAGAGAATTTGGATTTCGTGACCGCCGAGGAACATGCCGCGATGAACGCGAGCGCGCCGGTCGTACCCCTCGCCTTTACCAACACCCTGCGCACGCTGCGCCAGCCGATTGAGCCGAAGCTCATCAAGACCCGCGAGGGTTGGCGCGACCACAACGGCAACACGCACATGGTCGAATACGTCGAGTGGCACACGGTCGCCGATCTGCTCGACCGCATCGTGCCGACGTGGGGACACTCGGTGCGCGGCATCGTGCAGATCGGCGACATGGTGGCCGTCACTGCCGCCATCACGATTGACGGTGTGACGCGCGAAGGCGTCGGCACAGGCACGGCGGACAACGAGACGGGCATCAAAAAGGCCGAGCACGACGCTTTGAAGCGAGCGGCGATCAAATTCGGCATCGCGCGCGAGTTGTACCAGCGCGAGTCGGAAGTAATCGAACAGCAGGGGGGCGCGGCTCCGCAGAACGAGTTTCCGCGCGATCCGCTGGCGAAGTCGATGTCCGACCTCGTGACGCCGAAGCAACTCGGCATGATCCGCGCGCTGGCGCGCGAGGCGGGCGTGGATACGGAAGAAGAGTGTCAGGCCGCGCTTCGCTGCCGCACGGAAGAGTTGTCGAAGAAGGCCGCTTCGAGTTTCATCGACCACTTGAAGAACTTGCAACAGCAGGGCGAGCAGCAGCAACAGCCGATGCGTCGCGCGAGCTAAGCGGAAAGTAAGCAGTAAGCGGTAAGCAATCGGCAGTTCAAATCATGAGGATTGCCGACCGACAGGGGGTATTAAGCATGATGACAACAGAAGAATTAGTGCTGGAACAGCCGTTGACGTTTGAACTCGAATATGCCGACGCGCCGGCGGAAGAGACGGTTGCGAATGTCGTCGAGCAGGAGAGCGCAGCAGGCGCGGGCGAGACGGAAACGCGCTCGAAGAAGGGGCAGATTCTCGCCCTCTACGAAGCGGGCAATACGGACATCGCACAGATCGTGCGGCGGGTGGGAGCGCGCCCGTCTTATGTCGCTCAGGTCTTACAGTCCGCCGGGTATCTGACGGGCTACTTCGATCTCTACACGACGACGGGACGCGAGCAGAACGTCTACACGCGCTTCTTCCGCAACGTGCTTTCGTTCAAGACCGTCGCGGCGGCGCGCGAGTCGGTGCAGAAGATCGACCGGCTCTACAACTACTTCGAGCGACTCGGCGACCGCGCCGGGCAGCATCAAGCCTGTGTAATTGCTCTGACGGGGAAAAACAGAGCGCGTTGGAGCGGCAAGCAGGAAGAGTCGCAGGTGTTCGGTGAATGGCTCGCCTCTCACTGATGAAAAACGCGGGACGCCCCGGAAATTTATCCGTTCGCGTCCCCGTTAAAGAACGAGCACGGGGAAGGTTGAAAGGCGAGTTTCACGCACGGGGAACTCGCCTTTCTTTTAAGTTCAGACGAATTCATCAACCTGTGCGGCAAGATAGATTTGAACGGACGACAAAATTTCCATGCGGTATTGTCGCCTGACCACGCCGCGCTTCGCCCGCAAAACGGATCATCCTCGCCGGTAAGCATAATCCCTCGCCGCGATCTGGCAACGCGCCGGGCATTGTCTGTTCCGCAGGTAGATTGTGGAGACAGTGTAATTATCACCTCGCCTCAACAACATCAACATGTGCGTGCTCATCTCGTGCGCGCTCACAGTTAGCGAATCAATCGCATCCGCCTCCGCATCAGGCGAGCGGCAAGATGAGAAGATGCACGTCTGGAGTTCACGCAAACACGATTTCCAAACCGGGAAGGAGAAACTGATCATGCCGAGAGTGGTTCATTTTGAAATCAGCGCGGACGAACCCGAACGCGCTTTGAAGTTCTACGATGAGGTCTTCGGATGGAAGACGCAGAAATGGGACGGCCCGCAAACGTACTGGCTGATAACGACGGGAGAAGCCGGTCAACCCGGCATCGACGGCGGCTTGATGAAGCGCGCGGACAATCCCCTGCCGCCATCTTCCGCCACCAACACGATTGACGTGCCTTCCGTTGACGACTATGCGCGCAAAGTGGGCGAGCACGGCGGCAAAGTCGTCATGCCGAGGTCCGCTGTGCCCGGCCACGGTTACATCGCTTACTGTGCGGACACGGAGGGCAACATCTTCGGGATCATGGAGTTTGACCCGTCGGCCAAATAGGGGAGGCTTCAGGGGAACGGTTGCGAGAGGGGTGAGTCGTGCGTGTGAGCGGCTCGCCCTTCTTTTTATTTTTCTTTATCATCTTTCTCCGTAAACTCAGTTACTATCGAAGTCAAATGCTTTTATGAACAGCGTGCAAGGAGGGATGGTGGCGTGCCAGCGAAGAATGAGGATTTGCACGGGAACGTGCCGGACAAAGCGAAGGCTCCACGCGGGCGGCGGCGCGAACGAATACAACGAAGAACAACGGGCGCACGCCGCGCCGGTGGTCTCGACAATCGGGTATCCGGGCACGTCGCGTTTCTGGTTTGAATCCTTTCAAAACTGGCAGAGCGAATTTCTCTCGGTCGCCGCCATTGTTCTTCTCTCCATCTTCCTCAGACAGAAAGGCTCGCCCGAATCCAAGCCCGTCGATGCGCCGCACAGCCAGACGGGGAACGACTGAAGCCATCCGCGCTGACGAACGCGTGATGAACAAAGAGGCCGTCAACTTCAAAAGTCGACGGCCTCTTTAGTTTATCAATGAAGCACCGAGCGCTTTACTCGAACGTCTTGCGTTCGGGGTTGCGTCCGCGCGAGGCGGCAAGAGCAAGTTCGCGCGCGCGCGGCAAAACTTCGATTGCCTTAGCCACTTGCGGGTCGTCCGTCACTTGCACCTGCGAAGCTGTCACCGTCCCGTAAGCGGCAGTGGCGATGTCATAGCGAAGCTGTCGGGCGATAAAGTCGCGACTGCGATCAAGCTGCGCTTCCGTCAGTTTGTTCGCCTCGTCGCCGAGGGCGAAACTCTTGAACGTCTTAAAGAGGTTGTCTGTCACCGGATAATCTTCGGCCTTGATGTCGTGCTCGTAATCGACGCCGCGCGTGAGTTTGTAGTCTTCAAAACCCTTGACGCGCCCGTTGACGAGTTCCCGCACGAAAGCGAACACCGGATCGATGAGACGCTGTTGCGCCGGACTGATGAGACGCGGCTTGATCGGCTCGTCCGGGGCAATACCGCCGCCGCCGTAGACCTTGCGCCCCGTATCCGTCAAACTTTCAGGGCCGGCGGGCTTCGCCGCCAGTGTCGCTTTGTTCTCGTCGTCGAGGTTTCCGACGCCGCCGCGCGTGTAATAATCGTAGAGTCCTTCGTTCGTGTAATCGCGCTGAATGAGGCGACCAGAAGGCGTGTAGTATTTCGAGGAAGTGAGCGTCACCGCTGTCCCGTATTCCATCGGGATGATGCTCTGCACGAGTCCTTTCCCAAAACTCGTTTCGCCGATGATCAAAGCGCGGTCGTGATCCTGCAACGCGCCCGCGACGATCTCGGAGGCGGACGCAGAGTTGCGGTTAACGAGCACGACGAGCGGCACGTTGTCGGGCGAACTGTTTTTCGAGTCATACGTGCGCTCGCTGCCCGCGATGCGTCCTTTTTGCGACAAGACGGTTTGGCCGCGTTGCAAAAATCGCTCGGCCACTTTGACGGCCTGGTCGAGCAACCCGCCGGGATTGCCGCGCAGATCAAGCACGAGCGAGGTCATGCCCTGTTTGCGCAAGTCTTCGAGCGCGGCGATGAATTCTTCCGCCGTGCTGCGGTTGAAACCGCGCGTCATGTCGATATAACCGACGCCGGGCTTGACCATGTAAGAATCAGGGATGGTCGGCTGGCCGACGGCGTCGCGCGTGATCTCCACCGTCTCTCTCTCTCTCGTCGCAGCGCGTTCGACCGTGACTTTGACCGTTGATCCTTTCGGCCCGCGCAAGCGGTCGCGCACGTCGCTCGAAGGCTTGCCTTTGATCGCCTCTCCGTTCACTTCGACGATGCGATCCGCGAACCGAAGTCCGGCGCGCGTCGCAGGCGCGCCCGGAAAAGTCGCGAGGATGTAAGTATCAATCTGGCCGTTGATGGTGCGGTCGCCGATGGTCGCACCGATGCCGTAGTACTCGGAACGCCAGTCGGCTTGTAATTCCTCAAACTCTTTCGCATCGTAATAGTTTGAGTGCGGGTCGAGCGAGCGCAGCATGCCGATGATGGCCGACTTGAAGGCGGAGTTGTAATCGATCTTCACGCCGTCAACATAGCTCTCCTGCACGATGCTCAAAGCCTCTGCAAAATCCTCTTCGATGGCGGCGGTCGCGCCGGACGAAGCGGAAAGACGCGGGTTGTTGGCGCGACTGCGCCCGGATGGCGCAACGTTGGGGGGCATGCGCGGTTGCTGCCCTGGAGTGGTGATCCGGCGATCCGGCGCGGGTTGTTGTTGTTGCTGAGCCGGGACGAAAGTGGGGAGCGAAAGCGCGACGAGCAGAAGGGCGACGAAGCTTGAAGATTTTTTTTGTTTCACTACCGGCAAACCTTTCAAAGTGCAGTTTACGCTGAAGCCAAAGCAAGACGCGCCGCAAGCTGAATTGGCATAAATAAACCCGCCTGCGGGCAAGCTTTTTGTATATTACTGGATGAGTGAAAAGGCGGCAAGGTTGCGTCCCCATACCGTATATCCGTTTCCTCGGATTACACAGCCGGGGGAAGGGTCAGAGCCAAAAGCTCAAGGTTAAGCCGCAAGCTGCGCCCGGGACTCATTACATCTGCCCCTTATATTTTTTTTACTTTTCCCTTTCTCCATCTTTCGTCCCAATGGCGACGGTTTGTCACTTTCACTCCGATTAAACTAAAATGTCTTCATCTTCATTCCGTGATTCAGTTTTACACGCGGCGATGTTCTCCCGCCGTTGATTCAGCGGCCAGACGGAGAAGCGTCACACAGCAAAGGAGATTTATCACATGAGCACTCCATTCGATCCGAATAAGCCACCCAACGTTGCGGAGCAAGGCGAGATGATCGACGACTTGATGCTTCGCGAAGGCGAGGACGAAGCAGGACATAGTGAGGAACGCGAACGCATGTCTTCTTCGGTGCGCGACATCGCCTCGCGGATTCCCGAATCGCTCTCCTCCATCGGGCGCGACATCAGCCGCACCATCGAACGCGCCATCTCCGCGAAAGACGACTACGTCGTCGCCGTCAAAGTCTCACACGAGGCACAGGAGAAGTTGGAGAATCTGGTGCAGGCGGGCGTCTTTCGCACCCGCGCCGAAGCCGCCGCTTTTCTCATTGATGAAGGTATCAAATCACAGACCGCGCTCTTTGATCGCGTGCAACAGAAGCTCCACGAGATCGAACGTCTGCGTGCCGAACTGCGCGGCATGATCAATACTCCGCAAAGTTGAAGCTTCGGAGCGGGCTGATCTTCAAGTTTGAAACAGCGCGGAAAGATGGTCGCTGTGTCTCGCAAATACGTCACGGTAATTTACGATTTCCAATTACACCGAGGGTTTTAATTTGTCAGCTACGTTTACACTGTCGCATATTCCCATCGAACAATTTACATTGGAGAACGGCCTCCGCGTCGTGTTGAGTGAAGACCACAGCGTGCCTGTCGTCTCGCTCTGCGTCTATTACGATGTCGGCTCACGCAACGAACGCGAGGGGCGCACCGGCTTTGCGCATCTCTTCGAGCACATGATGTTTCAAGGCTCGGAGAATGTCCCGAAGGCCGCGCACTTCCAGTACATCTTCAACTCCGGCGGCACGATGAACGGCACGACCTCTAGCGAGCGCACCAACTATTACGAGACGCTGCCCGCCAATCAACTGCCGCTCGCGCTCTGGCTGGAGAGCGACCGCATGCGCTCGCTCAAAGTGACGCAGGAGAATCTCGATAACCAGCGTAACGCCGTGCAGGAAGAGAAGCGGCTCAACTACGACAATCGCCCTTATTCCAATGCCTTCCTGCGCCTCAACGAACTGATCTTCCGGAACCATGCCAACGCCCACTCCACCATCGGCTCGATGCAGGACCTTGACGATGCGACCATCGAAGACGTGCAGGAGTTTTTTCGCATCTACTACGCGCCGAACAACGCCGTCGTCGCCATCGTCGGCGATTTCGACAGCGGGGAAGTCCGCACGCTCGTCGAAAAATATTTCGCGACCATTGAGCGACAGCCCGCGCCGCCCGGAGTTGACGTGAGCGAACCGGTCGAGGTCGCCGCGCCATTTGAGAGCTATCCCGACCGGTTTGCGCAGCTTCCCGCGTTGATGCTCGGCTGGAAGGCTCCCGCGCGCCGCACCCCCGATACCTACGCGCTTTCGCTGGCCGGAGACCTTTTGTTTCAGGGTGAAAGTTCGCGTCTTTATCAAAAACTGGTCAAGGGCGATGAAGCGGTCGTCGCCGTGCAGGGCGGCGGCGGCGAGCGGCGCGGCCCTTCTTCTATCTATCTCTTCGCCATCCCCAAGCCGGGACACACGACCGCTGAGATTCGCCACACGATCAATGAAGAAATCGCGCGCCTCGCCACCGAAGGGCCGAGCACGGAAGAGATGGAGAAGCTGCGCAATAATCTCTTGAACGACTCGGTGCGCGGTCGGCAATCCACCATGTATCGCGCGCAACGACTCGCCGAGTACACGCTCTACGACGGCGACCCCGCGCTCATCAACACCGAAGTCGAACGCTACCTGAGCGTCATGCCCGCGCAGATCAAAGATGTGGTCGCGCGCTATCTGCACACGGACAACCACGCGCTCATCGAAGTTGTCCCCACGCCCGCAGGTGCGGATGAAGCCGAACCGGCGGCAGAGGCGCAACCGGCAAGCGAAGCCGAACAACCCGGCGCGCCGCCCCCACAAGTGCCCCCGCGCCCGCCCGCGCAACCGACGCCCCCGACCGAAGCACCGGAGACGCCCATCACACATACACATAAATAATAAAGTGAAAAAGCGATGAGCGATGAAATAAACAATCGTGCTTTTCACTCATCACTCATCACTCATCACTCATCGCTTTTTCACTTATGACCCAGACTGAACATCAGAGCGAAACTTTTCGCCGCGAGCCGCCAGCGCCGCTCGCGCCGCGCCCGATGAATCTGCCCGTGCCCGCAGCGGCGACGCTCGCTAACGGCTTGCGCGTCATGTTCGTGGCGAACAATCGGTTGCCTCTCGTCACCTATCGCCTCGCTTTCCGCACCGGCGATTCACACGACCCGCCTCACCTGCCCGGTCTCACAGACCTCTTGACGGGTATGCTCAATGAAGGAACCCAGACGCGAACCAGTCGCCGGATCGCGGATGAAGTGGCACGGATCGGCGCGACGCTCGGCGCGGGCGCGGGCTCCGATTACACCACGGTCGCCGCTTCGGCGCTCTCGCAGTTTGACGAGGAAATACTTGAACTGATGGCCGACGTTTGCCTGCGCCCTTCGTTTCCCGCCGACGAGTTGGAGTTGACCAAACAAAATGCGCTGCAAAGTTTGATCGCGCAGCGCGGCCAACCTTCCTTTCTCGCCAACGAGCAACTCGCGCGCGTGATCTACGGCCAGCATCCTTACAGCCGTATCTCCGCCACGCCCGAATCCCTCGCGGCGATGACGCGCGACGATCTCATCGACTTTCATCGGCGCGCTTTTATCCCGAATAACGCCGTGCTCATCGTGGGCGGTGACGTGAGGCGCGAGGAGACGCTCGCACGCATTGAGAAATTATTCGGCGCGTGGTCGCCGGGAGAAGCGCAATTATCTGAGTTCCCCGCCCCGCCCGCCCGCCGGCGCCGCGCGATCTATTTAGTGGATCGTCCCGGCTCGGCGCAGTCGAACATCGTCATCGCAAACGTCGCCATCACGCGCACCGACCCCGACTATTTTCCGCTCCTCGTGATGCACACGATCCTCGGCGCGAACGCTTCCTCGCGCATCTTCATGAATTTGCGCGAAGACAAGGGCTATACCTATGGCGCGTACACGAGTTTGGACGCGCGCCGCACCGCCGGGACGTTTCGCGCCACCGCCGAAGTGCGCACGCCCGTCACGGGCGACTCGCTCAAAGAGTTCTTCTACGAACTCGGACGCATCCGCGATGAGATTGTCAGTGAGAAAGAGTTGCAGGACGCGCTCAGCTATCTGACAGGAATTTTCCCCATCCGGCTCGAAACGCTCGATGGTTTGATCGATCAATTAATCCAGATCAAGATGCTCGACCTGCCGGACGATTATCTGCAAACTTATCGCGAGCGCGTCGGCGCGGTCACGCGCGAAGAGGTCCAACGCGTCGCGCGCCGTTACATCACACCCGGCCAGACGGCCATCGTCATCGTCGGCGATGCGAGCGCGCTCCACGAACAGATCAAAAAGTACGCGGATGAAATCGAGTTGTATGACAGCGCGGGACGGCGCAAAAATGCATCGGCGCAAAACCGTGAAATTAAGCCAGACGGGAGAGATATGAGCACCACTACGGAAGACCACACCGGATTCACCGGCACATGGCAATTAGAGATCACATCGCCCCTCGGACCGCAGACGGCGACGCTCGTTGTGGATGCGGATGGCGATGCGTTGCGCGGCACGCTACGTTCATCGTATGGCGAAGCCCAGCTTGATACCATCACGCTCAACGGCGACATCTTCAATTCCGCGCTCGCCCTCAAGATTCAGGGCATGTCGATTCAAGCCGACATCTCTGGCCGCCGCGAAGGCGACAACCTGAGCGGCACGATCAAAAGCAATATGCCCGTGCCGCCGCTCATGTTCACCGGGCGCAGAATTGAGCAGTAGTCAGATGTCCGTTTTGTATATGGAATTAACCTCTGGCGACGGACAACTGACGGCGGGCAATTGACCAAAACAAAAAAAGCCGCCCGGTGTGTGCTCTCACACCGGGCGGAAACCACAGGAGAATTGCCCACCTTTGCGAGTCGCCCCGCCGGCGACCCAGTAGGTCATTGCTATGCTCGCCAATTCTGATGCGCAGGTGTGCGCGCCAGGTTGCTCCTGAATATTTCCGCCCCCGTCTCAGCAAATATAGAACAATCCTCAGGTGTTTTCTCGCGGAGGAGAATATGCGAAAACTTCTATTATTCATCGCAGCATTGCTGGCGCCGGGGTGCGTGCAGCAACCGCAGCAAACAACGCAAACAGCCACGGAGCAAACTCAGGCTTCCGGCGATCAGGATTTCAAGCGGATTCACGATGCCTACGTGCGCGACTTCCTGCGCCGCAATCCGACTGTCAATACTTATCTCGGCGGCGCGGGACTCGACCCGGCTTTGCGCGAAATTGACGGTCAATTACGCGATCACTCCGCCTCGTCAATCGAAGCGGAAGACCGCTGGCTCGCCGACGCGCAGAAACCTTTGGAGGGCATTGCCCCTGGCACGCTCTCGCCTACTTTACGCATTGACCGCGAAGTCGCACTCGCGCAAATCAGATTCCTGCTCCATCAACATCAGACGCGCAAATATCAGGAACGCGCTCTCGACACCTACACCGATGAACCGTTCCGCGCCATTGACTGGCAACTACAAGGCATGACGCAGACGGGCGATAAAACCTACGGCACGCCTGAAGAATGGTCGCTCGTCGTCAGACGACTGCAAGCCGTTCCGAAATATTTTCAGGTCGCGCAGGAGCAACTCGCCGCCGGGGTGAAATCCGGCAACACGCCCGACCACCGGATGCTGCTGCGCAACGGCATCAACACCTCCGAAGCCAACGCCAAATATTTCGAGAAGACGCTGCCTGACCTCGCCGCCGCGCGTTTTGCGCAGAACACAGGACGCGACGAGTCGTTGAAGCAATTGAACGAAGCAGCGAAGGGCGCGGCCAACGCTTATCGCGGTTTGGCTGATTTTGTGAAGAAAACTTATTTCAATTCAGACGCGCCTGCGGGCGCTTCAGGATACATAGACACGGTTAAGCCTGAGTTTCGCGCCGACCGCTACGCGATGGGCGAAGAGGAATACAACCGGGCGATCAAAAACAATCTGCGCCTGGACACGACCGCCGCGCAGTTGTTCGATGAATCAATCACTATCGTGAACGGCACGCGGCAGGAGATGATCGATCTGGCGCGCGAGATCGGCAAGAAGAAGACGTTGGAGTTGCCCGCCGACGGCGAGGCCGCCGTGCTCGCCGTATTTGAGGAACTCGGCAAGGACTATCCGAAGTCCGACGCGGAGATGGTCAAGTGGTATGAAGAAGCGGCGTTCCGCCTCGTCGAGTACGGGCGCAAGTCCGGCGTCTTCGACGTGCCCGCCGATTACAAACTCGAAGTGGTCGAGACGCCTCCGCCCTTGCGCGCTTCGATTGACGGCGCGGCCTACTATCCCGCGCCGCCTTTCAAGACCACCGGCGTCGGGCGTTATTACGTGACGACCTCCGGCAACAACGATCCGGCGGTGCTCAAGGAGAACAACCGCGCCGCGCTCGCCGACCTCTCGGCGCACGAAGGTTTCCCCGGCCATGACTGGCACTACAAAGTGATGACGCAGTATCGCGACCGGATCGCGCCCGCGCGCTGGCTCACACCCGGCGCGGTCGAAGATTCCTCTTCGATGTGGCAGGATTCGATGGCCTCCGAAGGCTGGGCGCTCTATTCCGAAGCCCTCATGGCCGAACCGCAGCCCGGCTTCCCCGTCGGCTTCTACACGCCCGAAGAACGGCTCTATCAACTCAAAGGCAAACTCTACCGCGATTTGCGCGTCCGCATCGATACCGGCATTCACACCGGGCGTCTGTCTTACGACGAGGCCGTCGATCTCTTCTCGCAACTCGTGGACTTCCAACCCGGCTCTTGCCGCGACGCCGGGGCGGCCACCACACCGGCCAAGCGCGCCAGTTGCGATTCAGCCGAACGCGCTATCTTTCGCTACTCCAAATGGCCGACGCAGGCCATCACCTATCGTCTCGGCAAAGATCAAATCTTCGCCCTGCGCAAAGAGGCCGCGCAACTCGCGGGCGAACGCTTCTCACCCAAAGACTTCCACGTCCTCTTCATGAAGCAGGGCACGATCCCCGTCGGCTACTTCCGCGAGGAACTGCTCAAGGATTTGCAGGGGACAAAGTAGAAATTGCGGAATGCGGATTGCGGATTAAAAATCAAAAGCCCTTATCTTTTGTCTTCATATTCCGCATTCCGCAATCATCTTTCGTACTGCAAGACCATCCCGTCGCCGCCGACCGCCCAGCCCTGCTTTTTGTTGACGAAGAGGGCGTAGAGATTTTGTTTCGTCCTGCTCTCTTGCTGCACCCAGGTCCGCCCGCCGTCATCGGAGCGCAGGACGACGCCGCCGCGCCCGACTGCCCAGCCTTGCTCGTCGTTGACGAATTGAACGCTTAACAGCGTCGTGCGCTGAAGCCCCGGCACGATGACGGTGGTCCACGTCTCGCCGCCGTTTTCGGTGCGCAGGATCGTGCCGCGTGCGCCGACCGCCCAACCGCGATCATCATCGACGAAGTCCACATGGTAGAGAGTCGCGTTCGTGTTCGCTCGCTGTCTTGCCCAACTCGCGCCGCCGTCGGTGGTGGCGAGAATGGTGCCTTTGTCGCCGACGATCCAGCCGCGTTTTTCATCCGCGAAATCGAGATGGATCAATTCGTCGCGCGAGGGGACGAGTTGCGCCCGCCACGATGCGCCCCCATCCTGTGTGAAGAAAACGAGACTGTCCGTGACCACTTCGCGGCGACTGACCGAGCCGACGAGCCAGCCCTTCTTCTTGCTCGCGAAGCGCACGCTGTAAAGTTCGGGCACCGCGCCGCCAAAATCCGCAGGGCTAAATTGACGCGCCTCTCGCCACGTCCGCCCGCTGTCGTTAGTGACGAGGATGCGGTTGCCCGCGACCAGATAGCCGTCTTCTTTGTCGCGGAAGTAGAGATCGTTGATCTGATCATTGGTGCCGACCGGCTGTTTGATCCAACTGCGCCCGCTGTCCTCCGTGCGATAGACGAGGCCGTCGTCGCCCGCGATCCAACCGCGTTTGGTATCGGCGAAATAGACGGTGTTTAAATCCTTCCCCGCCGTCCCGTGCCGCGTGCCTTTCCACCCTTCCCCCTGCGCCCCGACCCGCACGAACGCACCGATGATAATGGCTGCGCCCAACAGTAGTAGTAGCAACGAGGCCATGATCGCTCCTCGTCGGTGATGGCGGCTGGCGATATTCTCCCACTCCATAAGTACAGTATGCTCCGACCTCAAATTTTCTGACAGGCATCCCTTGCTCGTTGAGTGTTCGACGTGAGGAAGACTCTGGTTGTACACGAAGTTGGAGAGTTGAGACAAGACGAAGGGGACGCCGCAGGGAGAGAAAGTTTTAACGCCGAAGGACGCGAAGAGAATTTCCTCCGCGTCCTTCGGCATCTCTGCATCTCTGCTTCTCTGACCGATTACGTTTACTTCTTCTCGGCGATGACGCGGTAAACCCGTCCTTTATAGACGACGATGACGCGCTCGCTGAGGGCGAAGAAGGCGGCCAGTTTCGGTTCGCGTTTCAAGAGGTCGAAGTATGCGTCGTTGCCGAAAACGAGCGTCGTCTCCGGCAGGCGGGCATCCGCTTTGAAGTCCGCGTCCGTCCAGATTTCTTCGCGCAGGTAAAAAGTTTTATCTCCGATCTTGCGTAGGACGCTCGACGCATCGACGTCGCCGCTGTCAGCGCGCACCGTCTCCTGCTGCTCGCGGGCGCGCTTGCTATCCCTCACGGCGTTTGCGCCCGTCGTTGGCGGCGGTTCCGGCATCGGAGTCGGCATCGGCATCGGCACGGCTTCCGCCATCAGCGGCGCATTCGCCGCGCGGGTTCCTCCGGCTGTGCCGGATGCGATGGAAGAATCCTTCGCCGTGCGCGCGTTCGGAGGCAGGGCTTTAACTTGTCCTCTCCTCCTCATCGCCCCGTTATTCGGCGTCCTGATGTTCCGCAGAGTTGAACTGGACGTGACGGCGGCTGTCTCCGTCGCCGCGCCGGGTTCGAGCGCGAGATAGGAAGTGTAAGGCGTGACGATGCCGTAGCGCGTGCCGAGATCGACGATCTCATCGCGCAATTCTTGCGCGTCGCCGTTCGAGCGGATCTGTTCCATCAGCCAGCCGACGCGCCGCGTGGCCCACAGGCGCGGCAGGAAATCGTTCTCGTCCGCGTTCGCGGGGAAGCGCAAATTTTCATAAGCGAAACTGCGCGCCTGCCGGTTGTTTCGACCTGAGAGGCGCAGGCGGACGCCGCGCAGATCGTTCTGGTTGCGATAGCGACCGAGCAAAGTTACTTGCGCGCCGCGAAAGAGATCGGGCAGAGAGCGCGGGTAGATGAGGTCGGTTTCGACGCCGCCCATGTCGAGCGCGAGCGCGGTGAGCACCGGATAGTTAACCTTCGCGAAGAAGTTAGAGACTTTCAATTCCAAATCCTCTTTCGGTTCGACGTAATCGGGCGCGCCGCCGTTCTCGCTCGCGAGTTTATCGAGGAGCGCGGTGTTGACATCGTAGCCGACGCCGAAGGTGAAGAGGCGCACATTGCCGGTCTTCGCGCCGCGCGCGTTTTCGATGATGTGCTGCGGATTCGTGACGCCGACGGTCGGCAGCCCGTCCGTCATGAAGACGAGCATTTTGGGGCGTTCACCGCCGCCGTCAAATTGTTTGAGGCCGGCGATGAGCGCGCTGTTGATATTCGTCCCGCCCGTCGGCTGCAAGCGCCCGATGAACTCGACGCCGCGCGCCCGCCCGCGCTCGTCCGCTTGAATGAGGCCACTCTCCATCAGACGCTCTTCGCCCGCAAACGAGATCACGTTGAAGCGATCATCGGCGCGCAAAGTTTTGACGCCGAACAGCAGCGCGGCGCGCGCCTTCTCCATCTTCCCTTCCTCGGCCATCGACCCGGAAGTGTCGAGCACGAAGACGATGTCTTTCGCCGTGTACTCGCTCTCCGCCCAATTGTCTTTCGGCGAGATCATCAGGAGGAAATAACCGTCCCTGCCCGGCTCGCGGTGCGTCAAAAGCGTCATTCCGAAATCTTCGCCGGAGAGCGTGTAGAACAGTTGGAAGTCCTGCGGTTCGCGCCCGCCGCCCGTCGCCTCAAACGACAGCCGCGCGCGTTGGCCGTCGTTCGCTGGCCGTACGTCGATGGCGTGGCTCGGCGAATAGATATTGCGTAAAGGCTGGTTGCCTTCGATCTCCAGTTCGCCCGTCACGCTGCCGATCCGGGCGAGATTGTGATTCGTGCCGAGCGGGTAGCGGTAAGAGACCGTCCCGGATTCGGCGCGAAGCACCTGCGTATAAGTCAGCTCCAACTTTTTATCCGCGTGCGGCGGGATGGGGAAGATGCTGGCCTGAAACAAGTCTTTCCCGGCATATTCGAGCAGGCCGGGGTCGCGCTGTTTGCGCACGATCTGATCGTAGATGCGCCGCGCCTCTTCGCGCGAGCGCACTTCGCCGACGAGGCGACGCTCCCCGTCCCAGATCGCAAACTCGGAGATTGAAGCCGCCTCAGGAATGGGAAAGAAGTACGTGCCTTCAAGCGTCGCGTCGGTGTCGTTGCGAAAAACTTGCTCGATGTGTGTGGTCGCCACCTGCGCGTTAATCTTCGTCTTGAGTTTGATGGACTTGACGGGCAGCGCGGGCGGCAACGCGGCAGCAACGCGCGGCGGGCGCGGGCAATCTTCACACGGGCGCGGCACGATCACGCCTTGCGCAGAGACGGCGACGTTCAGGGCGCACAACAGCAGAAAATGGAAAAAGAGGCAGGCGACAAACGATCTCTGACGCATAGTATGGTCTCCTCGAAAACTTGAAATTTTGGTGCGGAGTACTTTCGCCCCGTCGTTTCCTAGAACGACCGCGCGCAAATTTCTTGCGGGAAAGAGATAAAAAGCCCTGAACCGTGAACTGTCAATCGTAAACAGGCAAGACGGGTTTTATCCATTCACGATTTTCGCTTCACGATTCAATCCTCTGGTTGTCAGTTGAGCGCACGCAGGCGCGGGGTGCGTAAGGTCACGATGAGGCTGAAGATGACGATGATGACGCCACCCGCCGCGAGGGTATGAGGTGCGCCGAAACGGCGCGCGGCGATGCCGGCGATGAAACTGCCAATCGGCCACGCGCCGATGAACGAGAGCATGAACATGCTCATCACGCGCCCGCGCATCTCGTCGGTCACGAGTTCCTGCAACAGCATGTTCGTAACGGCGACCGAGCAGACGATGGCGAAGCCGATGCCGAAGAGCATCGTGAGCGACAGCGCGACGCTGCGCGAAAGCGAGAAGCCGGTCAGGCAGACGCCGAACGCCACCGCGCCGCCGAGCACGTACAGCCCTTTGCCCCGGAGGTTGCCGAGGAACGTCAGCATCAGCGCGGCGAAAAACGAACCCGCGCCCGCCGCGCCCATCATCACGGAGAAGCCGGTCTCGCCGAGGCCAAGCACGTTGCGCGTGAACAGCGGCATCAGCGTCATGTAAGGCGCTCCGAACAAACTCATCACGGCGGAGATCAGGAGCAGCATAAAAACGCGCGGGCGGCTCCACACGTAGCGAAAACCGTTGACGAGATCGCTCCACAGTGTTCGTCGCTGCCCGCCCGCCTGTTGCGCGGCCACAGCAGCAGCAGCAGCAGCGCCACCGCCCGGCTTGAGGCGCATCATCGAGAGCGAGATGAGAATGGCGATGTATGAGAGGCCGTTGGCGAAGAAGCAGCCCGCCAGCCCGAAGAATTTGAAGCCGAGGCCGGCGAGCGCGGGGCCGACGACGCGCGAGAGTTGAAACTGCGTGGAGTTGAGCGCGATGGCGTTCGACAAATCTTCGCGCCCGACGAGGTCGATGGTGATCGCCTGATACGAAGGCGACGCGAGCGAGAAACAGCAGCCCGTGATGAACGATGCCGCCAGAATGATCCAGACGTGTCCCGCGTGGCTGACGACGCCTGTGGCAATGAGAAGCGCGAGCGCGAGCGCGGTCAAGCCCGCCCCCGCCTGCGTGATCAGGAGCAAACGCTTGCGGTCGATGCGGTCGGCATAGACGCCGCCGAGCAGCGTCAGTACGAGACCGGGCGAAGTCGCGGCGAAACCATCGACGCCGAGCCAGAAGGCGGAGTCGGTCAATTGCAGAACGAGCCACCCTTGAGCGACCGTCTGCATCCATGTGCCGATGTTCGACAGGAACGCGCCCGTCCAGAACAGGCGGAAGTTGCGATGAGAAAGCGCGCGAAACATCTCGCTCGAACGCGGCGATGGCCGCGCGGTTGACTCGACTGTGAGAGGCATACCGTAAGTTGATACCATCGCAGGGGCGTTTGACTCAAATTGCCGGGAGCGAAAACTCGTGCCCGTTCAGATTCGTTAACGTTTGAGAAAGTTTTTGCGACGCAGCATCAAGTCGTGGTCTAATCGGCCTCGCTTGAGAGCGAGCGGCGAAACGCTCCGGTTTTCCACAAATTCATTCTTCGGGAGAGTCTTTATGAAACATCGTCCTTCTCGTTTGAGTCCGTTTGTCATGATCGTTAGCCTCATCTTACTCGTCTGTCTCACGGCGACGACGAACCATCTGCAAGCGCAAGTTCCTACTGAACGTCCGCCACAAAGTTTTCTAAAGATGCAACAAGCCGACGCTAATAAACCACCCGCTCCGACGGCCAAAGCTTCCGATGTCGCTTCGCTCGATGCCATCCTCGCCGCCGTCTACGACGCCATCTCCGGCGCGAAGGGCAAGGCGCGCGATTGGGATCGCTTTCGCTTGCTCTTCGCGCCGGGAGCGCGTTTGATCCCGACCGGCAAACGCCCGACGGGCGAGACGGCTTCGCGCGCACTGACGGTCGAGGAATTCATCGCGTCTTCAGGCAAGTTCATGGAGGAGCAGGGATTCTTCGAGCAGGGGATCGCCAACCATGTCGAAACTTTCGCTCATATCGCGCACGTCTTCAGCGTCTATGAAGGTCGCCACGATCTGAAAGACCCGAAGCCTTTCGTGCGCGGCATCAACAGCATTCAGTTGATGAACGACGGCACACGCTGGTGGGTGGTCACGATCTTCTGGCAGGCCGAAGACCCGGCGAATTTGATTCCACAGAAATACCTCAAGGCTGAGAAAAGATAAATTTGACGGTGGCTGACGCCATGATCGCCGTTGCCGCAGACGTTCGACGCATTGTTGGAGATGATGCGCGGCTTCATCGCCTTCGCCGTCTGCTTCGCGATGCTGGTGCTGGTCTGGTATCAGCAGTACAAATTCTTCCGCCGCTACGGGTTGAACGATACGCTGACGTTCGTCCTGAATGCCGCCCTGCTCTTCGTCGTGCTGTTCTATGTCTACCCGTTGAAGTTCGTCTGGACGCTGCTCGTGAATTTGATGATGGGAGTTGACACCCGCGTGCGCTTGGCGACCGGCGAAATGGTCAGGCCGGTCAACGCGGATCAACTGGGGACGATGATGATCGTCTTCAGCATCGGCTACGTGGCCGTCTTCACGGTCTTCGCCCTCATGTATTACCGCGCTTACACCAAGCGCGCCGAGTTGCAGTTGAACGCGCTCGAAGTGTTCGACACGCGTGCGGAGTTGCACGAGCAGCTTTTGAATGTCGCCATCGGTCTGCTGTCAATCGGCATTGCCAGCCGGGGCGGGCGCGGGTTCGCGGCCCTGGCGGGCTGGTGTTATTTCCTCATCGGCCCCGTGCTGACCGTTCACGGCATCTGGGCGGGAAAGAAACGAAAGAAACTGGAGGAGCATCTGCTGAGGGCGAACGCAACGAGCGCGAATGCACTTGCCGCGAATGCCGGGTGAAGAGTTTCGCGTCATCCGCTTCAACTTTGCGCCTCCAGCGAGAACCCCGATTTTGCGCGAAGGCTGCAAAAGAAGAAATCCACAGACATAACGGCAGTTGCGCATTGCCCGCGAAAAACTTCACCCCTGCAAATTTACTCGCGACGCCAGGCCGAGAGCGGAGCGCCCTTGCCGCCGCGACGCTCCGAGACGATCTCGGCGAGGATGGCGAGCGCGACTTCTTCCGGCGACACCGCGCCGATGTCCAGACCGACGGGGGCGCGCACCCCTCGCAAAACTTCTTCCGCCACGCCCGACTCGCGCAAACGTTCCAGCACGATGTTCGTCCTTCTCCGGCTGCCGATCATCCCGGCATAATCGGGCTGTGCGGCGACGACGGCGCGCAGACACTCTTCATCCTCATTGTGCCCGCGTGTAACGACCGCAACCGACACGCCGCGCCCCGCGCCGACCGCGATGCGCACTGCCCGCTCCCAACCTTCAGTTGCCGCGACGAGTTCGATATCAATTCCACTGTAGCGAGCGCGGGCGACGAAATCCGCCCGGTCGTCGATGAGCGTGACGCGATAGCCGACCGCGTGCGCGAGGCGCGCGAGCGACGCGCCGACGTGCCCCGCGCCGCAGATGACGAGGCGCGGCTCCGGTTCGATCCGCTCGAATAAAACGCGCCCCCCGCGCCATGCTACAGCGAGTTCCGGCGCAAACTCTTCCACGTTGAACGTCTGCGCTTCGACGCGCGAGGCGAGAAAGTTCAGAGCGTGGCGCGCGATCTGTTCGTCGAGCGCGGCATCGTCGGTGCCGCCCGTCGCCGCGCCTGAATTGTGGATGAGCAACTTTGCGCCGGTGTGGGGCGGCGGAGCGTTGACGAGAGTGGCGAGGACGGCGATTGCGCCTTCAGCTAAGACGCGTGTGATCGCTTCGATGATATGCCTTCCGGCGTTCGCGAGTTGATCGCCCGCTTCCTTCATCTTCAGCGCACACGTTTGATGGTGGAATGACCGGCTGGCTTTATCAGTCCCACGGCGGAAAGCGTGCGGCGCACGATCCACAGCGGCCCGATGATGAGATAAACCGGATGACGAAAGAACGCGGGCTGATTGCCTTCAATAGCATGACCGATGAATTGAAAGACCCACCCGACGACGAAGAGCGCGAGCGCCCAACGCCAGTTGAAGAAGAAAAGCGGCAAGCTAATGACGATCATCGGGATGCCGATGCTGTGCGTCAGGCGATTAAGCGGGTGCGTGTGTTTCGCTTTGTAATCTTCCATGAAAGATGTCGGCATAGTTTTACTCCAGTCGAAGAACAGCCAAAGGGAAAAGCAAACATCCGATGATGCCAGATCAAGGAAAACTCAGATTGCGACGGCTCCGCCTTTAACTTTTATCCGTTCTCCTTTTGCTCTGCGCCTTCCCACACATCGATAAAAATCTCCATCGTGCCGCCGCAAACCATTCCCTCTTCGCTCGCTTCATCCGCCGTCAGGCTGAACTGGTGAAGCCTGCGTTCGCCGGTGCGCAACGCCTCGCGCGCTTCGGCCCACACTTCCGCTTCGATGCAGCCGCCGCCGACTGTGCCCGCGACTTCGCCCTGCTCGAAGAAAAGCATTTTCGCCCCGCGACGTTGCGGCGTCGAACCGCGCGTGTCGGCGATTGTGGCGACGACCACGCGTTCACCACGCGCGTTTGCCTGCGCGATCAAGCGATAGAGTTCAACCTGTGAGATCGTCCCCATAAAATTAAGGGATGAGGGCGGAGGGATGAGGGCTGAAAGGAATGCATAACTTGCTTGAGAAGTTTTCTTCTTCATCCCTCATCCCTCATCCCTCATCCCTTCACTGTGGCGGCGGTGTCGCCGAAGGCGTCGGCGCGGGCGTCGGGCGCGGCGCGGCGAATGTGCCGCTCTCGCCGCTTTCGAGTTCCCGCTGCGTCGCATCGTCCAACTGCGAGCGGAGTCGCCCGACCACTTGATCGGCATTATTGAGAGCCGTCTCAAGCCGGGTGCGGCCTGTGGCGAGCAAGTCGAGTTGCCCGCGCAGGCGTCGCTTCTCGGCTTCGAGTTGGCGGCGGATGGAATCGCGCAACTCGTCTGGCCGGAACGTTCCCGTGAGTGCGGCCTGTCGCTCGATGCTCTCCGGGCGCAACTGTTCGTCCACCCGCTCCGTCTGCGCCTGCAAATTCGCCTCCTTCTCCAACACGTCTCGCAACTGCGTCTGCAAATTTTCGGCGCGTTGCTCGGCGCGCGTCAATCGCTCCTGAATGAGATCGGCGCGTCGCTCCTTTTCGAGATCGTCAACCTTCTTGTTGAGCCTGCCGAACTCTTCCAACACTGTTTCCAAAGTTTTGCGCGTCGCATCCTGTTCGGGGTCATTGGCGGCGGGGCGGCTGCGGCGCGCCGGGCGACTCGTCGTCGTCGTGCGCCCTTCCTCTGCGGCCTGTTCCTCAGCGGTGCTCACCACTCTCGGCTCATAATCCGGCGCGGGCGTAGGACTAGACCGCACCGGATTCGTGACGCGCCGCGACGGTTGCCGCCGCCGCTGTTGCGAATGCACCTCAAACACTCCCAACGCCAGCGCACCACACACTATCGCCAATGCCGCCACTTTGAACCTTGAGCGATTCCGCATCATGAAACTCCTTAACAACTGTTCTTTGTCCGTTGTCCGTTAGTCCAGTCTCAATCCTTAGTCACTTACTTGTCCAACACATACGACGGACAACTGACTGGCGACAACGCACAACTTTAATTTACACGCTCGCAGATGAATACAGTTCCAACCTTCGCGCGCGCCGATTCGTATCATCCCGCTTGCATCTTGAAGCTGATGTCCATGGCGCGCGCCGAGTGGGTGAGCGCGCCGACGCTGATCAGATCGACTCCCGCTTCGGCGTAGGCGCGCACGTTCTCCAGACGAATCCCGCCCGATGCTTCGAGCATGACGTTTGGGGAAAGCTCGCGCGCGAGTTCGACCAGCGCGCGCGTCTCTTCCGGCGTCAGATTGTCGAGCAGCAAAATATTCGCGCCGCTCGTGATGGCTTCGCGCAAGTCGCGCTCGGTGGAAACTTCAACTTCGACCTTGTGCAAATGACCGACCGCCGCCCGCGCGCGTTCGACCGCCGCGCCCACGCCGCCCGCCAGTGCGATGTGATTGTCTTTGATCAGCACGCCGTCGTCCAATCCAAAGCGATGATTGCGCCCGCCGCCCGACTCCACGGCGTACTTCTCCAGCATGCGCAGGCCCGGCGTGGTTTTACGCGTATCGACGATCTGCGCGTTCGTTCCCTCCACCGCGCGGACGAACTTGCGCGTGATGGTCGCGATCCCGGAGAGGCGTTGCAGCAAGTTCAGAGCGACCCGCTCGCCCGCCAACAGCACGTCGGCGAAACCGTTCGTGCGCGCGATGACTTTGCCCGCTTCCACCTCGTCGCCGTCGGAGACGAAAGCCTCAAGTTGCTGTTGCGCGTCGAGCGTGGAGAAGACCGCTTCCGCCGCTTCGAGTCCGGCGACGACCATCGACTCTTTCGCCAGAAAGCGCCCGCGCGCGTGCGCGTTGCGCGTGACGGTGGACTGCGTCGTGATGTCGCCGCGCCCCAAGTCTTCCGTGAGAAACGCGCCGATCTGTTGAAAGAGCGCACCTTCGTCAAGCCATTTCATTCCGCGAACGCCTCCATGCTTTGTTGCAACGCACCCGTTCGTTGCGCGATGTCCGTCAGGCGTTGCCGCAACGCCTCGACCTTTTCGGCGGGCGCGCGGGCGACGAAATTCTCGTTCGCCAGTTGCCCCTGCAACCGCTCTGCCTCCTGCCGCAACTTCTCCTGCTCCTTGCTCAAACGCTCGCGCTCTTGTGCGAAGTCGATCAAGCCTTCGAGCGGCACGGCCACCTCCGCCCCTCCCGCCAGCACCGCACGGGCAGCGGCACGCGGCACATCAAGCTTCTCTGCAATCTCGATGTCCGACGCGCGCACGAGCCGCGCGATATGCCCCGCGCTCGCTTCAAACACACCGCGCAAATTTTCGTCCGGCGCGCTGATCAACAGTTGCACGGCCTCGCCCGGCTTGATGTTCATCTCGGAGCGAATGTTGCGCACGCGCGAGACGAGTTCGATGATCGCCTGCACGTCCGCTTCGGCCCGCTCGTCAATCAACTCCGTTTGTCCTTGCGGATAAGCCGCGAGCATGATCGTCGTCGGCGCGCTCTCATAAGCCGGGTGAAGAAATTGTTTGCCGATGCCGGGGAGACGCTGCCACAGTTCCTCAGTGATGAACGGCATGAACGGATGCAACAGACGCAAAGCCTGTTCGAGCACCGTCAGCACACGGCTGCGCGCTTCGTTGCGCGCAGCCGACTCTTGCGTCGCCGTCACTTCCGCTTTTGCGAGTTCGATGTACCAGTCGCAGAAATCATCCCAGAAGAAATGGTAAAGCGTCTGCACCGCCGCGTGGAATTGATAATTCTCAATCGCCGCGCCCACCGCCTGCGCCGTCTTGTTCAGACGCGACACGATCCAGCGATCATGCAACGCCCAGTTCGCACGATCCTCATCGAAGCCTTGCCCGACCTGCGCGCCTTCCGAGTTCATCAAACAGAAGCGCGCGGCGTTCCAGATTTTGTTGGCGAAGTTGCGATACGACTCGACCTGATTTTCGTTCCAGCGCGTATCGGTCGTCTCAATCGAAGCGAGCACGAGGCGCGTTGCGTCCACGCCGTAC
>JBPCIP010000123.1:0-29500 GCA_051006195.1 Pyrinomonadaceae bacterium
GCTCGCTCACTTCGTCAGAAAGTCGTTGTCGTTTTTCAAGTCGGATGAAATGCACGAAACCTGTTTGCGGTTGTTTCTGCATTACTACAATCGCTCAGTGGCTCTCTCACGTCATTGAGCCACTACCCATTTTATGGGGCTTCCGGGGTGTTGGGATGAGTTCTAATTTCATAGCTGAAGTCGCGAGGCAAGAAGTATATCACGCATCTGAGCAGACCCATACACACCAAAAAGCCCGAATTTACGGGCTTTTTGTGTGGAATAATTCAAAATCCCTCGTTTGGGAAAATCAAATATCTCAAACGCGAATGTTCAAATTGTAGCCGCTAAATAAAGATTCAGACCTGAACGCCGCGTAAGTTATTGATTCTACGTTGGCGTTTTTTCATGCCGTAAAATAAAGATCGGCTCCAGAAGGTAGTCGCTTGTAGGTTCTGAATCCTCATTCGCTAAATAAAGATCGGGACTGTGTTTAACCCCATAATGTCTAGAGTCTTCAAAACAATGTGACTCTCCAATAGAAGAATAACATTGTTTTGCAAGTGTGTGAATTACTTTATAAATACGGTGCTGCAATTATAAGAGTCCGCTGATGAAGACGAGACACTTCCGTCAATAGCGGAGATTGGCTAATTTCTCTAATTTCAAAATTAAATATGTGCCGTTAAATACAGCAAATTCAATAGCTTTAGCGAATTGTCTTTGGCTATACGGTGAACAGACCAGAAACAAATCGTATATCGCCTTCCGTAAATATCTCTAAACAAGGCACTTACTTGGTTGGTGAGTATTTGATTGTAATCATATCGTCCCTATGTTAAAAGTTCGCTTGTAAGATTTGAGATAAAGGCGAACAGGAGATATTAAATGCAGAAGACAGAACGTCTAAAGGATGTTAAGTCGCAAAATATAAACAAGCAGCAAATAAATCCTGATAAAGTCTCAAGCGCTGTAATCGCTAGGCTAATAGAAGAAGTGCGTAATAAAGAGACTGCTACCCCAACGATGTACAACCGCTTTCATAATCGCCACAATCGCTCCTAATAATTTAACGAAAGTGGTGGAACTTGACACCGTTCTTTTGAAGGTCGCCAGTCGCTGCAATCTCGACTGTAGCTATTGCTATGTTTACAACATGGGTGACAACGGTTGGGCCAACATGCCTAAGCGAATGTCACACGAAACGGTCGAAGCAGTCGCACGAACACTCGCTGAATTATCCTGTTTGCAACAACACCCCTTCGCGGTAGTACTGCACGGCGGCGAACCGCTTCTACTCGGCAGAACTGATTTAACAAGACTCCTTAATACGCTTCGTAACGCGCTACCTTCCGAATATCCTATTAGCCTTCAAACGAATGGCATCTTGATCACCGATAGTATTCTTGATGTCTGTTCTGAATACCACACTAGTCTGTCCGTCAGTATTGATGGCCCACAACACATTCATGATCGTAATCGAGTTGGACATGCAGGGCAGGGCACTCACAATAAAGTCTTAGCTGGCATCCAGAAACTGCGCAACCATTCTGATGCGACATTCCTTTTCTCTGGCGTGTTAGCAGTGATTGACCCTCAATCAAATGCGGAAGAGGTTTATAACTTCTTCCGCTGGCTGGATGCCCCGAGCGTCGATTTCTTATGTCAGGACGGAAACCACACGCGACTACCTCATGGGAAGAGGTCTTTTTATTCGACCGAATATGGAGAATGGCTCTCCCGGTTGATAGACATCTATCTCGCCGACTCGGCACCCATCCGCATACGCCTGCTCGATGATATTATTAAACTCATTCTTGGTGGCAGTGGAACCAAAGATGGCATTGGTATCACCGACTTTGGCATCGCCATCATTGATACGGATGGATCGATCACTAAGAACGATACGCTGAAGAGTTCTTACAACGGAGCTGACCGCTTTGCACAGGAGTGGTCAGTGCATACACACAGTTTGGCTGAGGCGCTCGCTTCATCCGAGTTTGCTGAATACCACGCCGCACAACGCCCGAGTTGCGAGACTTGTCTGACTTGTCCAGATTTACAAGTCTGCGGCGGCGGAATGACATTGCATAGATGGTGCGATGATAATGGATACGATAACCCATCAATTTACTGTGCTGATCAGCGCTTACTGATCGGGCATATTCGTAAGCACTTGGCTGCGATTAACATATGAATGCTCCTCCCGGTAAATGTCAGGAGTTTTCTTCGATAGAGTTTTTCTCCACGCCATTCCCTTACTTCTCTTCGCTAGTAGCATTAAGTGAAGGGGTTGCTTCGTCTATATTAAAGTGGCTTGAAGGCTGCACGTCGTGGAAGTTGACGGAAACAGAATTCTACGAGCAGCACGAGTTCAGCTTCTGGGATGTTGAAGTACCTGCACACTTGTCATTCCTTAAGGAGCCATCCTTTCTGGGTAAGCTCAAAGCAGGGATGGAAGAAGTATTCAAAGTGCGTCTTCAACAGCGTCTTGATTTTACTGCCCATAAACTCCTTCCCGGACAGCGTATCAGGATACATAATGACTATATTCCTGGGTGTGAAACGCACCGTTTGCTAATTCAACTTAATCGGGGATGGACGGATGAGAACGGAGGAATGTTAATGTTCTTCAATAGCCCCGATCCGGCAGACGTGCATCAGATATTTCGCCCAACACACAACAGTGCAGTCGGCTTCGCGATCTCTCCCGACTCGAATCACGCCGTTTCAACCATTCATAGTGGCGAGCGATTTACCCTCGTATATTCGTTCTACGCGGAAGCCGCTCATGTTTGATGTAGCGAAGCAGGTTGAATTCTCGCTGTCGTACCATGATGTCGTTTGGCTTCCTCATCTCACGAAGAAATTAACGGATATATGCTGGCAGCAGTTGAGCCATACTTGCGGCTTGACTAAGTTCTCTTACAGCACGGCCAGGCTAATTTCGTGTGATCCAAACGCGAGTCGCTCCATCGTCACGTATTTGTCGCCTTGGGCTATTGCTGATTGGGATGAGCCTTCGCTCCAGATTGAGTTGCTTGGCAACAAAATTAAGGGCGGATATGAAGAGGCTGGGGTTAACTTTTACAACGCGGAGCAGATTGCGGACAGTGCTATCACAAGTTGCCTGCGAGATGCAGTAGAAGTCCTGACAAAAGTGCCCACATTGGCGACTACTGTAGCCACCTTAGTTAAGTCACTTCACCTCATAAGACCAGCGAACAACGAGTTCGACGTGAGTTTCAGCGAGCCGCACATTCCGTTCTCTATATTCGTGTCAATTCCTTCGACACGCGTACCGCATGACGCATTGCGAGTAGCCGAAGGGATAGTTCACGAGGCGATGCATCTACAACTTACGCTCGTCGAGCGCGTCGTCAAACTTATCAACCCAAGCTGGGAGCAATATTATTCACCGTGGCGGGGTGAGTTCCGCACAGCGCAGGGCCTCTTACACGGCTTGTATGTGTTTCGAGTGGTATATGAGTTCTTAGGGAACCTATTGTCTTTACAAAATGCTGATGCAGCCTACATAAACGACAGGAGAGATCAAATCGCTAAACAGATTGCGGAAGTACATTCATTCCAGAATTGTCTCGACCTTACGGAAGAAGGGCAGTGCTTTGTACAAAAGCTAATGTTGTGTGACGTTGCTGAGTAATTGATAAGCACTTAGATGATCCTAATACAAATGAAGTTGAAGCCATATACATATCAGTTTTACTATGGATTGGATTTCGTTAGAGTTTGACCGAAGCCTTCGGCATCCTTTAACAATTGCTCGATTAAATCTTGAGCCATTGAACTAAATTTAGCATCAGCCCGCCTCGCTTCTTCTATAAACTTATCATATTCAGATATTGACGTTCGTTTGAGTTCGTCATCTTGCTCAAAGAATGCTGCCCATGCTTTCAAGTAGACTAGACAAAAATTCATTTTTATTTTGTTGGAATGTTCTAACCGCGCCTCTTGTAAATCCTTTCGACGAAGACCCAGAACTTTTATGGTCGTCCGACCAATATCGTCTAAAGCCTCAGGAGCATCCCCTTTGAAGCGAATATGTTCACGCGGGTCTTGTAGCCCAGGGTTGATCAATAGTGGTTCCTCCGCATCTATATTATCTGTGGGGGCCTTCGCACGTGCTGATGGATTCCTCAGAGGAAACCATGTACTTTTATGTGTTCGGTTACACACCTCACAACTCACGAGCAAGTTATCCCAAACATAAGCAAGCCACCAGTAGCCGAGATGTTTCGGTTCCTCCTTTACAGCACCTTTGGGACGATGATGCTCAATGTCACCATAAGATGTAGCTCCGAACTTACTCTCGCAGTAACAACACTTACCGTGCTGGGCTGCCAACAAAGACTGTTTCACCCCATCTGCATTGTAGATGCTTCCGAGGATGTTGAATTTAACTTTGCCTGAGTGGTAATCATCGGCACAGTTGTTGTAATTCTCACAATCTCTTCTGGTTTGCTCTACCCCGTCTATACTGATAATTTCGGGGGCATCAGGTTTCATGATCCGAATCAAGGCAGCAACGCTCCATTTCTTTTGAGAATTTCAGCGGCTTGCTGAATTAATCTCATCGCTTCTTCTTGATCTTGCGGATTCTCGAAAGTCGGTAATCGTTCGATTTGTTTCTCTAAATTATTCAACCGCCTGTCTTCGTCTTCAGTTCTCTTTGGGTTGTCTAGTAGTGCGTCGCGTTCTCTGAACAGCTCTTCTTTCTTGACGCTTCGGCTGGAAACATCGAACAATTCACTCGTCAGAATTTGATCAACACGCCAACCCTCAACTATGAGAGGGTCGCTATTTATCTCAACCTCTTCGTTCTTCTGTTGTAACACGACAAGGTTTTCATTGGCTGCTGCCTGAACCATTAGCGGGCTATGTGTGGTCGCGATGAACTGAATGCGAGGGAAATGTGGAGTTAGCTCTCTTATGATCGTGCGTTGCCAGCGCGGATGCAGATGTAAATCTAATTCATCCACGAGCACTACCGCTGGCTCTAACAACGGGTTTTCACTCTTATGATAAAGCTGGAATAATCGCCACGCGAGGTCTACCATCCATGCCAAAGTTATTTGGTATCCAAGACTCAGTGCGGACAGTGGAACTTTACCGTCTCGAATTTTGAACCAAACGCCGCTCCCTTCCTTAACACCGCCAGGAATTTTCGGACCGAGAATCTCAATATCCTCTTTACTTGAGATAAACGGAATCGTTGCAACTATCATTTCCAAAACGCTTTTCAATCGCTTGCTAGCAATCTCTTTGTTCTTACTGTTTAGATTTGCGGCAGCGTTCAAGCTAACGAGAATCTCTTCAGGATCGTAAAGTGCTGTTCTGCCGGTTAATAGAGAAGAAAGATGATCATTGTCAATTTCTCTTTGTGCCAGATTGCCCCAATCTATGTAACGCATCGCTCCATACGAGATGATGTTACATTTGCGGTAATCTTCTTCCTTTTCAATCTTCGAGTTGCCTTCTAGCTTGGAATCTTCGAGCACACCACCCTTACCTGTAGCCTGAATTGCGGTTCTCATTTCTCCGCACGGCTGAAAAGAGTGAAAGTCTTGCCCCTGACATAAAGTCCCTTTTAGCTCTAGTGATGTTTCGGTGCTAGGCGGGAATAAACTCTCAAGCACATCGTTGTCTTCATTGTTCAAAGCTGGTGCAAGTTCCAGCCTTTTGCCAGTCCTCTCGGTATCTTCATCAATAGAAGTGGAAGAGTTAGCTTCCATCTGTTGATTAGCCTTGCTCTGAGTAGCTTCTTGAAGCAGGGGTCTCATCCATGCCAAACACTGTAACAATGTTGTTTTCCCAACACCGTTGTCTCCCATGAGCAGTGTCCATTGTGCTGGGCGTCCATGCTTGTCGGTCAAATCTAGTTTTTGTGTCGTTCTGAAGCATCGCACGTTTTCCAGCTCAAGAGACTTAAAATAAACCGGGGTTGCACTTTTGAAGTCAGTCATAATTCACCTTCGTTGGCAAGCCTAAGGTATATGTACCTGCCTATAATACAGTATGTAGAGTGAATGGCATTGAGAAAATATAATCGAGGTCGGCTCTACAATTTGCTAATTGTGCCGCTTCAATTGCTAATCTACTAAATATTTGAACTCAGAAGCTAGTTGGAGCGTGAGCATGACACACAAAACCAAAGAATCATCAACTGAGATTCATGTTGCGATTGTGCTGCCGTTCCTAAACGAGCAAGAGACACTTGCGAACACCTGTCGTTCACTCGGCTTCGGCATGGGAACCAATTCTACTCCACGAAGTGCAACGCTTTTTTTGATTGATAATGGCTCAACCGATGGCTCTGCCGACATTGCAAAACAAGTCAAAGGGGATACGCTTGATGGCAGAGTTGTCATCGGATACGAACCAGAACTCGGATATGTGCCGCCACGCCATCGCGGCAACATGATGGTGCGGGCATTTGCGCGATCAACGGACAGAGGCGAGCATGACGTGCTTATCTTGCAGGCAGACGCCGACACACAATACGACGACGGATACATTGAGGGTATGCGCTCTGTAATGCAAGCTAATGGAGCCAATGTATTGGTCGAAGCTTGCACCGATTATCCACCAGACTTCAAAGCAGAGTACCCTGCTTACATTCAACTTTGTGACAGAGTTGATAAGGTGTTTGCAGAGTTGTTCGCGCCGCCAGCCGCCGATGTCATCGTGGACGACAAAGTCTCCGGCTACCGTCTTGATAACTATTTCGGATGGGGAGGTCATCAGCGTGAGTACGCAGCAAGTAGTGGCGAGATTCACGCCGAAACTTCGCGCCTTTACATGAAAGCTAGGACGAAAGGCGCTGAAAGAGTCCCTGTGGACTCGGCTCTAGCTTATCCTTCATTGCGTAAAGTGCTTCAAGAACCGGCACTGCATTTTGCTAGTGCTGGTTTCCCGCGGGAGGCAAGTTGGAACGAGAAGTGGCGGGAGACGTATAGCGGGCCAACGACTATTGATGATTTTTGTTACAACATCTCACACCCCGAGGTTCAGAGAGCTATACAAGTCCGCGAACAGCATCTGATCGCCATCTTTAGCGTGCTGCCTATTCATGTGAATAACTCTATTAAAGAGATTATAGCTCCTGAAATTTCTGATCTCACCGCGGTTGTACTGCCTTTGTTGCCTAAGCGTACTATTGATGACCTTGCACACGGCCCTAGCCTATTCATCTCGGACGTATTCGAGTTGATTGAGTGTCATGGTATTGAGTTGTTGAGTGAGTGTCGCAGGCTAATAGCTACTATTCCACGTCCCTAATAAATGGGAGTATTCTCACTTCATATTTTACTCGGTAGGATTCTGAATGATGAGCGAGCAGAGCCGCCCCTAATGTTAAACACAAGGGGCGGCTCTACTTTTTTCAGGGCGCATCTTTATTTAACTGAGCGCATCTTTATTTAGCTGGACGCATCTTTATTTAGCTCGGACACAAATCCCTTTAAAGTTAGTTGCCGCCGCTTGCAAGTTTTCCGACCAGGGTGAAGAGCGGCATGTACATGGCGATGACGATGCCGCCGATGGTGACGCCCAGGAAACCGATCATGGCGGGCTCGATGAGCGTCAGCATGTTGGCGATGGCATTGTCTACTTCCTGTTCGTAGAAATCGGCGATCTTGCCGAGCATCGAATCGAGTGCGCCGGTCTGTTCGCCGATGCCGACCATCTGCGCCACCATGTTCGGGAAGACATCCGAGGCTTTCAGCGGCTCGACGAAACTCTCGCCGCGCTCGACGCCCGTGCGAATGGCGCGGATCGCTTCTTCGATGACGATGTTGCCGGCGGTGCGCGCCGTGATGTCGAGCGATTGCAGGATGGGTACGCCGGAAGAGAGCAGCGTCGAGAGCGTGCGCGAGAAACGCGCGATGGCGATCTTGCGCAGGACCAGGCCGAGGATGGGTGCGTTTAGCATGAGCCGATCCGTATTGCGGAGCCCGGTCACGGTCTTGCGGTAGGCGCGGATGCCGAGGAAGAGGGCGATGACGCCCGCGAAAATACAGAGTCCGCCCCACCCGGCGATGAAACTGCTGAGAGAGACGACGATGCGCGTAGGCAACGGGAGTTGCTCGCCGGGGCCGAGCAACCCCAGGAAGATCGCCTGAAACTGCGGGATGACGAAGACGAGGATCGCGGCCACGACGAGGACGGCGATCACTATGACCGCCGAAGGATAGATCATCGCCGAGACGACATCGCGGCGCAACTTCACGATCTTTTCGATAAAGGTGGACAGGCGTTGCAAGATGATGTCGAGAATACCGCCGGTCTCGCCCGCCTCGATCATGTTGACGAAAAGTTGATCGAACGCCTTCGGGTGGCGCGACATGGCGACCGCCAGAGTGGACCCTTCTTCCACGTCCTGCCGGGTTTGCGTCAATACTTGCTGGAAAAATTTATTCTCCTGCTGAGTCGCGAGGATGTCGAGACACTGCACGAGCGGCAAGCCCGCGTCGATCATGACGGAGAACTGGCGCGTGAAGATCGACAATTCTTTCGACTTCACTTTGCCGCGTCCGCTCAATTTCGGCACGGCGACCTCGCGCCCCTTCTCTTTGACGGAAGTGAGCATGACTTGTTCGCGGCGCAGCAATTGTTTCAACATCTCGTGGCTGTCGGCGATGCGTTCGCCGACCATCACCTCGCCGAGTCGATTGCGGCCTTTGAAGACGTAAGTGGGCATCTCTTAACTCCTTATTGCGGAATGCGGATTGCGGAATGCGGATTGATAAGAGCAAGCTGTCTCTTGTAATCCGCATTCCGCATTCCGCAATCCAAAATTAGCGTGTGGGGCGTGCGCCGATGGGACGCGGTTGGGCGTAAGGGCTGGGGTGCGTGCCGGGGCGGGGCGAGGTGTTGGCCGCGCCGTTGCCGGTGTTGACGCCCGCGCCGTGTTCGATCAGATCGCGCAGTTCGTCTGTGTTCGAAGAACGCTGCATGGCGAGGTCGAGCGAGATCAGGCGTTTGTGGTAGAGCGTGGCGAGCGCCTGATTGAAGGTCTGCATGCCATACTTCTCCTGTCCCGTCTGCATCATCGAATAGATTTGGTGAATCTTGTCTTCGCGGATCAAGTTGCGGATGGCGGAATTGGGCACGAGAATTTCCAGCGCGGCGACGCGCCCCTGCCCGTTTGAGCGCGGCAAGAGCGCCTGGCACATGATGCCTTCGAGCACAAGAGAAAGCTGCGCGCGAATCTGCGCCTGCTGGGTTGAGGGGAACACGTCGATGATGCGATTGATGGTCGAAGCGGCGGAATTGGTGTGCAGGGTGGCGAACGTCAAGTGCCCCGTTTCGGCGATGCGCAGTGCCGACTCGATGGTTTCGAGGTCGCGCATTTCGCCGACGAGCACCACGTCGGGGTCTTGCCTGAGGGCGGTGCGCAGTGCTTCGGCGAAGCCTTTCGTGTCCGAGCCGACCTCACGCTGGTTGACGACGCATGATTTATGGTTGTGCAGAAACTCGATGGGGTCTTCGATGGTGACGATGTGCTCGTGCCGCTCGCGGTTGATCTTGTCGATCATGGCGGCAAGCGTGGTCGATTTGCCGGAGCCGGTCGGGCCGGTGACGAGGATCAGTCCGCGTGGCCGGTCGCAGAGTTTGGTCACGACCGGGGGCAGACCGAGATTTTCAAACGATCTGATCTCGTAGGGGATGGCGCGGAAGACCGCGCAGACCGCGCCGC
This sequence comes from Pyrinomonadaceae bacterium, assembly GCA_051006195.1. Lineage (GTDB taxonomy): Bacteria > Acidobacteriota > Blastocatellia > Pyrinomonadales > Pyrinomonadaceae > JAIVJZ01. Next base: position 9,698 of record JBPCIP010000123.1, read on the forward strand.
GCTGGTTGAAGAGATTGGCGCGAAAGCGCGAGAGGCCGCGCACGCCGAAAGAGAAGTCGAGTTCGAGCGATTCCTCGAAGCGGTGCTTCTGCGCGTCCGTCAGCACGCTGTAAGCGAGTTGTTTGGTGTCGGTAGAGGTCAGCACCTTGAAGCCATCGAGCGGGCGCAAACTCCCGTCAACGCGCACCTGCGGCTGAGTGTTGGTAGTCAGATGTAAATCCGAGCCGCCCACTTCGATCAACTTCTTCAAGAGGTCGGAGAGCGAGAGTTGCTCCGCCAGTGATGATTCGTTGGCTGCCATGTTTGCTTATCCACTCCGTGGGAAAAATGGCCTGGCGCAAAAGACAAGCGCAGGCGTGGGTTTTGACTAAAGATCGCTCCGGGCGAGCCGGGAATTGCTCGCTCAGCGTTGAAACTGCGCGGCGGCGGAGTTGGCGCGGCGCGAGCCGAGCGCGACGACGGCCTGTTCGAATTCAGCCGCGAGCGAGTCGGCGTGCGCGGCGGGCGCGTTCGTCGCGAGGCTGTAAATTTGGCCGTCGGATTCCGTAAAGTAGAACGCCTGCGCTCGGCGCTCGCCGTTCGCCGCCACGCTTTGCGCCATGACGATGAAGACGCGGCGTTCGCCGAATTGGCGTTGCAGGTCGTTCGTAACCCATCCGCCTTCGGCCACCATCCGGTCGATGACGATGCGGCGCAGCACGGCAACCGGCACGCCGCCGAATGACTTGCCGCGTGAATCGGCGGAGGCAGAAACGACGGGCTGCACGCCGACGCGCGACCAGATTGCCGCTCCGAGCGCGCGGCCATCGCCGACACGAACGTTGAAACGCATCTCACCCGCGCGGTTCGCCGTCGCGCCGCTCCAACCGCGCGGAAGCGGGAGGACTGACAATCCCAACTGCTCTTTGCTGGCGGGCACGATGATGGTGGTGGCCGCCGGTTTCACCGGAGTGATGCTGGAGAGCGCGGCGGTGCTTGGCAGAGAGACGGCGGACAGCATGAGGCTGTTCAGGTTGCCTGCCGTCTCTGCCGCATGATTGGCGGGCGCGAAGGGAGAGATGTTTTTTGCCGTCATGAGAGCGCGGCGGCGGCGGCGGCGTTCGGCAGCGACGGCGCGTTGGCGGCGCAGGCGGGCGCGGTAGCGTCGCCACCAGGCGCGGGAGTGGCGGCGGCTGTAACGACCTTTGTACCGGCGGGCGGCGGCGGGTTTGTTGGACCAGTGCGCCAGCGAGTCGGTCAGCGGCAGCGTAGCCGCCACCGTGCATAAGATGAGAATGGACAAAACCAGAGCGCGCAAAAACATGGTGAACCTCTCGTTAAGCGACCGTCTCGCGCACGACCTCTTCGACCGTGGTCACGCCGTTTCTGATCTTCATCAAACCCGACTGGCGCAGGGTGAGCATGCCGTTCTCCACGGCGCGCTTGCGCAGTTCGAGGGCGGACGCGCCGATCAAAATTAACTCGCGAAGATCGTCCGTGATCTCCATCACTTCGTAGAGACCGACGCGGCCTTTGTAGCCGGTATTGTTGCACTTACTGCAACCTTTGCCTTTGTAAATTATGAGGTCGCGCGCCTCGTCCGGCTTAAATCCGACTTCGATGAGAGCTTCGGGGGGCGTCGGGAGCACTTCCTTGCACTCCGTGCAGACGCGGCGGATGAGGCGTTGCGCCTGAATCAAGTTGACGCTTGTGGCGACGAGAAATGGCTCGATGCCCATGTTCATCAGGCGCGAGATGGTGGATGGGGCATCGTTGGTGTGCAGGGTGGACAGGACGAGGTGGCCGGTGAGCGCGGCTTTGATGGCGATCTCGGCAGTCTCGAAGTCGCGGATTTCGCCGACGAGGACGATGTTCGGGTCCTGGCGTAGGAAAGAGCGCAGTGCCGCGGCGAAGTTCAAACCGATCTGCTCCTTCATCTGCACCTGATTGATGCCCATGAGGTTGAACTCGACCGGGTCTTCCGCCGTCATGATGTTCGTCTCCGTCGTGTTCAAGGATTGCAGCGCGGAGTAGAGCGTGTTGGTCTTGCCCGACCCCGTAGGGCCGGTGACAAGCACCATGCCGTAGGGGCGTTCGATATTGCGCTTGAACTTGACGAGCGATTCGGGTTCAAAACCGAGCTTCGTCATGTCGAGCATCAACTTCTCTTTGTCCAGGAGGCGCATCACAACTTTTTCGCCGAACAGGGTGGGAAGCGTCGAGACGCGGAAGTCCAGTTCGCGCGAACGACCGTCGGCTCTGAGTTTGATCTTGATGCGACCGTCTTGCGGCAAGCGTTTTTCCGAGATGTCGAGCTTCGACATGATCTTGATGCGCGAAATGAGGGCGTCGCGCAGGCGCATCGGCGGGTGCATCACGTCGTAGAGGACGCCATCAATGCGGAAGCGAATCCGCATCTCTTTTTCATAAGGCTCGATGTGGATGTCGGAAGCCCCGCGTTGCAGCGCATCGACGAGCAGGACATTGACCAGCCGCACGACCGGCGCATCCTCGCTCATGCGCGCCAAACTCGACACGTCGATTTCGTCGTCTTCGTCGATGACTTCGACGCCCTTCACCGCGTCTTCGTCAAAATCCAACTGTGAGAGCGAGACAGTATCCGCTGCCATACTGAAGCCGTTGCTGTGACCGTTGCCGTTCGCGCCCGGCAACGCGGCCTCCACGGCGCTCGCCAGTTCGATTTCGCGCGACCCGCCGTAGTACTGTTCGATGGCCTCCTGCACGCCCGCTTCCGAGACGACGACCGGCTCGATGTTCAAGCCCGTCATGAACTTGATGTCGTCCATCGCGAAGACGTTCGTGGGGTCTACCATCGCCAGCGTCAAAGTCGCCCCGACGCGTGAGAGCGGCAGCACCGAATATTTATCGGCCACTTCGCGCGGGATCAGGCGGATGACCGTCGGGTCAACATCAAACAAATCGAGATTGACGCTCGGCACGCCGTACTGGCGCGACAAAACAGCCGTCACCATGTCGTCCGAAACCAGCCCGAGCTTGACGAGATTGAAGCCGAGTCGACCGCCGTGATCGCGTTGATAGTCGAGCGCCTCACGTAGTTGCTGTGGCGTCAGGATGTTTTCGCGAACGAGTATTTCGCCTAGTTTAGCTGACATGTTCTTGACTGTTCCACTGGAGTTCGGGTCGCTGCAAAGGAGAGTTTGTGTAGGGGCTGGCGTTATCAATAACTCCAGCAAGGAAGATGGTGTGCGAGATATACGATGTTTGTTCTAAAGCAACGATGACAAACATCGTTTGCCAAATCATGTTACTGTCTTATCCGGCGGCTGTCAAGAGCAATATATGACGACGGACGTAAGCACGGAAGGCGCGCAGAAAACTCTGTATTTTCAGTAACTTACGATGGCGGACGGAAGGTGCGCGCTGATCGCGCTTTCGGCGCTAAGGATGGCTAGCGGCTGAGTGGCGGCGGGAAACGCGAAAAGGCGACGCCCGGTTTAGGCGTCGCCTTTTGCTGTTAATGTTTCAAGTGAACTTTAAGTCTTGCGGCGTTTGGTCGTGGTGGACTTGTCGGCAGGTTTGGGCTTGAGCGCCTCATTGAGACCGACCACGGCTTCCTCTGCCTGCTGTTTGCGCGGGTCGGTCGCGGCGGCCTTAGTCGCGAATTGCTGGAGCATGTCGCGCGCCTGCGCCGTCTTCTCATCCGACCCCTCGGCGGCCAGCGCGATGCCGAGGCCGAAGAGGGCATCGAGGTTGTTCGGATTCGACGCTAAAATCCCCTTGTAAGCGGCGATTGATTCGTCAACGCGCCCGCCCGCAAACAATGCGTCGCCGAGGCTCGCTTCCGCTTTGGTCTTTTTCGCCGGGTCGGTTTCGGCGGCGATGTACTCCTGAATCGCCTTGGCGGCGGCATTGGTATCAATCTGCGCACTGGTTTGCAGTGCGATGCGATAAGACTCGGAACGCTCCGACAGGAAATCTAATTCGCTATTCTGCGCTCCGCCCCCGCCGCCGCTGGCGGCAGCAGCCCCGCCGGGGGCAATTTTACTTGTGCCAGCGCGAAAAGCACTGATGGCCTTCTCTCCGGTTTCGGTGGCGGCTTTGAAATCGTTTCGTGCTTCTTCTCTGGCGGCGGTCTTCGCAGCAGCATCTTTAATGCCCAACGAGTTGTTGTACTTGTCTCTGCCGCGCGAGCGCAACGCCAATGCCTTGTTGCGATAAACCACCGCTTCGTCAGGATCGATAGCGATCCCCTGGTCGTAGAGAGTAATCGCCTCGTCATACTTCTTGGCGGTGAAAGCTTCATTGGCCGCTTTGAAGACGACGGGAAGTTTGGCATTGCGCTCATCGATCTTCACATTTCTGGCTTCGATCTCGGCGCGTTTTTTGGCCTCTTCTTCAGCTAACTTCTTGGCCGCGGCGATGTCGGCGGCAGACGCCCCGCCCGGCTTGGCCGCCGCACCCGCGCTTGCCCCGGCGGCTTTGGTCTCTTCGAGCGTCAACACTCTACCGTCGCCCGCTTCGAGCGTGAAATTGTTAGCCGGTTGCGCGCTGAGCCGGACGTTGCCAATATAGGAGGGTCTGGCGTTCGGCGCGCTGATGAGAATGGAGTACGTGCCGATGTAGTCCATTCCGGCGTAGACGTATTCGCCTTTTTTATTCGTCTTCGTTTTGAACGATTGTTTAATATCGGTGCGGTAGATTTGCACCAGAGCATCACTGAGGGGAACTTCCGTTCCATCAGCTTGTTTGAGCATGACTTTGCCTGTGGCCGTGACCTGCGCCGAGGCGGTGACGGCGAAGGTGGCGAGCAGCAAAGCGGCGACAACGAAGTGGGTAAATTTTGAAATACGCATCTTCTTCTGGGCCTCTCCTGTAAGTGATTCTGTTGGGAGTCTAATAATAAACGGGGGCAACAAGCAAGCGTTCAGTCGTGGATTAAGATGCACGCGGCGGCTGTCCCGTTGTCAATTTGTCGTCTGTGTTAAATACCAGATAAAGCGTAGGCAAATCAAGCATATGGGATGGGATCGACCGCTCCCGCCCGGCGAAACGCCCGCAAACGCAAGGCGCACGAATCGCATTGCCCGCAGGCTCTCTCCTCCGCTTGATAACACGACCAGGTGAGTTCGAGCGGCGCGCCGAGGGCGAGGCCGCGCCGGATGATCTCAGACTTCGAGAGATGGATGACGGGCGTCCTGATTTCCACGCGCGTTTCCGGTCGTGTCCCCACTTCGATGGCGTGTTGGAAGGCCGCGTAAAACTCCGGTCGGCAATCGGGATAACCGGAAGAGTCCTCGGCGACCGCGCCGATGTAGACGGCGCGTGCTTCAATCGTTTCCGCCCAACTCGTTGCGATGGCGAGCAGGTGTGCGTTGCGAAAAGGCACGTAGCTCGTCGGTACCCGACGAGAAGTTAAGTCGGCTGGTGAGATGGGGATGTTCGCGTCGGTCAAAGACGAACCGCCGATGTGCGCCAGGTAATCGAGCGAGGCGACGAGCCGCCGCGCGACGCCGTAATGATCCGCCAGTTCCGCGAACGCGCGCTGCTCGCGCGCCTCTGTGCGCTGCCCATAAGAGACGTGCAGAAAAGCCAACTCGTCGCATTCCGTCTGAGCGAGAGCCGCCGTGACACACGAGTCCATCCCGCCCGAGACGAGGCACACGGCCAAAGCGAGGGATGAGGGATGAGGGATGAGGGATGAAGGGGAAGCATCCGGATCTCGCGCCGACTCTTCGCGCCCGGTCTGTTCCGTCGCTTCATCATCCAACCCGGCAAACGCTTTGTCGTCGTATCCACCCATAACTTTAAGGGATGAGGGATGAGGGATGAGGGATGAATCAGAAAAAGCATTCAAGCGATTGAGTGATTTCATTCATCCCTCATCCCTCATCCCTTATCCCTCCGCCCTTCTGTCAGACTCCGTGAACGTTTGCGCCCCAGATCATTTTGTGGAGTTGCATTTGCATGCGGACGTTCAAGCCGCTCGCGCTGATGAGCGCGGCCAACTCCTTAAGGTCAGTTTGTGCCCAGACGGGCGAAATCAAAATGGTGTGGGCGCGGCGTTCAAGTTCGTAGCGCGCGATCACATCGCGGGCATAATCCCAGTCGGCGCGATCCACGACGACGAATTTGATCTCGTCCCTGTCGGCGCGCAGGCGTTCGAGGTTCGGCCAGTGGTTGCGCTCGGCTTCGCCGGAGGCGGGGCATTTCACGTCGAGTATGAGTTTCGCGCGTTCGTCCACGCCTTCCGTGGAAATGTAGCCGCCGGTTTCGATGAGGACTTCATACTGTTCATCACAGAGACGGCGGATCAGCGTCAAGGCTTCGCGTTGCGCGAGCGGTTCGCCGCCCGTCACTTCGACGAGCCGGCAATTCATTGCGCGCACCTGAGCGAGCACTTCTTCCATCGTCACCTGCTCGCCGCCCGTGAAGGTGTACGCGCTATCGCACCACACGCAACGCATCGGGCAACCCGTCAGCCGCACGAACGCGCACGGTCGCCCGGCATGCGTTGATTCGCCCTGGATCGAACGAAAAATTTCTGTGATGCGAAGCATGGGAGTCAGTCGTCAGTAAAGCGTTATTCTTTGTCAGTCGTCAGTTATTAATTGTTCAAATCAATTTATAGCAACTCGTGCGACGAGCACAAACTACCGGCTACTGACAACGGACAGTTCTTTTACCCTTGTGTTAGCATACGCGCGCTGCGGACGTGGCATCAAATTCTCAAGATGAGCCGGAAGGCAACAGTAAACACGGAGCAACTTTTGCGCGAGGGCACGGCGCGTCTGCTGGCGCGCGCGACGCCGGGAGCGCGTGCGCCGGGAGCGGCGATGCTCGTGCCGCGTGTGCGCGATGTGCTGGAGAAGTATCTGTTGCGCCGCCAGCCGGAAGCGTCAGTTGAAGAGATCGATAAGTTCCTCGATGCCTTGCGGGCGGATGATCTATGTCTGGTCGTGGCGTGCGAGCAGGGCGACGAGGCGGCATGGGGTGAGTTGATGGAGCAGTTTCGGGCGACGGTGCTCTCGGCTGCACGCAGCGCGTCGGCGAGCGAGGACGCGGCGGAAGAGTTGGCGCAGTCGGTCTGGGCTGACCTCTACGGACTGCGCCGGCGGGCAGACGGGAGCGTGTCGGGAAAACTCGCTTATTATTCCGGCTGCGGCTCGCTCGGCGGCTGGTTGCGGGCGGTCGTCGCGCAACTGGCCGTAGACCGGCATCGCAAATCGGCGCGGCTGATGCAGACGGAAGAAGCGACGGATTTCGACCGCCTCGCGCGCGAGCAGAAAGAAGAAGGAGATCGTTTCACCGTCGCCGCCGCGCCCGACCCGGAGCGCGCCTTCGCCGGGCGCGAAACGGCGGAAGCCCTGCAACGCGCGCTCGCCGATTCGCTCGCCGCGCTTGAGACGGAAGACCGTCTCTTGATCAAACTCTATTATTTCGATGACCTGCGGCTGCGCGAAGCGGGCGCGGCGCTTGGCGTCCATGAAGCGACGGCCAGTCGTCGCCTGACGCGGCTGCACGGGGAACTGCGAAAACGCGTCGAAGCGTTTTTAATCGGCGTGTGCGGCTGGACCAAAGAGGAGACGGCGCGGACGCTCTCCGAGGCTGCGATGCATCTCGATACAGACCTTCGCTACCTGCTCGCCAAAACGGAGACCGCGCCGGGCGAAAGGCGCGAAGAACTTTATGAATGAATGAATTGCGCCTGCGGTTTGAGTCGCAAGATGTGGGCGGGCGGCGCGTTCTTCAGATGGCCGCACCGGGCGTGTTGCAACCTGAGCACTTCATGAAAAAGGATTTCGACCAAGAGATGGATTCGCTGTTGCGCGCACAGGCGCGGCGCGACCGTGCTTCGGCGTTCGGCGAACCGGGCGCGGCGTCGCTTTCGCGCGAAGACGACAGGGCGTTTACAGTGCAGTCGGGACCGCACCTCGACGCGGATGAACTGAACGCCTATGCGGAGAACGCGCTGCCCGCTTCGACGCGAACACACTACAGCGCGCATCTCGCCGATTGCGACCACTGCCGCCGCACCGTGACGCAACTCGCGCTCGCCGCCGGCATCCCCGCACAGTTGGAGCAACGCGAGGCACCGACGGCGGCGGAATCTGCGTCGATGAAAGTTTCGTGGCGCGAACGCATCGGCGCGTGGCGGTCTGCGCGCGCATGGCGTTATGCAATTCCGCTGTTCGCGTTGCTCCTTGTCAGCGCGAGCGTATTGCTCGTGACGCTCCAGCGAAGCGCGCGAAATGAAAAATTCATCGCCGGGCGTGACGCGCAGCCGTCGTCGAGACCTGCTCCGGCGGCACAACCGGGGTCGAACCAGGCGCAGGAAAGCAGCGACATTGCGACAACAGCGAACAGTAGCGGCGGCGCAATCGCCACGCGCAACTCAAGTGCGGCGAAGCCGAAACAAGATGCCGCCTCTCAGGATGCCGCCTCTGGCGACGCACCCGCCGCCGCACCGGCGGCGCGGCCAAACGCCGAAGATGCGATGGTGAGCAACAATGCGCCTTTGCCTTCAGGGTCGGCGGCGAGCGCGCCCGCAATCGCCGCCGAGCTTCCCGCGCCGCTGCCAACTCCCGCGCCCGTCGCCGAAGCAGCCGGTATGGCGGCGGAGGCGGAAGCGAAAACGAAGGCCGCTCAAGCCGCCGAAGATCAAGTCAGGATGGCGGAGAAGCCACGCAACGTCGAGAGCAGTCGGCGCGAGGAGACGAATGTCGCGCGTCTCGGCGCGGCGGCAGGAAGCGGACGCTCCCCCAAGTCCAACAATCAGCGTGACCGCACCGGCGATACGGGCGGCAGCGATGAGTCCGGCGCGTCTTTGCCCCCGCCCTCCGCCGCGAAGCGCGCGCGGACGCGCCGCCCGGACAGGGGCGGCGATAACGCTGAGTCCTCAGCAGACGATGCCGCGCGGAAGGATGAGTCCCGCGCCCAAGTTGCCGCCGAAACGCGCGCCATCGCCGGAAGAAAGTTTCGTCGTCAGGGCGGCGCATGGGTCGATACGGCCTACAATGCGGCGCAGGCCGTGACCGTCGTGCGGCGCAACTCCGAACAATACCGCGCGCTCGTCGCCGACGAACCGCAGTTGCGCCGCATCACCGATGCGCTCGGCGGTGAGGTCACAGTCGTCTGGAAAGGCCGCGCTTATCGCTTCCGGGAATCAAAGTGATAAGTGACAGGCGACAGGTTAAAAACATTTACCTGCCTTCCGCTTATCATGTAAGGTGTCACCATCAAATGCCGCTTTCGCGGTTATTTAGCTTGAAGCAAAAACTTTGACGGGCGGGAACGGCGGCAGGTTTTGTCATATCACCTGTCACCTGGCATCTGTCACTCATTGGAGGTCTCCAAATGATCTTCCGCAGTCCTTACCCGGAAAGAGATATTCCCGAAACGCCGCTCACGCCCTTCGTGCTGGCGCGGGCGCGTGCGCTCAAAGACAAGCCCGCGTTGATTGATGCCCTGAGCGGGCGCACGATCACTTACGAACAGCTTTACGAGGCAGTGCAGCGCGTCGCCGCCGGACTCGCTGCGCGCGATTTTCGCAAAGGCGATGTCTTCGCCATCTACAGCCCGAACGTGCCGGAGTATGCCATCGCGTTTCATGCCGTCTCGCTCGTCGGCGGCATCGTCACGACGCTCAACCCGCTTTCCACGGCGCAGGAGGCCGGGCATCAACTGAAAGACGCGGGCGCGAAATATCTGCTCACCGTCCCCGCGCTGCTCGACAAAGCGCGTGAAGCTGCTGCCGCCGCCGCGAGCGTTGCGGAAATTTTCGTCTTCGGCACGGCGGAAGGCGCGACGCCCTTCAGCGACCTCTTTGCGGAGGACGGGCGGGAACCGCCGGCGGTCGAAATCGATCCGCACGCAGATGTCGTCGCTTTGCCTTATTCGAGCGGCACGACCGGACTGCCCAAAGGCGTCATGCTCACGCATCGCAATTTGGTGGCGAACGTGGTGCAGGTGCAGGCGAACGAATTGATCCATGAGGACGACACGCTCATCTGCGTGCTGCCGCTGTTTCACATCTACGGCATGGTCGTCATCATGAATCTCGGCCTCTGCATGGGCGCGAAGATCGTCGTGATGTCGCGCTTCGACCTCGAATCGTTTCTCGAAAATTTACAGGACTACGGCGTCACGCTCGCTCATGTCGTCCCGCCGATCATGCTCGCGCTCGCGCAGCACCCTTCCGTTGGCAACTACGATCTCTCAAAACTGAAGACGCTCTTCTCCGGCGCGGCTCCTTTGAGCGAGCAACTCGCGCGGGCGTGCAGCGAACGCCTCGGCTGCGCCATCCGGCAGGGCTACGGCATGACGGAGACCAGCCCGGCCATCCACCTTACGCCGTCTCAGGCGGACTGGTCGAAGTACGGCTCCATCGGCCAGTGTGTGCCGAACACCGAATGCAAGATCATCGATGTGGAGACGGGCGCGTCGCTCAGCTACCGGCAGGAAGGAGAACTCTGTATGCGCGGGCCGCAGATGATGAAGGGTTATCTCAACCGCGCCGAGGCCACTGCCGCGACGATTGACGGGAACGGCTGGCTGCACACGGGCGACATCGCCTATGCCGATGAGGACGGCCACTTCTTCATCGTGGATCGCCTCAAGGAGTTGATCAAATACAAAGGCTCGCAAGTCGCTCCGGCGGAACTCGAAGCGTTGTTGCTGACGCATCCGGCGGTTGCGGATGCGGCGGTCGTCGCCAGTCCCGACGAGGAAGCGGGCGAAGTGCCGAAAGCCTTCGTCGTCCGCACAGATGCTGCCGGCGCGGTGACACCGGATGAGTTGATGGCCTTCGTGGCTTCGCACGTCGCGCCCTACAAAAAGATTCGCAAACTCGAATTCATCGACCAGATTCCAAAATCAGCGTCCGGCAAAATCCTGCGCCGTCTGCTCGTCGCACGCGAGCGTGCGAAGTAAATTCCGGGCAGTTTAGTCATCATGCCGAAGGGTCAAATTTTCATGCCGAAAACTTCAAATATCGCACGCGCCGTCAGCGCGTGCGTGCTCGCCAGTTTCTACCTCGCGTCAACTTTCTCACCCGTCGCACAAGCGCAGCGAAGCGGCGGCGCGGCCAGCCGGCGGCGCGCTGCTGCTGCTGCTGCTTCGCGCGCAAGGCTCGACGCACCCCGACGCGACGCGGCCATCGCGCGCATCCTTCAGGAGATCGACGCGCGCAACATCGAGCGCACGGTGCGAAAACTCGTCTCCTTCGGCACGCGCAACACGCTCTCGGCGCAGGACAACCCGACGCGCGGCATCGGGGCGGCGCGCGACTGGCTGAAAAGCGAGTTTCAAAAAATCGCGCAAAATTCGGGTGGGCGGCTCACCGTCGAGTTGCAGTCTTTCGAGCAACCGAAAGCGGCGCGCATTCCTGAACCGACCAAAATCACAAACGTCGTGGCGACGCTCAGAGGCACGCAGGCTCTCTCCTCCTCCGGGCGCACGTATGTCGTCAGCGGGCACTACGATTCAATGTGTACCAGCCCGACCGATGCCGTGTGCGATGCGCCGGGCGCAAACGATGATGCGTCGGGCGTGGCCGCCGTCGTCGAGATGGCGCGCGTGATGTCTGAGCGCGAGTTCGAGGCGACGATTATTTTTATGGCCGTCGCGGGGGAAGAACAGGGTTTGCTCGGCGCGACTTATTACGCGGAGCAGGCCAAGCAGAAGGGGATGGCAATCGAGGCGATGTTTACGAACGACATCGTCGGCAACACGCTCGGCGGCAACGGCGTGCGCGACCGCCACAGCGTGCGCGTCTTCTCCGAAGGCGTGCCGTCGAATGAGACGACGGAAGAGGGCGCGACGAGGCGCGGCACGGGCGGCGAAAACGATTCCAACTCGCGTCAACTCGCGCGCTTCATCAAAGAGGTCGGCGCAACTTACCTGCCCGCCTTCAACGTGCAGATGGTCTACCGCCGCGACCGTTACCTGCGCGGCGGCGACCACATCCCGTTTCTCGAACGTGGCTTCCCGGCGGTGCGCTTCTGCGAAACGAACGAGAACTACAACCATCAACATCAAAACGTCCGCACCGAAAACGGCCTCATCTACGGCGATTTACCGGAGTTCGTCGATTATCCCTACATCGCACAGGTCGCGCGTCTGAACGCCGCCTCGCTCGCCTCGCTGGCGCTCGCCCCGGCACGCCCGAAAGATGTCGCCCTGCTCACGCGGCGTTTGACGAACGACACCGATCTCCAATGGACGGCCAACACCGAGAGCGACCTTGCGGGTTATGAGATTGTCTGGCGCGAGACGGTCTCGCCCGTCTGGACCGAGGCGCGCATGGTGGGCAATGTGACGACTTACACGGTCAAAGGCATGTCGAAGGACAACTACTTTTTCGGCGTGCGCGCCGTAGACAGACAAGGCAATCGCAGCCCCGTCAGTTTCCCCCGCCCGATGCGCTGAATTTAAGAGTTTACTCGCCCATCTCAAAAAATAAGATCAACCAGCGAGCGCGGCGGCGCGTCTAAACTGGCGTGTTCGTTTTTTCGTAAGAAAAGTGCTCTCCCGCCCGAAGTCAAACAATCCGAACACCGAACATAAGGCATGACCATGAATAATTTCATGAATTATCGACTTCGTTCTTTCGCTCCGCTCGTGCGGCTGGCAGGTGTGTTTTCGCTCGCGTTCGTATTGTTCGCCGGGGCTTTCTCAGCCTTGCCCGCAGCAAACGCGCAGCCGCCGCAGACGACGGCAATGCGGACGCGCCTGACACCAGAGCAACGCATTCTGCATGTGCTCAACCGTCTCGGCTTCGGCGCGCGTCCCGGCGATGTGGAGCGTGTGCGCGAAATCGGTCTGGAGCGTTATATCGAAGGGCAGTTGCAGCCGGAGCAGATCGAGGATGCGGCGGCCGACGCTAAAGTGCATGAGTTGTCTTCTTACCGGATGACGACCGCCGAGCTTTATCAGAAATACCCGCGACCGGGCCGGTTGCTGCGCATGTTGCAGCGACAGGGGCGACTGCCCGCCGACCTCGCCGAATTGAGTAAGAATCGCAAGGGCGAGGGCGACGGCGAGGCGGCGCAAAACGGCGCGGGCGCAATGCGGGATGACACGGCGGCGAAGGCTGGCGAGGGGAACGGGAATATGGCGGAGGCCGCGCCGCAGAAAAATGATGCGCGCAGAGAGTATCGCCAAGCCATGCAGGAATATTTCAGGGAGAATGGATTGCAGCCGCCCGCGCGCATCACGGCGGAGTTGCAGGCGTCGCGCATCCTGCGCGCGGTCTACAGCGAGCGACAGTTGCAAGAGGCATTGGTCGATTTCTGGACCAACCACTTCAATGTCTATGCCAACAAGGGCGCGGATCGTTGGCTGCTCGTCTCCTATGACCGCGACACGATCCGCCCGCACACGTTGGGCAAGTTCAAAGATTTGTTGCTGGCGACCGCGCAAAGCCCGGCGATGCTTTTTTACCTCGACAACTTTCAGAGCGTCAGCCCGAACGCCGGGCAAGCCACAGATGGACGGCGGCGCGGCCTGTTGATGGGGCGCAACCGCCGCGCCTTGATCCGCGAAGGGGCGAGCACTCAGATGTCCGGTCAACCGCAGCCACAGGAGCAAATGCCGCGCCCGACGATGCCGCCGCCGAAACGCATGCGGCGCGGCATCAATGAAAACTACGCGCGCGAGTTGATGGAACTCCACACGCTCGGCGTCGAAGGCGGCTACACCCAGAAGGATGTGCAGGAAGTGGCGCGGTGCTTCACGGGCTGGACCATCTTCGCGCCGCGCGCGAACGCCGGGATGATGGGCGGAAACAGCGCGGGGAATCCCGCACGCGCCGGGTCGTTCTACTTCAACCCGCGCCTCCACGACGACGGCGAGAAGTTTGTCCTCGGCCACAAGATTCCGGCGGGCGGCGGCATGGGCGACGGCCAGTTGGTTCTGGACATTCTGGCCCGGCATCCTGCGACGGCGAAGTTCATCGCCACGAAACTCGCGCGTCGCTTCGTCGCGGACAACCCGGCACACGCGCTCATCGAACGCATCAGCGCCGCCTACACGAAGTCCGACGGCGACATCCGGGCGACGCTGCGCGCCGTCTTCGCCTCGCCGGAGTTCAATGCGCCGGAGAATTATCGCGCCAAAATCAAGACGCCTTTTGAAGTCGCCATGAGCGCGGTGCGTGCGCTCGGCGGTGAGACCAACGGCGGCCCCGCGTTGCACGGGTGGATCGCTCGGATGGGCGAGCCGCTTTATCAGTATCAGGCTCCGACGGGCTATCCCGACACGGCGGAGCACTGGGTCAACACGGGCGCGCTGCTCGAACGCCTGAACTTCGCTCTCGCCCTCGCCGGCAATCGCATCAACGGCACGCGCGTCAACCTCGCGCGCTTTACCGGAGCGGGCGCTGCGCACGCCGACAAGTCGCGCCTCATCGATCAATTCGCCGATGCGGTCTTGCAGGGCGACATCTCGCCGAAGACGAAAGCCTCTCTGTTGAAGGGATTGAACGATGCCAGAACGGGGACGACAACGGCACAGACGCCGCCGTTGCAGACGAGTGATTCGGCCAACTCTCGAACCGCAACGACGGGCGAGATAAACAGTGATGGTGATGCGACGGCGCGCGGCGGCGGCAGCGGTCGTCGCGGCGGCAGGCGACGCGAAATGTTAAACGCAAACGCTTCTCTCCCGATCATGGAAACGGCGCGCATCGCCGCGTTGATTCTTGGCTCGCCGGAGTTTCAGAGACAGTGAATAGTAAGTGGTGGATAGTGAATGGTGAAAGATAGGGTTTTGATCATTGACCATTGATCCGTTTACAGAGGTGAGTATGAATCGAAGATTTTTTTTGAAGTCGGGCGGCATCGCGCTGGCGAGTCTGGGGTTGGCGGGCGCGACGCCTTCATTTTTACAGCGGGTCGCGGCGCAAACTACGAACACCGGCGCGGGCGGGCGGCGCAAAACTCTCATCGCGATCTTCCAGCGCGGCGCGGTGGACGGCCTCAACATGGTCGTGCCTTACGGCGAGAAAAATTATTACGCCTTGCGCCCTTCCATCGCCATCGCGCCGCCGGGGAAAGGCACGGGTAACGAGTCGGCCATCGACCTCGACGGCTTCTTCGCGTTGCATCCCGCGCTCGCCGGGTTCAAATCGATGTGGGATGCGAAGCGTCTCGCCATCGTCCACGCCGCCGGGTCGCCCGACAACACGCGCTCACACTTCGACGCGCAGGACTACATGGAGGCAGGCACGCCCGGCGTTAAATCGACGCCCGACGGGTGGCTCAATCGCTACCTGCAAGCGCGGACAGAATCGAAGACTTCGCCGTTTCGCGCCGTCTCGATGACGCAGAATTTGCCGCGCGCGATGCAGGGACGCTTTCCTGCGCTCGCCATCTCGAATTTGCGCGACTTCACGATTCGCGCGGGACAGTATTCACAATCGGTGCAGGGCGGCTTCGAGGACATCTACGAGCAGGCGGCGGGCGATGCCCTCAGCGGCACAGGCAAAGAGACATTCGAGGCGGTCAGTTATTTGAAGCGGGTCAACCCCGCGCAGTACCAGCCGGAGAACGGCGCACAGTATCCGCGCGGCGAATACGGTCAATCGCTTTTGCAGATCGCGCAATTGATCAAGGCGGGCGTCGGCCTTGAGATCGCGTTCACTGAATCCAAAGGTTGGGACACGCACGTCAACGAGGGCGGCGCACGCGGCCAGCTCGCGCTGCGGCTCTCAGAGTTCGGCGCAGGTATAAGCGCGCTCTACACAGACCTCGGCGCGCGCATGGATGATGTCATGATCCTGACGATGTCGGAATTCGGGCGCACTGTGAGAGAGAACGGCAATCGCGGCACTGACCACGGCCACGCCAACGCCATGTTCGTCATCGGCGCGGGGACGCGCGGCGGCAAAGTTTACGGTCAGTGGCCGGGACTTGATGCAGATAAACTCCACGAAGGGCGCGACCTCGCGCTCACCACCGACTTTCGCGACGTGTTCGGCGAAGTGGCCCAGAAGCATCTCGGCCACGCCGACCTCAAACGCGTCTTCCCCGGCTACGCTGCCAGCGCGACGAATTTTCGCGGGGTGCTCAGTTAGGAGATCAAGGAGTTGAAAATTTTAAGGGACGCTGCTCAAATGACGGCGTCCCTTCTCATTTACGAAATCCATAAGTGTTAAACTCATGTGATAATATTAAGTGTGTTTGGTTTAGCGACTTTCGAGGAGTATTTTTGTGAGAGAATTTACGGTTGAACAGTCTTCAATGAATTGTCGATGGACGTTCGATAGAATGCTGCCATCTTTGCCAGGTCCTGGTACCCACGCATTTGCAGAACTAGTGAAAGGATTACACCCGCATGGACTATTACCTTCAGGTGTTACCGTAGATTCTTCTTCGTCGCGGATGAGTGATGTGATCTTAGGTATCTTGCTGCTGGATAATCGGGTTGGGATACGTATAACTCCAAGTTTTTTGGAAATGTTTGTCAATGAACTATTTGAAGATGATAAGTCGGTATTAGAAAATATAGCAGGACTCATATTTACTGCATTAATAGAAATAGACCCCGAATCCGAACAAGGGAAAATACAAGTTAGGCTATCATCACACTTAAATTTGGACAAAAGTGAAGATGTAGCATTCCTTCAAGACATGTTAAATGTTCCCAAAGGTAAGTTAAGCCTTATACCTGATGCGGCTGCTTACAAGGTGAATTTGCCACAGAGCACGATGTCGAAGGACTTACGAGTCGTCATTGCTAAGTCTCTTGCGTATGAAGATGCAATCTTTTTAGATGTAGCTGCCAACTACACGGGGCCAGTTAATATTACACATCTAAGTGAGTGGATAAGTAGTGACTTTGATAAAGCACTTGCAGAGATTGGCTTGAGGCCAAAAGAGGCTATGGAGAGGAACTAAGCGACCATATGATACAAGAAGAATCGTTGATACGAATGTTAGCTGGTATCGATGCACGTTCTCAAACTCGAATGGGCCGCTTTGATAGTGCTTTCCAAAGTGAGCGCAGGTTTGAAGCTGTGCAGGATTTGCTCTATCCAGAGGAAGGGCAAGGGCTGGCGCGGGCTAGAACACAACCGAGGGACTTACGCAGAGGCACTACACGTAGTAATGCGATAGATGTTTTGAACAGGCAAGTTCCAAGAAGAATTTACACCTGGCCTGAACAAGGGCCAACTCCATTTAGTCATGCAGGTTCATTACCTTCTGATGACTTTGTCAGGTTGTTCATGAACAGTATTGCCAGGGTGTTGCCGGAATCAAAAAGGCTTGAAGTGTATGAATCTTTATCCGAATCTTTAAGTCGGCGATTATTAGGGGCCAAGCAGCACGAGCCAAGAAGAACAGTAGCCGAGACTGATTCGCAAGGTGAACGCTATTTTGACAAACACGAATCTCCAGAAATAACACGAGCTTTCATGCGAATGATGAACTCCATCCCGGTTGAAAATGAGGAGCGCACCCCTTATACGGATGAAGAGTTGGGACGTGTCTAGCGGTGGCATGAATGTTCAACACAACTCCGAACCTAGAGGAACTTCGTCAAGGTGACATCGTTCAGGGGCTGTATTATCCACTGATGAAGTGTTCGGATTTAAGGATTATCGGAACGATAACTAATCCGTATGAACCACACAGGGAAAATCTTACTTTAACATCTGTACCCGGTGGCAATAAGTATGGAAGAAATTTATTTCTTGCGAATATAGAAGTGTTCGGAGGATATTCGGTAATAATTTCTCAATGCTGTGACCTCGAACTTCACAATGGGAGATTAGACAATCCTGCATTCGTGGCCGCCCCTTTGATTGATATTCCTGCTCTAATTCAGAGAGACAAAGAGAAGCTACTGAGATTTCAAGAAAATCAATTAGAGTCCTTTGTAAATCTCTTTCATATCCAACAACAAGCACCCTTATTGCAAGCCTATGCAGTGGATTTTAGTCGATTGGTTTCCATTGTTAACTCAGATTATCAGTTCGCTCTTGCCGGAAAAATTTTGCAGATGACTGGTCGGAATCGAGTGCGGTTTAAAATCAAATTGGGGCGACATTTTGGTAGGCCAACCCAAGAAGAGATCTCAAATGGACTTTATCCGTATGAGTAGTGAATGACATCACACTATCAAAGTAGACCTAATTTCTGCATAGCTTTCCAACTTAATTTTACTGACTCTTTCATATCCTCCAGCATTGTGATACCAGAACAACATGTTGCCATAAGAATATTCGTTAAAATTTTCGCATCAGAGACTAAACCCGAATCTCAGTTGCGCTCAACTGCCAGCCGCACTAACGACGCGATCAATTCACGAGCGCGACGATACGGAGGGGGCCGCCGCTCCCGCCTTTGATCTTCATCGGCAGCGCGATCACCTGAAAGTTTGTGAGCGGCAGTTGGTCCAGATTGGCGAGATTCTCGAAGGCGGGAATGTTCTTGTCGAAGAGGGTGCGGTGGCTTTCAAAGAGAGCGGATTGCCCGTAGTCGATGCTGGGCGTGTCGAGACCGATGGCTTTGACGGAGCGGTTCGCGACGAGCCAGCGCGCGGCTTCCGGGTGCAGGCCGGGGAAATGGAGTTTGGCGACAGCGCCCGCGCCGCGTTCATCCGTGCCCATGTACTTTTGGCGGTCCGGCCAGAATTTTCCGTAGCCGGTTCTGAGCAACACGATCACGCCCGTCGGCAACTGCCCGTGCTCGCCTTCCCACTTCTGAAAATCCGCGACGCCGATTTGATAGTCGGGGTTCGACGCGCACGACGCCGCGACATCAACCAGGACGGCTCGCCCCAGCAACTGCTCAAGGGGAATTTGCTCGACGCTGTGACGGCCTGCGGCGAAATGGATGGGCGCGTCCAGGTGCGTGCCGCCGTGTTCGGCGGTGGAGAAATTGTTGGCGGCGTAATAGTAGCCGTCCGGCGTCATGCCTTCGGCGACCCGGTCGAGTTTGAAGTTTTCCGCCGTCGGCCAGAAGACGGTTTGCTCGTCATAAGCATAAGAGAGATCGACGATGCGCCCGGCTGGAAACTCCGCCGGCGGGGCGGCGGCGGGGCGGCACGAAAGCAGGCAGAGAGACGCGAAGATAAAGAGGCACGTTTTTTTCATCTGAAGTTTCTTCCGCAGAATCCAAATCTGAGTGGTGGCGAATGGTTGAGCGTTGCGTTTCCGAAGGACATAACTATTGCAGCGGCCAGCCGCCGTGCGCGGCAACGTCGGCGTCTATCGCGGACATGAGGCGGATGGTTTCGGCGAGCGCGGCGAGGGTCTGCCCGTAATGCGCGAGGTCGTCGTAGGCGAGCGTGCGCCCCTTGCGATCCTTGAGCCACTTATTGGCGACCTGATAGCCGCCGACGTGGAAGTTCCAGACTTCGGGCGCAACATTTGCGAAATACTGTTCGCGGTTGACATAGACGCGCCCCTCGCTTGTGCCGCCCTCGCCGGGCGCGGTGTAGCGCACCTGTTCGACAATGTTCGTGCCGCCGATGGGGAAGGAGGCGAGCGCGGGCGCGCGTTCTTCCAGCAGGTGCAGGGCGACAAGGCGTGCGCCGTGCGCGCAGAGGCGGCGGAAGAGCGGGGCTTGCGAGGTGAGAGGGAGGCGTGGGAAGTCTATCTTGAGAAACTCGCTGTAGCGGCTGCGATAGGTGGGCGAGTGGAAGACGGCGTACATGTAGGCGAACACGTCTTCGGGGCCAAAGGTGCGCGCGAGGTCGCCTGTGCCGTCCGACGTGAACGACATCTTCAAACGCTGCTCCAACTCCGCGACGAACTCCGGCGCGAGGTTAGGGCGACGACCACCGGGCGCGTCGGTTGGCTCGTCAGCATCGAACAATCTATCTTTAGTTCCGTTAGAG
>JBPCIP010000124.1:0-4689 GCA_051006195.1 Pyrinomonadaceae bacterium
CATCTCTACCCGTTCGTTTCCATCGGCCTCGCTCCGCAGGACTTGAAATACAAGGGCGAACCGGCAGAGACAATTATCGGCGCGCGTAACCACATACGCGAGTTCGTCACCATCCATCGCGGCACCGCGGGCGGCGGGATGCTCACCGCCGTCGGCGACGATTGCCTCATCATGGCGCAGGCGCACATCGCGCACGATTGCATTCTGGGAAACAACGTCATCATGGCGAACGCGGCGACCCTCGCCGGGCACGTCACGGTCGCGGACGGCGCGAACATCGGCGCGTATTCGGGCGTCCATCAATTCTGCCGCGTCGGGCGCGAGGCTTACGTCGGCGGCTACTCGGTCGTCGTCAAAGACGCGCTCCCCTTCGCGCTCACCGTCGGCAATCACGCCAAATGCTACGGCCTCAACAAAGAAGGTATGCGCCGCCGCAACTATCCGCGCCAAACCATCGACGCCCTGCATCACGCTTTCCACCTTCTGCTCTCCGCGCGGCTCAACACGACGCAGGCCGTTGCGGCCATCCGCGCCGGGATCACAGATTCACCTGAGACAGAAGAACTCGTGCGCTTCATCGAAGCATCGGGGCGCGGAGTCGTCAAATGATTGCGGAATGCGGATTGTGGATTGGAAGGCAGGAGCATGCTTGTCAATCCATTCTCGAATCCGCATTCCACAATCCGCATTCCGCAATTGAGTATGCGTTTTGGATTGATCGCAGGCAACGGGAAGTTTCCGTTTTTGGTCATTGAAGGCGCGCGGCGCGCGGGGGTAGAGTTATCAGTGGCGGCGATCCGCGAAGAGACCGATCCGTCCATTGAGCGCGCGGCGGGCATCGGGCGCGTCGAGTGGGTCGGCATCGGGCAGCTTGGGCGGATGATCCGCTTCTTCAAACGCGAGCAGGTCGAGCGCGCGATCATGGCGGGGCAGGTCAAGCACGTCCAGATTTTCAGCGGTGCGCTCCCGGACGTGCGGATGCTCAAAATGCTTTTAAAACTCCCTCGCCGCAATACCGACGCCCTCATCGGCGGCATCGCCGCCGAACTCGCAAGCGAAGGCATCGAACTCATCGACTCCACTTACTTCCTTCAGGACCATCTCGCTGCCGCAGGAAAGTTAACCAAACGCGACGCTGACGAGCGCGAACGCGGCGACATCGAATACGGCCTCGAAGTGGCGCGCGAAATCGCCCGACTCGACCTCGGCCAGACCATCGTCGTGCGCGCCCGCGCCTGCGTCGCCATTGAAGCGATGGAGGGCACGGACGCCACCATCCGCCGCGCCGGAGAACTCGCGCGCGGGCGTCTCACCGTGGTCAAAGTGGCGAAGCCCGACCAGGACATGCGTTTCGATGTGCCCGTCGTCGGCCTCCCGACCATCGAGACCATGCTCACGGCGGGCGCAACGTGTCTGTGCATCACGGCGGGCAAGACCCTTATGTTCGACCGCGACGCGATGCTTCGCCTCGCCGACGAAAAACGCATCGCCGTCGTCGCCGTGCCGCCCGTTTAATTTGCCGATTAACTGTTGCCATATAAAAAGCCGCTTTCAGTTCAATGAACTGAAAGCGGCTTTTGGTCGCCATTAACAATCCTGAGTTAATTGCTCGATGCCTGTTGCTGTGTGGTGGCGCGGGGGTCGTAGGGAGTGGCGAGATATTGCTTGGCGGCCTTCTGCGCGTTGTCGTAGTTGATGCCGGTCTCGATGGCCTTGTTGTATTCGGTGGTGGCGCGGGTGCGGTCGCCTTTGGCGTCGTAGGCGTTGCCGCGTTTGATGCGCGCCCAGACTTCGATCCAAGAAGGCTTGAGGTTGCCGTCGACGGCGGCCTGAAAATTATCGAGCGCGGGGTCGTAGTTGCGCTGTTCGAGATAGATCAGGCCGAGGTTGTAGTAGACCCACGAATTCGACTTATCGAGCTTGAGAGCTTCTTCGAGTTGCCGTTGCGCTTCGGCATACTGGCCTTCGCGGAAAAGTTCGATGCCGCGGCGGGCGACGACCGAGACGCGCAAATCTTCGGAGAGCCGCAGGATTTTGTTATTCGGGTCAACGATGACTTCGAGCGGCGCGCCGTTCGACTCGAAATCGAAGTCCTCGCTGCGGTCGTCGATGCGAACGGTCGTGATCTGGTTCTGGCTGTCGCCTTCGGCGCGCAGCATGATTTCGACGGGCATGCGCAAGCCCTCGAAATTCTGCTTGACCGTGCCGCGAGCGCGAAACTTGTTGGTGCGCGTGCGGATGATTTGATAATCGACCGTGAATTCGGGCACGCCCGTGCCTTCCACCCAGCGCGCGAAGAAGTAGCGCATGTTCTGGCCGACTTGCTGCGAAGCGAGCCGCTCGAATTCGTCGATGGAGACGCTCTTGCCGCGATGCTGCTCAAGGAGCGTGCGCAGCAGGGCGTCGAATTTCTCGTCGCCAATCGTGGCGCGCAACATGCGGAAGACCATCGCGCCTTTGTAGAAGACGATTGACTGATACTGCGGCGACGTGTCGTCGAGCGACGAAGGCGCACGCAGGATCGAGGCCGACTGCTCGAAGACGAGGGCGCGCTCCTGCATGTCGCGCTGCGAGGCTTCGAGCGCCGCGCTCGACAAACTGGATTCGCGCAGGGCGAACGCGCTCCATTCCGAGAGACCTTGCGAAAGCCACGCGTCGTCGAAAGATTTCAACGCGACCGTGAAGCCCCACCATTGATAAGCCGCCTCGCGCTGCAAGCGTTCCTCTTTGGCGGGTCGCGCCGGGTCGAAGAAACTGGCCGACAAAAATTGCATCCCCGGCGCAGCGTAAGCCTCTAGGCTCTCGTCGTCGATCTGCGCGACGGTGTAGCGCGTGCCGAAGGCGGGTGCGCCGTACTGCTTCGTATAAAACTGCAACGCCTGTCCGAGAACTTCGCCGAAACGCTCGACGCGCGCCTCGCTCCCCGGTTGCACGAAGAACTGCACCTCATAGCCGCCGATCTTGAGCGTGCGCGCCACGTAGCGTCCGGCGGCGATGTTGCCGACGAGCGCGGGCTGGCGGTGGACGAAGCGGTAGCGCGTCGTGCCGTTTGCTCCGGCTGATTGCGTCGGGGGGTCGTCGCTCGAACCGGCGACTTGAATTCCCGTGGGGACGATGACGGTGATGTCGGCGGTCGCGCGATCCGCCGCATAATCGTGGAAGGGAAACCAGCGCGCGGCGTACATCAGATACGAGCCTTGTTCGCCGACGTAGGCGAGACGGCGCGTGACGAGCGGCCCACCTTCCGCCGTGACGAGCGCGCCCGACCAGCGGAAGCGCAGCGTGACGGGCGTGTTCGGCTGCACGACTTCGCCGAGATCGACGCGCACGTTCGGCCCGATTGATTCCAGCCCCGCCGGGTCCTGCACGAAGTTGGTCAGCGGCTTGCCGTTGCGTTCGATGCCTTCCACCTTGAGCGCGCCGTTCAGTTCAAAGACGACCGAGCGCGTGGCGTCGAGCGGCGTGAAGGTCACGTCGCCCGTGGCGCGCAGGAGGTGCTCGGCGGGGCGAAGTTCGGCCTCGATGCGATAGTGTGTTACGTCGAAACGCGGACGCCCGCCCGGTGGTTGCGTTTGTGCGGCGACGGAGGCCGCCGAAGCGAAGGCGAGCGCGGCGAGGCTCGCGCTGAACAGGGCGGCATAGAAACGCGATGAAAAGTTTGACATAAAATCTTTCTGTGAATTAACCGTTCGTAATTTGGTGTTGCTTGCGATCATCCATACCACATGATGCAACGGAGGACGCAGACGCGGCGCGCTCGCTGTTTCCCGCCTCCGCACAAAAGAGGCATGTCCCCGAAATAAATTCGTCCGGCGCGGCAAGCGTTTAGATGAAGGTCGGGCGGGCACAGTTGGCTACATAAAAACGGGCGGAGCAAATTGATCTTTAACCCGGCAATTTCCTCGCGCTGACGCAAGAGGCGCTAAGCTACCGTCGCTCTCTGGCTCTACCCATGCTGTATCCCCGCTTGACACTACACGACGCGCGCCGTCATGCTTTGGCAGCAATCAAATTCCGACAAAATGGAGTCAGTTGCGGCTGCTTGGCTTTTATACGCGCGCCGCAGTCGAAATACTTATGCAGGAATACACCGACCCGGCCATTCGCATCACGCTCCTGCCGCGCGACACCAACCCGCAGGGCACAATTTTCGGCGGCATCATTTTGAGCTATATCGATATCGCGGGCGCGGTTGAAGCCCATCGCCGCACGCAGATCGAACGCTTCGTGACAATCGCCATGCGCGAGGTCATTTTTCACCAACCCGTCTACGTCGGCGATCTGGTCAGCTTCTACGCCAGCACCGTGCGCCTCGGCACCACCTCGATCACCATCCGCGTTGTGGTCGAAGCAGAACGCTACGGCGGCACGAGCGAGCGCATCAAGGTGACGGAGGCTGAAGTCGTCTACGTTGCGATGGATGCCAACCGGCGCAAGATGAAGATCAACCGCGACCTCATTAAAGGCGACCTCAACGGCATCGAACAGCATGAGACTTCTTGAATTCCTATATTAACAATTCATCTTAAAACCTTTCGTTAAACAGCGGCGGAGACCCTGAGATTTATATCGGGGATGAGCCGCCGTTGGTGGTATCATTCAACCATCTTATTTGCCTACCATGAGTGGCAACACTCGCCAACATAGACTCTTTCGAGAGTCGGGGAGATAGTGGATGTTGGGGCATTC
>JBPCIP010000125.1:0-5826 GCA_051006195.1 Pyrinomonadaceae bacterium
ATGTAGCTTTGCGATGAACCTTTTAGTTCGCTCATCTAAACCGTCGCTGGAATTTGACATGTCTGACCTCCACTTTCGCTGCTTAGTGAAAGTCATTATCCTTGAGTCCCACTTTTAATTACACCCAAACAACTTAGTTCAGACATTAACTCCAATAACCTTTGCCGCCTTCGACCACTGAACGTAAATAATTTTACGACTAAGGCTAAACAGCCAGAGCAAGGACATGAATACTACTTTTGAAGAACAACGCATTAGCGCTGACAAGTCCCCGGACAAAGCAGGTTTACTGACACGACTGAGATACTTCATGACCCCGATTGACGGGCGCTACGAAGATTTGCGGAAAGGCTCAATCTTCCTGAACGTCTTCCGCGACTTCACCGCTGGTTTGATCGTCGCGATGGTCGCCATCCCGCTGGCGATGGGGTTCGCCATGGCGTCGGGACTGCGCCCCGAGCAGGGCATCATCGGCGGAGCCATCGCCGGAGCCGTCGGCGCACTTTTCGGCGGCTCGAAATATCAGGTGTATGGGCCGACCGCCGCTTTCATTCCGATTATTGGCGGGATCATGGCGACTTATGACTACGGCTTTCTCGTGCTGGCGTCGGTGATTGCCGGAGCGATCCTGATGTTGATGGGCGTAGCGCGCCTCGGGAGGCTGGCCGCTCTCGTGCCCCACTCGATCATCGTCGGCTTCACCATCGGCATCGCCGTCGTGATCGCGCTCTCGCAGATCGGCGAGGTGCTCGGCCTCAGAGCCAAACTCGGCTACAGCCTCTCCAACAAGATTCAAGGCATCCTGTCCAACATCGGCGCCGTCAACATCTACGCCATCATTCTCGGTTTGGGCACGTTTCTCATCACAAAGTATGCCTTGAAAATTTCTCCACTGATTCCGGCTCCGCTGATCGCCATCGGCGCGACTACTGCCGTCGCCGCCACCGTCTGGTCTGACAAGGGGCTTAAACTTATCAGGGACGAGTACGGCAAGATTCCGACCGACTTCTTCGTCTTCACACCTCCGGCGGCGTTGCCCTTGAATGCCGATGTCATCGGAGACCTCGTCTATTACGTCACGGCGATCATCTTCGTGGCCGCAATTGAAAGTTTGCTCTGCTCGCGCATGGCCGACCGCCTCGCCGGTAACGAAGGTCAGCCGTACAACCCGAATAAAGAGTTGTGGGGCCAGGGACTGGTTAACATCTTCGTGCCGCTCCTGAACGGCTTTCCGCACACCGGAGCTTTGGCGCGCACGGCGACCAACATCAAGGTTGGCGCTCTCTCGCCGCTCGCGGGAATCTTTAAGGCCGTCTTAAAACTCATGATCGCCGCCTATCTTGCTACCTATCTTGAATATGTGCCGATGGCGTGTCTGGGCGGAATTTTGCTCTACGTTGCGACGGTGATGGTTAAACCGGCAGAGATTCGAGAAGTTCTGACCGTGAACAAATTTCATATCGGCTTGATGGCTTACACGGCGGTAATGGTCGTAGTGACGGACTTTTTAACCGGCGTGCTCTCGGCGATCATCATTTACGGCGCGCTCTTCAAGTTCTTCGATAAACCGGCACTTCGTGCGCGCCAACCTTTGGGGCAGTCGATAGTCGCTACCGATTAAGGGGGAGGCAACTTAAGCTGCGGCGTGCATCGGCAACTTCGGCTGTAGAGGCTAACAATGATATGAAGCAGCAGAAAGCGCATAGAGTCCTCTTCATCTGCGCCATCGCATATTGGGCGGCGACCTTCGCCCTCGCGCCTTCGGGCGCGGCGCGGGGTGTGGAAGTACGGGCAGCAGCGGAGACAGTAGAGTTGGAAGGGCGGATGGCGCAGTTGCAGCGTCGCGCCGAGCGCGCGGAGGCGGAGGCGGCGTGGCATGGGAAACGGGCCGAAGAGTGGGCGGAAATCGCGGGGCGGCAAGACGCGCCCGGAGATGTCGCGTCAGGGCGCGAGCCGTTAGCCGACTTCAACGCCGACACGCACCGCCGGCAGAGAAGGCGCAAATTGCGGCGCGCGAACCAGTTGCGCCAAGAATTGAGCCGCTTGCAACAACGCGCGAGCGAATTGAGAAGCTATGAAAAACCGAAAGATAAATGAACTGCGTCAGAGATGGTTAGGGTTAGTCGTGCGGTGCGTTCGGCGCGCAGGTGTGGCGGGTGCTGAATCTTCGGCGCGGCGACATGCATATTTGCAAAGATTGCCATTAACCGTTTCGTAATTGACGAACGCGCTCCGGCGTTCCCGCGCACGATAAACCCGTGTCGCCGGTCTGTCGTCGTGCGACTTTATATCTCAGCGGTCATTCGTGGAGCCTGGCAGGTGGTCGCCGCGATCATCTCTGATCTTTCCCCATCAAGTTCGGCGTTGGCTCCGGCAACCGCAGTTCGACGCCCGACTGGCTTCTCCTGATCCACATCCCGACCTGTGCCCGCTCGTAAATGTCCTCATTAACGGCGACTTGAAACCGTTCTCCGCCTCTGCCTTCGAGGTGGAGTCGCCTTCGTGCCCCGGCTCTATATTGGGATTCTTTCAGGGTAATCGATTTGTCTAAAATCTTCCCTTCATAATCTCTCCGGTAAGGCCCGGTCAGCGTATATTGCGGGTAGAGGATAAGTACAAGCAGCATTGCCATGACGAGCATAACCGCGATCAGCGCAAGCGCCTCGACTGCGCGTCGGACCCTTGCGGCATTTAGGGCGGGGTGAGGAGTGACGTGATCCTGAGCTCTTCGTTTCAAGTTTGTTCCCTATCTTCTCTGCTCGAACAGCGAAGCCCAACCGCTTCCGTCTTAAATTTCGACGGCGGCTTTCTGTTCGAGCGCGCTCTTCTTCTGCATGGCGCGCAAGGGTTCGGGCATCAGGGCTTTGAGATGGTGAATGGCGGTGTGGCCGTCGGCGAAGGCTTGATAGAGCACGCAGCCGGGGAGTTGGAGGCAACTGAGGGGCGAGGTGTGGATGTAGCCGCTATCGATGCCGATGGCGCTGTGGCAAATATAGATGCCGTGGCGACCGAGGCGACCGCGCAGGGGCAAGAGCGGCGCGGGCGTGTGGCCGAAGACGCAGGGCTTGCCCGTGTAGTTGCGGAAGAAATCGTTGTCGCGCGACCAGAGCAGATGCTGCGGCGCAATGTCGCGCGGGTGTTGGCCTTGATGAAGTCCGGCATGGACGTAGATGGCGTAGTCGTCTTCGTGATAAAGCGGAAGTTGGCGGAAAAAGTCGAAATGCGCGGGCGGGACGGCGTCGATGAACTCTTTTCTGAGCGTGGCGAAATCCTGTTCGGTGCGCACCTGTAGGGGCTTGCCGGTGTACTGCTCGAAAGTGTATGCGCTGCCGACCGCCGCGTGCAGCCAGAGCGTGGCGTGCTCATCAACAAAGTCGAGGAGCATCTGCTCGTGATTGCCGCGCAGACACAGTACGTTGGCAGGGTGGTCCTGATAGAGTTTGACGACATCCGCCACCGTGCCGGGCACATCTTTGCCCCGGTCGATGAGGTCGCCGAGGAGGATGAGCATGTCGCGTTCGGCGTCGCGCGGGATCATCTCCAGCAGATGATTGAGTTGCGCGCGGCGTCCGTGTACGTCGCCGATGACGAAGGTTTTCATTTGCGTTCCCGTCAGTTCACTCCGGCTCTGGCCTGCGCGTGCGATTTCTCGATGCGCCGCATCAACTCTTCAAAGCGCGGGTCGTCGCGCAACCCGGCCCACGCCGGGTTGGCTCTGAACCACGGCGAATTCTCGTTGCCGCGATTGATGGCTCGCTCCAACCACTTGAACGCCTGTTCCTTCATGCCTTCCACGGCGTAGGCCGTTGCGATCCAGTAGGGCGCATCATGGTCGGCTTCGGCCACTTCTTTGACGCGCTCGGTCAACTGCGCGCAGGCGGCTTCGTGTTGGCCGAGCATGCTCAAGGCGACGGCGTAGTGCGGGCGGATGCCGTCCATTTCCGGGTGCGTCTCCAAAACTCCGTGGAATATGTCCGCCGCCTCCTGCGCATTGCCCCGGCGGTAGAGGGCGACGGCGCGAAAAGTTCGGATGAAAGGGTGGTCGGGTTCAATCGCCGCGCCCTGGTCGAGTTCGAGCATGGCATCCTCATAACGACTCTGGTACATGAAGATGCGGGCGCGGTTATAGCTGACGACGACGCGCTCGCCCGGATTCAAATTCAACATCCGGTCGAGACTGCGCAACGCGCGGTCGTAGTCGCCGTCGAGACGATAGAGGTAAGAGGCGACGAACTGCACGCCGACATCGTTCGGGGCTTCGTGGCGCAAATTCTCCACCGCCGCCCGCGCTTTGGATTTTTCGCCGCGCGCGAGATAGATGAAGACCATGTGCATCTTGGCTTCGAGGATGTTGGGGTCGAGCGCGAGACCTTTGTGAAAGGCTTCTTCGGCGCGTTCGTAATCCTCGAAGTCGCCCATCGACTTGATGACGCGGTTGGCGTAGCAGCCGCCGAGGGCGCAGTGGGCGAGCGCGAAATCGGGGTCAAGTTCGACGGCACGTTTGAAATGTCCGATGGCCGCTTCGACATCTTCATTGGCGAGCGTGTGATAGATGTAGCGTCCCATCGCGTCGCGCCCGCGCAGATATTCATGGTAAGCGTCGGCGTTGGCCGTCGCGGGTTGCGCGAGTTTGTTTCGCTCATCGGCGCTGAGTTCGACGCTGAGTCCTTCGACGATGCGTTGCGCGATGGTGTCCTGCACGACGATGATGTTATCCGCCGCCGCGTCGATGCGATCAGACCAGAGCAAATCGCCCGATGCCACGTCGAGCAGTTGGGCATTGACGCGCAGTTTATCCCCCGCGCGCAGGAAACTCGCGGCCAAAACGGCGTTGACGCTCAACTCCTCTCCGATCTCGCGCGGGTCGCGCTCCTGCTGCCCCTGATACTTGACGATGAGCGACGACGGGCGCACGACGAGCGAGCGCAGCCGCGCCAGTTCCGTAATGACCGCGTCGGCGAGCGAGAATTCGTAGAAGCTGACTTCTTTGTCGCCGCTCAAGTTGCGGAAGGGCAGGATCGCAATTGATTTCTGCGCGTTGCTGTTGGCAATGTTCGATTGCTGGGTCTCGTTGTCGGCGCGCGAGGGTGCGGTAGAGGCGTTAGCGCTCGAAGGCGGCGCAGAAGTCGATTGTGCGCTCGAAGGCGTCTCGCTGCCCGTGATGTTGCGCAGCCAGCGGCGGAAGGTGCGGCTGAAAGAGGTGTTGCTGGATTGATGGCGCGGCGCGACGGGTTCAAACTCGTCTGTCGTGTCGGGTTGGATCGCCGCCGCTGCCAGTTCCCGCTTCACGGCGCGCAAATCCTCTCTGAAATCCAACACGCGTTGATAGCGATCCTTCGGGTCTTTGGCAAGCGCGCGGTCTAGTATCGCTTGCAGGCGCGGCGGCGCGTCCGGTCGCACTTCGGCGAGACGGACGGGCGTGTCGTGAAGCACGGCGTAGCGCACTTCGACGTTCGTCTTGCCCTGAAAAGGCCAGATTCCGGTGAGCATTTCGTAGAGCAGCACGCCGGTGGAGAAGATATCGGCGCGATGATCGACATGCGCGCCCGTGGCCTGTTCGGGCGCGGCGTAGGTGGCCGTGCCGTAAGGGACGCCGATCTCCGTCAGATGCATCCCGCTCTGGTCGTTTGCTTCCCCGTCTCCCTGCCCCAGAAGTTTAGCCAAACCGAAATCCAAAACCTTGGCAAGCCCGGAACTCAGCACCATCACATTGCCCGCTTTGATGTCGCGGTGGATGATGCCGCGCTCATGCGCTGCGGCGAGCGCATCCGCGACTTGAATACCGATGGAGAGCGCGCTTTGAAGTTCGAGCGGTCGGCCATCGAC
>JBPCIP010000126.1:0-5794 GCA_051006195.1 Pyrinomonadaceae bacterium
CTCTTCGCCGCCGTCGCGCAAGATACAGTGAAGATTCCAATGATGCCGAAAGGCGTTGAGCACGCATTTGTGGCGGCGATTCGTTGAATGGCATCCCGCGCGGGTGAAGATTCCAATGATGCCGAAAGGCGTTGAGCACCTGAACCCATACAATCTCCTTTTGACACCGCATCTAGTGAAGATTCCAATGATGCCGAAAGGCGTTGAGCACAATATCGCGTGGCAGTTCTCAGCAGTCACTTCCGTGGGTGAAGATTCCAATGATGCCGAAAGGCGTTGAGCACTGAATCCGCATGCCGGGCTGACGGAGCGTGCCGCTGTGAAGATTCCAATGATGCCGAAAGGCGTTGAGCACTTGCAGTGGTGGGCGGTCGCAGACCGGCGCGGCGTTCAGAGTGAAGATTCCAATGATGCCGAAAGGCGTTGAGCACTGAAACGAGACGCGCACCGGAGAGCAAGCCCGCCAAGTGAAGATTCCAATGATGCCGAAAGGCGTTGAGCACCCTGCGGTCGCGAGGATGACGGCGCACCTCTGCATGTCGTGACGATTCCAATGATGCCGAAAGGCGTTGAGCACGTCTGCGACTTGCCGAGGCCGCGACCAAGTATCAGGTGAAGATTCCAATGATGCCGAAAGGCGTTGAGCACTACTTCGCGCGCTCGCCGCCGCCGGGCAAACTGCTCGCGTGAAGATTCCAATGATGCCGAAAGGCGTTGAGCACCTTCGGGGATATTCCTTTGGGGCGCGACAACATCGGTGCAGATTCCAATGATGCCGAAAGGCGTTGAGCACATGATCGGTGTCGTCCACGATAAGGAACCGCCCGCCGGTGAAGATTCCAATGATGCCGAAAGGCGTTGAGCACCGCAAGTCGGACTGATTGGGGTGAAATTACGGCAAGAAGACAAAAGCGGCAGGAATCGAGTAAATCCCTGACCGCCGTAAGTCGCAAACGCAATGAAAGATGTGTGGTAGCGGGGGGGAGACTTGAACTCCCGACCTCGGGGTTATGAATCCCGCGCTCTAACCGGCTGAGCTACCCCGCCACTGGATGGAGGAAACATTATAGAGAGCGAAGTTGAAAGGTCAAGTTGAGTAGTGTGCGAGCGGTAAGTTTGCTCGAAGGCGGCGGCAGCACGTATTATCCAAATGAATTATTGAAGATGAATTATCGAGTCGGAGATAGCAGGCGAATTAGGATGCTGGTGGCGGGGAGTACACTTGGGGGAAGATTTGCTGAGGGGGAGGGGGAGTATTCAGATGGCCGATTTGATTCATCGTCCGCGGCGGTTGCGGCGGCGCGAGGCTTTGCGGGCGTTGGTGCGTGAGGCGCGTTTGGGGCGGGAGGATTTGGTGTTGCCGCTCTTTGCGTGTCCGGGCGCGGGCGTGCGGCGCGAAGTCTCTTCGATGCCGGGCGTCTATAATCTTTCCGTCGATGAGATCGTGCGCGAAGCGTCGCGGGCTTACGACCTCGGCGTGCCCGCGCTCATTCTGTTCGGCTTGCCGGAGACGAAAGATGAGACGGCGACGGGCGCGTATGCGAGGGACGGAATCGTGCAGGCGGCCATTCGAGCGGTGCGCCGCGCCGTCCCGGAGATGGTCGTCATCGCGGACACCTGCCTGTGCGAATACACTTCTCACGGGCACTGCGGACTGGTGCGCGAAGGCGAGGTATTGAATGACGAGACGCTGGACCTGCTGGCGCGCACGGCGATGAGCCAGGCGGAGGCGGGCGCGGACATCGTCGCGCCCTCGGCGATGATGGACGGGCAGGTGGGCGCGATCCGCGAGGCGTTGGACGCGGCGGGGTTGGAACATATCGCCGTCATGTCATACGCGGTGAAGTATGCATCGGCCTTCTACGGGCCGTTTCGTGATGCGGCGGCGAGCGCGCCCGCTTTCGGCGACCGCCGCGCCTACCAGATGGACGCGGCGAACGCGCGCGAGGCCATGCGCGAGGCCGAACTCGACTACGCCGAGGGCGCGGACTTTTTAATGGTCAAACCGGCGACGGCCTATCTGGACATCCTGCGCATGGTGCGCGACCGTTTCGATCTGCCGCTCGCGGCCTATCATGTGTCGGGCGAGTACGCGATGATTAAAGCCGCCGCCGCGCGCGGGTGGATCGACGAGCAGCGCGTGATGATGGAGACCTTGACCAGCATCCGCCGCGCCGGAGCCGACCTCATCATCACTTACTATGCGCAGGACGCCGCACGACTCCTCAAGTGATTGCGGAATGCGGATTGCGGAATTTAGAATGCAATTTGTCTTTCCAATCCGCAATCCGAAATCTGCATTCCGCAATTGAAGAATCTGCAATTACCTGATTTCCACTTCAATCGGTTTGGTCTCGCGTGCGTCGTAGCCGGCGGGAAAGTTGGAGAGGTTGAGGCCGAAGGGCTGGTCGGCGTTTAATTCGATGACGAAGCGGATGGAGAGCGGGCGACCCCGCGCAGCCTGTACGCGCGGGACGAGCGATGTGACACGCCATTCCTGAATAAACGCCTCCGGCGGTTTCTCCACGGGGACGAGACGCGAACCGCAATTCGTGTCGTCGATGAAGAGCGTGACGCGTGTATGCTTGAAACGCCCGTTGGCTTCGGCGGGCAGCACCGGCTGGAGATGCGCGCGCACTACGATCTCGCCGACCTTGCGCCGGTCGTCTCTTCGGCCCGGCACCACGTACTCGAAGAAACCCACGCCCGCACCCCAGACATAGCCCCCGCCCCCATCCATTTTTTCAAAGCGACCGCGCATGGCCTGTTCCGGCAGGAAGCGATAGAGCAAGCCTGCGCCGCCGTCGAGATTTACAACCATGGGTTGCGCGCCCGCATCCTGTGCCGCACGCGTGAAAGCGAACTGGTGCGGGATGAGATGTCGTCCTACGTCGAGCGTCCCGGCGGGCGGCGGGGCGCTTCGCGCCGCCGCGAAGAGGGCCGCGCCGCGCGCGATCTCGCCGCGTAACGCTTCGTCGCGCGTGCCGGTATAAGTCACGCCGTAGCCGCGTCGCGGGTCGGGCGTGAGAATCCAGAAGATCGCGCCCGCCGCGCCGTTCTGCACGGAGTGCGCGAAATAAGCTCGATACCATTCGACCTGCGAAAAACCTCGATACCCTTCCGGCCCCATGCCGAACTCGCCCATCACGAAAGGCTTATTGAGCGAAAAGGCGGCGGCGGCGCGATTGGTGACGAACTCGCCGAGAGCCTGCGGCGAATCGACGAAGCTGTCGAGATCGTCGCGCGGGTAATTATGCACATCGGCGAAGTCGATGGCCGGGAGGCGATGCTCCTCAAGCCACGCGCGGCGCTCGAAGGCCGAGCGATAACCCCAGGTGCCGGGCGTCACCAGGTGATTCGCATCGAGCGACTTCACATAAGCGCTCATCTCCGCGACCCACGCGCGCCGCTCCTGCCACCGGCCCGGCAAGCCCTGCGCTTCGTTCATCAACTCGTAAGCCAAGATGGTCGGATCGTCCCGGTAGAGCACGCCCGTCACGGTGTTGCGGCGCGAGACAATGCGTTCGACATGCTGGCGATAAAGGCGGCGGGTCTCTTCGTTCGTGTAGAAGAGCATCGCGCGTTCGATATTGATCCCGAATGGCTGCGCCTCGTCTGCCGCGTCGCCCACCCCCGCCCAGCGCAGGTATTGCGTGACGCCGCCCGTATCGCGCCACCAGTTGGTAAGACACAGTTGCACGCGCAACTGATGGCGCGCGGCTTCGGCGAGCACACGGTCGAGATGCACGAAGGCGGATTCGTTCCAGTCGTCGGGCGCACGGCGGAAGGGATGCGTGCGCGGCCAGTCGAAGCGGTCGCCGCCCACAGACACCACGCCGCCCTCTTCCGTGCCCTCCCCATATGCCCAGACGCGCACCACGCCGAGGCCGAGACGCGAAGCTTCGGCCAATGTCTCCGGCATCCGCTCGCGATCTTCGTCGCGGTACATAACAGCGACGTTCGCGCCCGCGAAGCGAAACGGTTGGCCGTCCAACACCAAGCGCGTGCCGCTCGTGGTGACGAAATGCGGCGGGACAATTTTGCGCCGCGCCGCAGGTTCGCGCACGGTCAGGATGATCGCCGCGCCGACGACGAGCGCGAGCGCAAGAAAAAAAACGTTTTGTTTCAACTTAGAGAAACTTTCCTTACCCGGCTTCCGCCAAGGCGCTTGCGGAGTTCAAGGACAAGGGTTAGTGAGACGCAGGAAGCCGATGATGGCACAGATGCTGCCGAGCGCGATGAATAAAGGGGCGAACGCGCCAAAGCTGATCACCTTTTCGGGGTCGGTCTCGGTCATCCCGAATACGGCCACGGCCAGCAGGTGTAGGTTGAAGAGCAGCAGGCAGACGGCGGCGAGGGCAAACCAGCGCGTGGAGGGGCCGAAGGCGGGCGCGCGGGCGAAACCGAGTAGCGCGGCGACGAGCCAGCCGAGCAGGCTCCCCCCGAACAATACTAAAAAGACGACGACTGTGAGCCGGGTGCTGAAACGCGGCACTGACTGGAGCCCCGCAAACAGCAGAGTTGAGACGATCAGCATTCGATGAATTTCCTCATACTTCGTAGAGACGACGAGAATGACTAACGCAAGAAAGCGCCGTTCGCGCGGTGTCTGCTGACACAGCACACAATCGCGAACGGCGTCGAAGTTTCGGGTCTGACAGATAGCGCCCGCCGTTCGTTTGAACGCCAAGTGCGCCGCTCAAGCGCACGCGGACAATACATCTGCGACCGGACGCCACCCCGTGACGCCCGCATGTTTATCCCTCATCACACGGTGGAGGCCGCCCGTCCTCACTGTCCGGTGATGTGAATTTCCTCTTCCTTGTTGACATGGCGCACGAAGTAGAGCAGCGCGCAGATGCAGGCCACGACAGCCATCCCGATGGCCGTCCACAGCCAATTCTTGTTGCCTTCCGTTCCGGGCGACTGGATAAATTTCACGAAGTAATACAGCGCGCCCGCGGTGGTGATAAGTCCCACCACAAAGTAGACAATGTCCAGAATGCGATTCATGTTGAGCCTCCGGCTTAATGTTGTTAGACGAAATGATGGGTAGCGAACCAAAACCAATTACGACGAACCAGCCGAGAATTTCACGCCAGACTTGTCGGGACAGATGTTTCCGGCAAAATACTTTTATGAATACGGTGATTATGTTACTGCCGCCGCGCGCGAGAAGCAAGACATAAAAGCAGGGATAGCAGGGCTAACGCATCTAAATTCTTGGGAAAAACGAATACTTCAACTTTCTGAGCAATTTCGGCAAATCAGCTCATCACCAAAAGTCGTGGAAATCCGATTGTTGTTTTATCCGGGGCAGAAGTTCAAGAAACTAAACCCCTTATTTTGCTGGAAAATAAGATGCGTTGGCCCTGGCAGGGATAGGAGTCACCTGACCCCATTGATAAATCAAGGGGCTTGTCCCTGTACTTAACCTTGAAAGGGATCAAGATTGTTCCGAGACCCTGAGCCATGCAAGCCGGGTTATTCCCATCAAACCCGGAGGCTGTTTTGTTGGGTGACGTTGGGGTGGCTAACCCCTTCCACCGTCTCACGACGGGAGGGCAACAATCGTCGGGCTGCTGATCTAGCCGCATTGCGATCAGTGTTGATTACTCAACTGAGGCACGACGCATGGGATGTTCGGGCACACACTGTCTCACGACAGGGTTATGTGAATGAGACGAGCAATCCAACGTGGTTTCCAGCGTTGACTGGTTCCTTTAACGGCGGCTCCTCCCCACAGATAAATCTGGGGGTCTCCGCCGCTGTTTAACGAAAGGTTTTCTGATGA
>JBPCIP010000127.1:0-20894 GCA_051006195.1 Pyrinomonadaceae bacterium
TCCGTTAAGTCTGCCCCCAAAGAAAGAGGCTATGCCTCACTTTTGGCGGCGAATAGTGAGGCATAGCCTCACAAAATTTGAGAAATGCTGACGGAAAGGCAGAGCCTTTCCGCACATCGGCGGGCACAGCCCGAAATTTCTACTTTCGCGTAAGGTGAGTACTTAAGACGCTTTTCAACCCTTTAAGACGCTTTTCAACCCTCTCAGGTTGCGCTTTTTGATCAAGCAATTTGAGTGATTTGAAATCCTCCACCCTTCGCGTCCGACAATCACACAATCTTAATGCGATGAGGCCGGAATAGGCTGCGTCAAGGGCTTCGGACGCGCCGTGCCGGAGGCAGGAGGCGTAACTTTCTCCTTCAAAGCTTCGCGAAAAACCTGTTGGACATTATCGACGAAGATGAACTTGATCTCGCCGAACAACTCTTTGGGCACTTCGTCCATATCGCGCTGGTTCAACGCCGGTAAGATGATCTTCGTCACGCGCGCACGCCGCGCCGCCAAGACCTTCTCCTTGACGCCGCCCACGGGCAGGACATTGCCGCGCAGCGTGATCTCGCCCGTCATCGCCACGTCTTTGCGGATGGGACGCTGGGCAAGGGCCGAGACCATCGCGGTCGCCAGCGTGATTCCTGCGGAGGGACCGTCCTTCGGAATCGCGCCTTCGGGAATGTGGATGTGCAGATCGTAAATATTGAAGTCGTCTTCGGGAATGCCGAGGTCGCGGGCTCGCGATTTAGCATAAGAGTAAGCGGCCTGCGCCGACTCTTTCATCACGTCACCGAGTTGCCCGGTCAAGACCAACACTCCCTTCCCCTTCATCCGCAGGGCTTCGATAAAGAGCACGTCGCCGCCCGCCGCCGTCCATGCCAGCCCCGTCGCCACGCCGATCTGATCCTTCTTGAGAATCTCGTCCGGCATCACTTTCGGCACCCCCAAAAATTCGTGCAAATTTTTCGGCGTGACATGAACTGTCTCGTCCACGCCTTCCGCGATGCGTCGTGCCACTTTGCGGCAAACCGAGCCGATCTCGCGTTCGAGTTGGCGCAGGCCCGCCTCCTGCGTGTATTGCAGAATGAGAGCGGCCAGAGCGGGCTTTGAGATGCGCAGGTAACGCGAGGCGATGCCGTTTTCGTCCAACTGCTTCGGGATGAGATGGCGGCGCGCGATCTCCAGTTTCTCCTCTTCGGTGTAACCGGCGAGCCTGATGACTTCCATGCGGTCGCGCAAAGCGGGCTGGATGGTGTCGAGCACGTTGGCGGTCGTCATGAACATCACGTTCGAGAGGTCGAAGGTGACGCCGAGGTAGTTGTCGCGGAAACTGTTGTTTTGTTCGGGGTCGAGCACTTCCAAGAGAGCCGACGACGGATCGCCGCGAAAGTCCGCGCCGACCTTATCGATCTCGTCGAGCATGATGAGCGGGTTGTTCGTGCCCGCCTGTTGCAGCGATTGCACGATGCGACCGGGCATCGCGCCGACATAAGTGCGACGATGCCCACGAATCTCCGCCTCGTCGTGCAGGCCGCCGAGCGAGAGGCGCACGAACTTGCGATCCAGCGCGCGGGCAATCGAGCGCCCCAGAGAAGTTTTGCCGACGCCGGGCGGGCCGACGAGACACAAGATCGACCCCTTCGGCTTCTCTTTCAACTTGCGCACAGCAAGCGATTCGATGATGCGCTCCTTGATCTTCTCCAGGCCATAATGGTCTTCATTCAACACTTCTTCGGCCTTCTTCAGATCAAGATTATCCGTCGAAGCCTTCGACCACGGGAGATCGGTCATGATCTCCATCCAGTTTCTGAGCGTCGCCGTTTCCGCCGCGTCCGGGTGCATGCGTTCGAGTTTCTTGAGTTGCCGCAGAGACTCCTCTTCCGCCGTCTTCGGCATGTGCGCGGCCTCGATCTTTTCGCGAAACTGCGCGATCTCTTCGGCCAGTTCGTTGCCTTCGCCGAGTTCGCCCTGAATCGCTTTGAGTTGCTGGCGCAAATAGAACTCGCGTTGCGAGCGGTCAATGTCGGCACGCGCCTGCGTGTTGATCTCCTGCTGGACGGTCAGGACTTCGATTTCTTTGTTCAGGAGTTCGTTGACGCGGCGCAGGCGCGCGGTCGTGTCCGCGATGTCCAAGACGCTTTGCGCGTCTTCGACTTTCAGTTCGAGATTCGAGGCGGCGAGGTCTGCGAGGCGACCCGCTTCGTCGAGATTAGCCACAATCGCCATCACTTCCGGCGAAATGTTTTTGCCGAGGTTCGCGGCCTTCTCCATCGAAGCGCGCACGTTCCTGACCAACGCTTCCACTTCGAGCGAACGCTCCGGCGCGGGCGGTTCCTGCATCACGCTGAGGCGCGCGCGCAGATAATTGCCGCCTTCTTCCACCGCTTCAAGATGCGCCCGCATCAGACCCTGCACAAGTATGCGCGTGCGCCCGTCGGGCAACTTCAACATCCGCATGATGACGGCGACCGTGCCGACCCGGTAGAGATCGTCGCCCGTCGGTTCTTCCTTGTCGAGGTCTTTCTGCGAGGCGAGCAGGATCATGCGATTCTCGCCCAGAGCTTCGTCTACGGAGCGAATTGATTTCTCGCGCGAGACGAAGAGCGGCACGATCATGAACGGGTAAATAACGATGTCGCGCAGCGGCAACACCGGCAGCGTTTCGGGAATCTGTAATTGCTGCTCGCCGCCCTCGGTCGTTGCTTCCAATCCTTCGGTGATGTCTGTAATGGTTGGCATAAATTTTTTAAGGGATGAGGGATGAGAGATGAACAGCAAAACATTCCAAGCTGGATAACCAGCTCTGTTTTTCTTCATCCTTCATCCCTCATCCCTTCCCTTAATCGGTACTTTGAATGCCGCGCCGCGCCGGTCCGCGAGTTTGGGCAGGCGGACAATCAGCAATCCGTTTTCCAGTTCAGCCGTTGCGCCGCGCACGCGGACAGGCCAGCGCAGCGGCACGGTGCGCGTGAAGTCTCCGTAACTTCTCTCGGAACAGAGATGCGAGATCGAGCCGCGAAATACGCGCCGTTTCTTTTTCCCGCTGATCCGCAGATAGGTGCTTGTCAAACTAACCTCGATCTGTTCGGCGGACACGCCGGGCACCTCCACACAAATACAGATCACATTCTCAGACTCACACAGATCAACCGGCGGCGACCACCCGCCCGGCACGGATGAGACGCCATCCTCCGCCACTTCCTGCAAAGCCGCAAACAACCGTCCCACGCGATTGCGCAGACGCTCGATCTCGATCCGCTCTAACCCGACGACACGCCCGACGTTTCTCATATCGATTAGTAAATGGTGAACGATAAAGGATGAATGGAAAGAATCGTTTCGCTCCATTTACCATTCATCAATTACCGTTCACCGGCTTCACGGTCTTTTCGTCGCTGCTCCGCCGCCGCTGGCGCGCGAACGCACGAGCGTCTTCAGTTCGTGCATGAACTCAGTTACGTCTTCAAATTCGAGATAGACGGAGGCGAAGCGCACATAGGCTACTTTATCGAGTTCCTTCAGGCGGCGCATGATCATCTCGCCGATCTTGCTCGTCGGGCGTTCGCGCTCGAGTGATTCCTGCACGTACTTCTCTATCGAGTTGACGATGCCGTCGAGTTTGGAAGAAGGCACGGGTCGCTTTTCGCACGCGCGCAAAAGTCCGGCCATGATCTTGGTGCGGTCGAACGGCTCGCGGCGCCCGTCCTTCTTGATGACCATATAAGGAATTTCATCGATGCGCTCGTAAGACGTAAAGCGCCGCTCACACTTCAGACACTCGCGCCGGCGACGGATCGCGTCGCCCTCGCGCGACTCCCGCGAATCAACCACTTTATCTTCGAGGTATCCGCAGAAAGGACATTTCATAGAGACTCCAGTTTAACTCATCGGGGGAAAAGTTAAGGTCGACAAATTCGTCAAAGTCGAATTCATTCGAACCCGCTCAGAAATTCGCGCTTACCCGCTCACGTATCCTCAAAAGTATTCACTTCGCGCGAAAAATTTAATAAAGCGCCGCTTTCTCTTCCGGCGCGTGTCCGGCCAAAATTGCAGGCGCATCGTTTTGTTGCTCATCGCTGCTCGCA
Source organism: Pyrinomonadaceae bacterium (assembly GCA_051006195.1). Lineage (GTDB taxonomy): Bacteria > Acidobacteriota > Blastocatellia > Pyrinomonadales > Pyrinomonadaceae > JAIVJZ01. Next base: position 4,077 of record JBPCIP010000127.1, read on the forward strand.
TCCGTCGCCGCCAGACTGCGCAGACGTTCGAGGCTCACGTCGCTGCGCAGGAAATAGTAGAGACCGAACACGAGCGCCGGCGCGAACACTACCAGATGGAGCACGATGGAGATCGCGGCGGCCTCTTCGCGGGCGATGCCGAGGAAGATGAGACCGGCGGCGGTGGCCGCGTGAAACGCTCCGGCGGCTCCGCCCGGCGTCGGCACGAGCGAGCCGACTAAGGCCCAACCTAGGATGAAAAGCGTCTGCGTCACGCCGAACGGCAAGCCGAACGCGCGCAGCACAAGCCAGTTCGCCAACGCGATAATCCCCCACAGCAACGCCGTCAAGCCGACCGTCAACGCCAGTTCGCGCGCGGATACGAGGACGCTGAGAGCGCTTGCGATCTGTTCGAGCAGGTGCGTTAACAAATTTCCCGCGCGGCGCAGCAACGAAGGCGCGTGCTCAAACTTCGCTTCGCACCAGGCGATGAACACTCGTGCGTGCCGTTTGAACCAGACGAGCGTGGCGACGGCGATGGCCGCCCCAATGAGCAACATGATCCCCGCCTGCCGCACATGCACATAAGCCGCCACGTCGCCGCCGCCCGGCGCGCGAAACCAGACCAAATTGACGGCGAAGAGCACGATCACCGCCACCAGATCATAGACGCGCTCAAGGCCGATAGTTACAAACGCCGCCGCCGGTCGCACCCGCCGGTCGCGCAATGACAAAAAGGCCGGACGCGCCACCGCCTCGCCCGCCCGCCCGATCAAAAAGAGGGCGCTGAAGCCAATGGTCGTGGCGGCAAAGACTTCGCGCAAACTCGCCTCCGTGAGCGGGGCCAGCAGAGCGCGCCAGCGCAGGGCGCGCACAAAATAAGTAGCCCAAATAATGAGAACGGCCAGCGCAATCAGACGCCAATCCGATTGCCCGATTGCCGCGCGCACGCCCGCCCAGTCCAACCCGCGTCCGAACCACCAGAGCACGAGGACGGCCACCGTAGTCAAAAGAATGAATTTAAGATGCCGCAAAATAGGGAGCAACCTCCCGGCGATTTTTCGCCGGACAAATAAAGAGTTATCAGCGCGCGTCTCTTGACCTGTGGAGACGAACCAACCACAATATGTTGGGTGGCCGGTTAAGGCTACAATATTCAAGATCAAGGCGCAAGAAGGACGCCGCAAGGACAGAGCGCAGGAGGCAGCAGCGGAAAGCAGGCGCAGGAACTGTCGGTTACCTTGTCCGGCCTTCTGTTTTGCAGCCTCAATTGCTCCGGTGGCGGATTGGCGACCGCCTCTTGGCTTCCGCCTCTCGCCTGCTCTTTTTCGTGGGGAACTTTCCCTTTCCGCTCGTCGTAACCCACTTACGACAATTGAGTTCTCCGCCCGGTGAGATGTTTGCTTTTGACTCGCGGCGGGAGACGGGAAGGGCATCGCAAGTGTTGGGAGTTGCAACGGCTTTGACGGTCAACGACGGTGCTGAACTGGTCAGGAGATGTCGCGCGGGCGATGGCGCGGCGTGGGAGGAGATTGTCTCGCTCTATTCCCGCCGCATCTACAATCTCGCCTACCGCTTCACTTCGCGCACTGATGCCGCCGAGGATTTGACGCAGGAAGTTTTCGTCCGCGTCTATCGTTCGCTCGCACAGTACGACCCGAAGCAGGGCGACTTGCAAAACTGGTTGATGCGGCTCGCGCGTAATTTAGTCATCGACGATTATCGCAAGCGACAACGCGCGCCGCAGGATACGCAAGGGGAAGATTTGGAAGGCCACACCTATCACCTGCGCGCGGCCAATTCTTCGCCGCAGGTTGAGATGGAACGACATGAACTGGGCGAGCAGGTGCAGGCCGGGATCGACAAACTTCCATCAGACCTTCGCACCTGCGTTATCCTGCGCGACATCGAAGAATTGAGTTATCAGGAGATCGTCGATCTCTTACGGATACCGGAAGGAACCGTGAAATCGCGTATCAATCGCGGTCGCATCGAACTGGCGAAGATATTGAGACGGATGCGCGTCGTCGCCATGAGCGACGTTCAGGGTGCGTAACTTCGAGGCGAGAGTGTGAGGCTGGCGCGCTTGAATTGGGAAGCCGGGCGGCGCTCAGGAAACAAAAAAGTTATCAAGGAAGGGTGAAACGAGAAAAACATGCTGTGCGTTGAATTTGAAGATCGATTGACGGATTATCTTGACGGGCGGCTCGACGCGCCGACGCAAGTTGCGTTCAACGAGCACGCAATTCGGTGTCCCGTCTGTCACGATCTTTTGAGCGAAGTCAAAAACACTCTGCGAGTCTGCCGCACGGCGACGCCGCCCGCGCCGTCCACTGGTCTCGATGCACGCATCCTCATGCACACCGCGCCGGAGACGGCGATGACATGCGACGAATTTGAAGATTACCTGACCGATTATCTGGACGGCTTCCTGCCCGCATCTCTTTATCATCGCTGGGAACGCCACGCCGCGTTGTGCGGCAGTTGCACGAATCTGCCCGGCGAGGTCGTCCGCTCCATCGGCGCGTGTTACACCTACATCAACGAGGAGCAGGCAGTGCCCGCTGGTCTGCACGCGCGCATCCTGCAAGCCACGCTCGGCACGACCGAAGCGGAACAATTGCGCGCCCCACTCACCGCGCGCATCGCGGAATGGATGCGCGGCTGGCTCGACGTGGTCGTCTCGCCGCAACTCGCCACCGTCGCCACCATGCTGCTCGTCGCCGTGTTCGTCGGCACCACCACGCTCTCGGACGACGGTTCGATTAGCGGCATGTACCACGCGAGTTTGCGCTTTGCGGCGAGAACTTACGAGCGCGGCACGAATTTGCCCGTGCGCCGCGCAGTGATGTCGGGCGACTTGAGACAAGTGGCCGGCAGTTTGGAAAATCTGCTCGGCGCGCCAGCGCAAAACGAGAAGCGGACGGAACCGAGAGACGCGCAACCCGCAAGGAACGGGTCAGAGGGACAGAAACAGGGTGAACAGCAAAAGCGCTAAGTTATGGCTAGAGACGCGTCAAGGGAATATGGCTGATTGAGGAAGCGAGAAATATCGTCAGCTAGTTTCACTCAAACAGACAACAGGTATTACAGGCAATTTGATGAACTGTTCTTATCACAGCGTGAATTCAGCGGTCGTGCAGTGCAGTCGTTGCGCGCGGCCTCTGTGCCCGGCATGCGACCATCGCATTCGCGGCTTTCCCTATTGTCAGGACTGCATCGTGATGGGAGTCGAACTCCTTCAACAGCAACCCGCGTTGCTCAGCGCGCCGCAGCAGGTGCGCCGCAAAACTTCCAAATGGGTGGCGACACTTCTCTCGTTCATCGTGCCCGGACTCGGCGCGGCTTATAACGGGCAGACCTCGAAGGCGCTCGTGCATTTCGCGCTTTTCGCGAGTTGCTGGCAGATGGCGGCGGTGACTGACGCCGTCGCTTTCTTCGTGCTCGGCGCCATGGGCATCTGGCTTTTCGCGGCGGTTGACGCTTATCGCACGGCGCAATTGATCAGCGCAGGGCTCACTCCCGACGCCGAGTCCGACCCCATCGCGCGCCGTCTCTATGGACACCCGCTCGCGTGGGCCATCATGCTCATCGCGCTCGGCATGATTTTTCTATTGCACACGCTCTTCGGCATGCAACTCCCGGTACGCCAACTGCTCCCCATTGCCCTCGTGGTGCTCGGTGCCTACATGCTTTTCGATTTTCTGCGCTCGCGCCGCGACCGCGACGCGCCCGCATTCGATGCGCTCAATTCGCCGCCCTCATTCCTCGGCAGCGCGCCGCTCGATCTGACGAAGTTCAGCACGGGCGAACTCAACTCGCAGTTAGCGGGCGCACGCCCGAAGCCGGATGCGTCATGGCCGTTTGATCCGCGCGCGTGAAAAATTTCGAGCGCGCTGGCGTGTCTCGTCAGGCGACGACATTCTTTGTTATGATGACGTGTAGCGACGAGCACGAGGAGTGAGTTGTCGCTGCAACTGGTTACGCAGTAATTATCGACACGAGGGAGATTTTCCAATGACAGCACTACTTACCACACTCGGTCGTTGGGGCGGCATCCTGACGCTGATCACATTGCTCATCGTCCTGGTCAAACAACTTATCGCCCTCATCGGCTTCCTGCTCTTTGCGCTGAAGATCGCCATCGTCATCGCCTTCGTCGGGATGCTGCTGATCATCGTGCTGGCGATGTTGCGCGGGCGCGGGCGTCGTCGCCGTGAAGCGGAATAATTAAACTGCCGCGACGGTTTTTGCGCTCAAAATCAGGCTCAGGTCAAAGTCGGATCGTGCGACTCTGACCTGAGCCTTTGTTGTGGTTAAAGGAATTTCTCAGGTTCCGGCGGTTGCAATCCGTTAGGGTCGTGTGGTAGGGTGCTGCCCCTTAAACAGGTCAAGCGGCTCGCCTCGTGGTTAACCAGTTACCGATCAGGCTGCCGACTGTCTAAATCAGGCAGGTATCAAACCTAAACTAGAAGCCCCCAATTGTGGTTTCGTTGCACTCGTCGCCCACTTCGGACTGACGGTGACTTTCGCGCTCGACTGCGCAGTTCCCTGTGTGTTTTACGCGCAGATTTTGAGTGATAGAAGGAGCACAATCTCCCGATGACCAGAGACGACCGTCTGTATGCTTTTATCGTCGCCCGCACCTCGCGTTCCCGTTCCAACATCCGCCGCATCTGCATCCATAAACGCTGGCTCAAAGCGGCGAGCGCGCTGGCCTGCCTCATCCTATGCGCCGCGCTTTACGGCCTCTACGGCATCTTCCGCGATGCCCAGCATCTGAGGATCGAACAGGAGAATACGCGCCTGCGCGTGGAGAACGAAAAGCAGCGACAACAACTCCAAAAATTAGAGACTCGCGTTGACGCCATCGAGGACACGTCGCGCCGCATCGCGGAAATCTCCGGCGTCTCGGAGCAGAATCAAAGCAGTAATCAACCCGATTCAACCGGGCGCGGCGCGGGCGGCCCCCACGTCCCGATGGACGAGGCTGCTCTGACGCAAGTCGAAACGCGCGCCGCGCAACTCGAACAAGAGTTGCGCGTCTACGAGCACGCTTTGCGCGAACGCGCCCGTGTCCCTTCGATCTGGCCGGTCGCCGGCGGTGAGACGACGGACAAATTCGGCGGGCGGCGCGATCCGTTCGGCGGCGGCGCGGCAGAGTTTCATGCAGGTCAAGACATTGCTGCCGAACGCGGCACGCCCGTCTACGCCGCTGGCATCGGCACGGTGACATTCGCGGGCACGCAGAGCGGCTACGGCCAACTTGTCATCATCGATCATGGCGACGGGATCACGACTCGCTACGGTCATCTCTCAAAGATCGAGATCAACGCCGGACAAGAGATGACACGGGGTGCCATCATCGGGCGCGTCGGTTCGACCGGGCGCTCGACCGGCCCGCACCTTCATTACGAAGTGCGGATCAATGAGGAAGCGGTCAATCCCCGCGCATATTTGCCGGAGTCCGCGCCCGTGAAGGCGAGCCACGCGGCAACAACGTGCGCACAACCATAAACGCGGTTATGCGCCGTTTTTTCTGCTTGACAGTTTCCCCGGCTTCGCTTAGTATGCGCCGTTGTTTTCCCCTGAACGGCGCTCAAAGCTGTTCACTTGGTTTGTGTTAGAAGTAAGGTCGAAATGAGTTTGTGTAGTCTCCCGCTCGGTCCGTATGTGGTGAAGAACGCGTTATCACGCTGATTCGCTGCAGTACGGGCTTTTTGTTTGATCATGCAGTTCCCGCGGTGCGTTCGCTCAAACGCATCCGGCTCATGAGTATTAACCCGCCGCCACGAGAACAAAGGAAAATTGTTTTTGTACGGTTTTACTCGAATCGTTAGGAGGATTCGTTAGCTATGCCAAAAATTATCGGTAAGGTCAAGTGGTTCAACAACGCGAAGGGTTACGGTTTCATTGAACAGCCCGGCTCTTCAGACATTTTTGTTCACTACAGCGCCATTCAGGGCGACGGCTTTAAAACACTCGAAGAAGGCCAAGAGGTCGAGTTCGAAGTGACGCAAGGCCCCAAAGGCCCGCAGGCTGAACAAGTGACCAAGGTGTAATCTCCCCACATCAGCTTTCGCTCGGAAAGCCACTGACCGCTTCCGGCCTCCCGCAAGAGACGGTAAGCGTATGACAAGCCCGAAGAACTCGACGAAAGTTCCGCCAGGCCAAAAATCAACGGCGCGCTCTGGAATCACCCACTGAGCGCGCCGTCGATTTTTGATCGAACTTAGTTTCTCAAAACTCCCGCTTCACTTGTCGGCTTTCGCCTTGAACTGTACGCGCCCATCCTCCAACTGCACCGAATAGCACACCCGTTCACACCCCAGACGCTCTTTCAACGTCTCGGTCTTCTCCGCGAGCATCCGGTGAAACTGCGCGAACGAAAAATCATCGACGCGCTCGCCGCACTGTCGCTTCGCTTCGACGAGTTTATCATACAAATTCTTAACGGTCGGCACATCCGTGCGCGCGTCGGCGCAGACAAACGTCGTGCGCTCGGCGGCGGCTGCTGGTGCATCAACTTTCTCCTTCCTGATGCCGGCACGCAATGCGGCGGCCCCGCGCCCTTCTTCTCGCTCTTGGATCGTGCGCCGCCAGAGATCACGAAATGAGGTGTAGCGGGCGACGAGCGAGTTGTATTGATAGCGCTGTGCGAAAGTGAGTTGGCGTTCATCAGCGAGGCGTTTGATGAGCGTTTCAACACGCCCCTTGGTGTCGTAAGGCGGGCGCTTCGCGGAGCCGTTGAAGTAGATGTCGAATTCGACCTTCAATTTGCGGATGTCGTCTTCGAGCCTGACGAGTTGCTCGTCAGTCGTCGGCTGCGCATCACGCACGACGATGACCTTCCTGTTCCCGCGTTGCTCTTCCTGCTGCCGTTCCTGCAACCGGCGCGCAAAATTATTTTGACGAATCGGCATAGCTTTTCACTTCTCCTTGACGGGCGCTCTACCCCAAAAGCGCCTTATTTTGAACATAACGGTTGGCTGGCAAAGGTGTCAATCAAAATAGTTGTCAACGGGTAATGCCTCAGTTACGGGCGGAAATTCAACATGAGCGTACTGAAACTAAAGCACTTACTTGCGCGCCTCCGCGCGTAACTGAGGCATTACGTCAACGGCTTTGTTGTCGGTGGTCAATTATCCGTGGTTTACTGCTCTCAGGCCGCTATCGTTCAGCGGTCGTGAGCCTTAAGATACTCAAGTTCCATTGATACGGAACAACGGATGCCTTAACCACTGACCACTGACGAATTTCTATGCCCGCACTACAACTTCTCCGCTCATTGCCTTCGATTGACGCGCTGCTGCGCGCTTCCGGGGCGCGTCGTCTCGCCGCACACACCGGCTTGCCGCGATTAACTGCGCTCGCCAGAATTGTCACGGATGAGCTGCGCGGGGAATTGCAGGCGCGTGGCGTGGACGCAACCGCGCCAAACGGAGATTTATCGCGCGAAGCGTTGTTGGCCGAAGCGGTCAGCCGTCTGGAACGCGCCGTCGCGCTCGAGGAAGCCAACAGTCTGCGCCGCGTCATCAATGCGACGGGGGTGATCCTGCACACGAATCTCGGGCGCGCGCCGCTTTCGGCAGCCGCGCGGCAGGCCGTCGCGCATGAAGCGGCGGGCTATTGCACGCTCGAATACGATTTAAGCACTGGCGCGCGTGGCAGGCGCGGCGCACGCGTCGAAGAACTGCTCGCGGAATTGACGGGAGCCGAGGCCGCGCTCGTCGTCAACAACTGCGCCGCCGCCGCCCTGCTCGTCATCTCGACGCTCGCGCGCGACGGCGAGACGATCATCTCGCGCGGCGAACTCGTCGAAATCGGCGGCGATTTTCGCGTGCCCGACGTGATGCAGCAGTCCGGCACATGCATGGTCGAAGTCGGGACCACCAACCGCACGAAACTCGCGGACTACGAGCGCGCCATCACGGAACAGACGCGGCTCATCCTGCGCGTCCACCCGTCAAACTATCGCATCGTCGGATTCACCGCCGCGCCCGCGCTCTCCGATTTAACCGCACTCGCGCATGAAAACGCTTTAATCGTCTACGAGGACGCCGGTTCGGGCGCGCTCGTCGATCTCGGTTCATACGGTTTAGACGAACCCATCATCCATGAATCGATCAAGCACGGCGCGGACATCGTTTCCTTCAGCGGCGACAAACTGCTCGGCGCGACGCAGTCCGGTCTTGTCGTCGGACGCCGCGCCCTCGTCGAACGCTGCCGCAAACACCCGCTCTATCGTGCGTTGCGCGCCGACAAACTCGCGCTCGCCGCCCTCGCCGCCACGCTCGACGCGCACCGTCGCGGCGCAACTTTCACGGAAGTCCCGGCTATGCGGATGCTCGCCGAGACGCGCGCCGGGGTGGAAAAACGCGCCCGCGCTTTTCTCCGTCGCGCCCGCGCACGTCTCGACGCGGACGCCTTTCATTTCGAGATCATCGAAGGACAATCGGCCATCGGCGGCGGCTCCGCGCCCACAACCCACCCGACCACTGCACTAATCGCGCTCTCGCACGCGCGACTCTCCGCCGCCGCCCTCGAAACGAAATTGCGCCGAGCCCGCCCGCCCGTCATCGCGCGTCTGCTCAACGCACGGGTCGTGTTTGATTTACGCACAATCGCCGCCGAAGAAGAATCCGAACTGCTCGACGCACTCTGTGCGCTGACGGACTCATGAAGATAAATCCACTTTCCACCAGGCGGCCAATCCGACCAAAAAAGCTTGCCTCAAACTGCCTCGCCACGTCATACTGAAAGCACGCCGGACACGCTCCGGTCAACAGTTTGAAACGCCCGCCTTTCCACCCGTAGAACAATTTTATCTTGAAATCCCCCAATAACTATTTACATAAACTGCTCTATCTCTTCGTCGTGCTCTTTCTGTGCGCAGCGCTCGCGCTGCAAATCTTGTCAGGCACGAGCAGGCTTCCGGCGACGCTTTTGCCCGGACTTTCTACGTTCGTCTCCATGGCCGCGCTCATGCTTGCCCTCGTCGTCTTGCTCAGGCGACTCTGGATTATCGACCGGCTGCTCACGCGTCAACACCCGCAACGCTCGACCCAACTGTTCCCCGATCATCCCGTGTGCGAAGTGATGCAGATGCAAGAGGCCGAACAAGCGCGCGGCGAAAGACTCTCGCTCATGTCGCACGAACTTCGCACACCTATCACCAGCATCAACGGCTTCGCCGAGTTGCTGATGACCGACGACAGCCTCTCCGGCGAAGCGCGCGAGTTCGCCGAGATCATTCACACAGAGGCCCAGCGCCTCTCCCAGATGATCAATACGGTTCTCACCGAAGTCCAACTTGCGGAAGACGTAGTAACAAGTGACCGGGGATGAGTAACGGGTCAAAGGGCAGGACTTTTGTTTTAGATCGGTTTTCAATTGAACGTACGGCGTGAGACTAATCCAGATCCCTCTGGTTGCTTATCCAGCGGAAGCTGGCTGTTCGTTCTATCCATACACGCAATTGAAAACCGATCTAATTCGTCACAGTTTATTGATCGTGCCCCGGCAGGAGGGCGCATTGCAATAGCAACGCTTATCGTTGGAATGAAGGGTGGAGACGTAATCGAGCGTGATCTCTTCGCCGGGATGGATGTCGCCGAGGGCCATAAAGAGGATGTGGCTGTAGGTTATCTTCATGTAGCTGTTAGGCGCGCAGGAATGGTTGATGTAGTGCGTACCGTTGCCGCCGACGCTGCCGTCCAGACTCCAGTAGGAATTGATGGCGCAGATGCGCAGTTTGCGCCGCCCGCGTGCGCGCCGCGCCACTTCGCGCCGCGCGATCCGCTCGCCCGTGTATTCCGCGATCTTGTGTCCTTTGCGAAAGAAGATGGTGGCGAAGCAGCCTTGACCGTCGATGGGCGAAGACCTGACGGCGAGACCGGGGGCGAGTTTCATAAGGGCTGTCGTTCGCTATCAATTGTCCGTTGTTGTGTCTAACGGGCAGTCACCTTAAAGAATTAAGAGACACTTAGGCAACACAGACAACGGACAAAGAACAACTGACTAATGACAATTCATTTCAGATGAAAACTGCGCGCGATGGAGTCGGTTTGACTGCGCAACAGCGAGAGTTTATCGCGCGCGCCGGTGAAGTGCAGTATATAGACGGTGCGATTATCAGCTTGCAGGTAGTAGATGCGTCCCGTCATGGCTTTGCCGTCGCCCGTGTACTCGTAAGCAGCAGTCACGCCGTTGAGACGCCCGACAAATTTCTCTTCAAACTTACCTTCCACATAGCCGGGTCGGAAACGAAATTTCTGATCTTGATCGCGGCGCGCAAGGTTGGCAGCAGTCGTCCCGGCATCAACCACTTCTTTGCGGACGCGCAACAGCCCGTCGCTGCGGTCGCCGTAGATAAACTCGATGTGGTTATGCACACTGTCGGGACGGGTCAGAGCACGCCATTTCGCGTTCGGCAGTTCGAGCGCGTATTCAAGGCGTTCGTTGGTGTATGGCTGCGCTCCCTCCTGCGCCAACGCGGGCAGTGCGAGGGCGAGCGCGCAAGCGATGAGAATGATCAAGCGTCGCATATGTTGAAACTCTACTCCTCCGGTAATTTCTCTGCCGGTGATTTTGCCGCGCGGTGTGTCTACTGTCGAGCCTTCTTTCCGCCATTTGAGATGCAACGCGTCTCGCCTCGTGTTGTCCTGCTCGGATACTTTATAAAGCGGACGCGGAAAGCGCGGCGCGCTGCGCTGCGAACAGTTCCTCTAAGCCCCGATTGGCTAAGGCCAGCAATTCATCCATCTCGGCGCGCGAAAAGGGGTCGCCCTCGGCAGTGCCCTGCACTTCGATGAAACGCCCGTCGCCCGTACAGACGACGTTCATATCGACGGCGGCGCGCGAATCTTCATCATATTTGAGATCGAGCAACGGCGTGCCATTGACGATCCCGACGCTCACGGCGGCCACTTCATCCTTGAACGGCGAGCGAGAAATTTTCCCCGCGCGCAGCAGACGCTGGCACGCCAGAGCGCAGGCGACATAAGCTCCCGTAATCGAAGCGGTGCGCGTGCCCCCGTCAGCTTGCAGCACGTCGCAGTCGATCATCAAAGTGCGTTCGCCGAGCACGGAGAGATCGACGACGGCGCGCAAGGAACGACCGATGAGTCGCTGGATTTCGTGTGTGCGCCCGGACGGGCCGCCGCGCCCCGTCTCGCGCTGCGTGCGCTGGAGGGTCGCGCGCGGCAGCATCGCGTACTCCGCTGTCAACCAACCCTGTCCGCTGTTGCGTTTGAAGCGCGGCACGGTTTCTTCGAGCGTCGCGGTGCAAATGACGCGCGTGTTCCCCATCTCGATGAGCGCGGAGCCTTCGGCGTAGGGCATAAAGCCCGGCGTGATGCTGAGCGCACGCAATTCGGCGCTGCTGCGCCCATCGGTGCGCGTGTAGCTATTTTTTTGCTCGGTGAAGCTCATCCCGTCCCCAAACCTCCACGGCCTCCAGGCGCGTCGGCGCGCTGCCCAAAAATCTCTCCGCGACGCGCGCGAATCGCTCTTCCGCGTCCGTCACATAAAAGTGATCCAGATCATCGCACAAACGACGCCCACGCGCACGCTCTTTGAGCAATTGCCCGGTGGCCGTATCAAAACTGCGCCGCCGCAAATTCTCTCGCTCCAGCAGCGCTGCGACGCTTTTCGCCGTCGCCTCGCCCGAATCGATCAAACGCACACGGTCGCCCACCGTCTCCCGAATCACGCGTCGCAAAATCGGATAGTGAGTGCAACCGAGCACGAGCGCCCCGATGCGTCCGCCGCTGAAGTCCGTCAAATATTCCTGAGCGACGGTGCGCGCCACGCCCGTCTCCGCCCAACCCTCCTCCGCCAATGCGACGAAGAGCGGGCACGCGCGCTCGACGACATCTACATCGGGCGCGAGTTCTTTGATCGCGCGTCGATACGCGCCGCTACGCACGGTGGCCTCCGTCGCGATCACGCCGATGCGCCCTCCCGCCGCCGCGCCCACCGCCGCCCCCGCTCCCGGTTCGATCACGCCGACGACCGGCACGCCGACGCTCGCACGGATCGCCGGCAACGCCAGAGCCGACGCCGTGTTGCACGCTACAACCAGCAACTTCACTTCGTGCGCCGCGAGAAAACGCGCGTTCTCCACCGCATAACGCTCGACGGTCGCCAGCGACTTCGTCCCGTAAGGCACGCGCGCCGTGTCTCCCAGATAGACGAAGCGCTCCTGCGGCAATTCCTCGTGCAACGCGCGGTAAACCGTCAAGCCGCCGACGCCGCTATCGAAGATGCCGATGGGAAGATCAGGGTTCAAGGTTATCTTATCCGCACAGGAAAAACGGCCAGCCGAGACGCATGGTATCACAACCATTTATCCGGCTGGCCGCTCGTCGTCGTGCGGTAAAACTTTGAGAGTGGAGGCGCCGAGAATCGAACTCGGGTCCAAAGGCCGACACCGTCGGAATCTACATGCTTAGACGCTTCTCTGTTGCCGGTCTCGCTCCGGCGCGTGCGCCACGGGCGGGTTAGTGAAGCGACGAAGACCCCGCCTGCGGCTAGCCCAGTTTTGTCTCGCCCGCTCTCCCTGAGCACAAAGAGCAGGCCAGCTCAACTGTGTGACATCTCGCTCCGCGCGCTTGAGCAACTTGCGGCGAGACGCTTACTGGCTAAGGTTAATTAGGCAGCAAGAGCCAACTCATTTGTATTGGCAATTGTTTTTCCCAGTGCTTTTTAACGAGCTGCAAAGAGTAAGCCCGGCATGCATCCGCTCGGTGGTCATAACCCCTGTCGAAACCTTTCGCCCCCATATGAGCGTGCTAAACGATTGTAACACAGAGCATCGCCACGGATGATCAATGACGGTTTAAAACACTTGATTTTTAACTTGTCATTGATCATCCGTGGCTGCTTTCAGACGTTCGCGCTCATCCAAAGGTTGCGTTATAATTCCGTCTCGTTGGTCTCTCCTGTATGTTTAGACTTAATCATTCAACGGCACGCTCTTACGGACACTTTGCAGACGTGCCGTCCGGCACGATGAGGATCATCTTTCATGTCCGCTAAAAATTCACCCGTGGTTGGCTCAGCAAAACGTCTGCGCGGCACGGCGTTGCCTCAGGCGTCGCATCGCCGTCGCGGCTACCTGCGCCGCTTCTGGCTGCCCGCCGTGCTGCTACTGTCGATTGCCGCCGGGGGGCTGACCGGCATCGTCGTCGCTTATGAGTTGAACTACTCGAAGGCAGCGAATGAAGTGGCGTCGCTGGCAACTTATCGTCCGAGTCAGGTGACGCGCGTTTACGCCGACGACGGCGAGACGGTGATCGGGGAATTTGCGTTGGAGCGGCGCATCCCGCTCAAGTACGAAGAGATTCCGCCGGTGATGAAGAACGCGATCCTCGCCGTCGAAGACGCGCGCTTCTACGACCACGTCGGCATCGACCCGATTCGCATTCTCGGCGCGGCGTGGAAGAACGTCACCGCCGACCGGCGCGAAGGTGGTTCTACGCTGACTCAGCAACTCGCCAAGAATCTTTTCCTCTCGCGCGAACAGACTTTCACGCGCAAATTCAACGAGTGGATCATTGCTCTCCAGATCGAGCGTTACTACACGAAGAATCAGATCATGGAGATGTATGTCAACCACGTCTTCCTCGGCGCACGCGCCTATGGCTTTGAGGCCGCTGCGCAGACTTACTTCAACAAACATGCCAAAGATTTGACGCTCGACGAGGCCGCCTTGCTGGCCGGCATCCCGCGCTCGACCACGAAATATTCTCCAACCGCCAACGCGCCGGCGGCGAAGGAACGCCGCGACCTCGTGCTCGAACTCATGGCGCGCAACGGCTACGTCTCGCAGGCGGAAGCCGAGGCCGCCAAAACGAAGCCGCTCAAGATCGCCGACACGGCTTACTACCCGCCGCCTTCAGCTTCGCACGCCTGGTTCGAGTATCCGGTCGAAGAGATCAGGCAGTACATCGAAGACAAGTACACGACGCGCGTTGCGCTCGGCGGTCTGTCAGTTTATTCCACGATCAACCTCGCCGCCCAGAAGAAGGCCTATGAGGCCGTGCGCGCAGGGCTGCGTGTCTATGATCGCGGTCATCGCGGCTGGCGTTCGGCCTACCTCAACATCGCCACCGAGAACAACAACGGCTCGAACGCCGTCACGCCGCAGCAACTCGCGAGTTTCGTCCTGCCCGAATGGTACGGCAGCAACTACGCGCCGGACACTTATGCGCGCGCCCTCATCACGCGGATCGATCAAGCGCGAAACGAAGCGACTGCCCGCTTCGGCGGTTACTCCGCAACCGTGACGGCGAAGGACATGGGATGGTCTGGCCGCCAGCCAAAGAGCGAGTTCACGCTCGGCGACATCGCGGAGTTCAAGATCAAAGAGGTCAACGAGGACGAGCATCGCCTTCAGATCGAACTGGCGCAGGTGCCCGACATTCAGAGCGCGCTCTACACCGTTAATGCGAAGACCGGCGAAGTTGTCGCGATGATCGGCGGCTACGACTTCTACACCAACAAATTCAATAACGCCACGCAAGCCTATCGGCAGACCGGCTCGGCTTTCAAACCCTTCGTCTACACCGCCGCCGTCGAATGGGGCTTGACGCCCGAATCTCCGGTGAGCGGCGCGCCCATCCGGCGCGGCAACTGGCAGCCGCACAACTTCGACGGCTCGGTCGGACACGGCAACGTGCCGCTCAAAACGGCGCTCGCCAAGTCTTACAACATCGCCGCCGTCCATCTCCTCGACATGATCGGCATCCAGACAGGCGCGCAGATGGTGCGTCGCTTCGGCATCACGCAGCCGATGGCTCCCTATCTCCCCTCCGCGCTTGGCGCGACGGAAGTTCCGCTTGATCAGATGGTCTCGGCCTATTCGGCTTTTCCGAACAAGGGCGTGCGCGTCGAAGATCACTTGATCCGCAACGTGCTCGACCGTGACGGAGTAGTTCTCGAAGAATGGGAAAAGACGACCTACAAAGTGACGAGCGAATACGTCGCCTTGACGATGGTTGAATTGATGCGCGGCGTGGTGACGGGGGGCACGGCGGCGGCGGCGGGTGCGGTCGGCGTGCCCGTCGCGGGCAAGACCGGGACGGTCAACGACCACACGGATGTCTGGTTCATCGGCTACACGCCGACTTACGTGACCGGCGTCTGGATGGGCTATCCTGACCGCAAGAAGAACCTCGGCAGAGACATGACCGGCGGCCACGGCGCGCTGCCCATCTGGCTCAACTTCATGAAAGACTTTTTGAAGGACAAAGAGAAGGAGAACTTCGAGAAGCCGCCGAAGATGCCCGAAGACATCAAGGAACTCTACCAGCAGCGCCAGCGCGAGATGGCCGAACAACGCTCCGCCGACCTCGCACAGACGCGCCTCTACCGCGGCGGCGAACGCAGCGCGCTGCCCGCAGCCTTTACTGAACCCAAGCTCGAACAGATCACGCTGCCCCCGCCCGCTGGAGCGTCGGGCATCTCCGATACAAATGCTGACAGCGCGCCGCAGCCCCTCCTCGTGCCCAATCGCGATGACGATACGCCGCCGCCCGCTGCTGCCCCCGCCACTCGCCCCCGCGAAGTGGAAACGAAGAAGAAAGGCAAAAAAGGCACGGACGATACGGAGAAACCATAAAATTGAATGGGGAATGGGGGGTTGAAAGACAGTTGCTTTCAACCCCCCATTCCCCATTTTGGCTCTCTTACCAGAGTATGCGGTCGAGATAATACGGCAGCATCTTGCGCCACCACGGCCAATCGTGGTCAACATCATGTCCCCACAGTTCGAGATGATGTGGAATCCCCTTCGACGCCAACACGCCTGCTAGCTGGCGGCTGCGCTCCGGCGCTTCATAAGCCCCCTGCCCCGACACGATATAAATCGCTTCGGCTCGCCTGAGCAGCGACAGATAATAGTCGTCGTTCAAATTCGGCAAATACGACATCGGGTTATTGAAGTAGACGTTCTCGTCATGATAGCCGTGCAAGTACGAGCGCACGTCGTAACTGCCGCTCATTGCGATGATGCCGCGCAGGAGATCGGGATGCCGGAAGTAAGTGTTGGCCGACAAAAACGCGCCGAGGCTTGCGCCCGTCACCAAAGGCCGCGCGTGCCCGTCGCCGGTGTCACTCCTGATCAAAGGGAGCACTTCCTCCGTGATATAACCGTCGTAACGAGACAACAATTCGGCTTTCCAGTCGGGCGAAGCATTATCGTTCAGCAAACTGTGGCGATTGACGCTATTGATCGAATAGACGCGCACGCGCCCAGCCTCGATCAGATGACGGATCGCCTCGACCAAATGAAACCGTTCATATTCGAGAAAATCCGCGCCCGCCGTCGGAAACATCAACAACGGGTACCCGCCGTGCCCGTAGGCTACGAGCGGCATCTCCATCCCCAGCCGATGACTGAACCAACCTGTGATACGTCGATCCATAGACCCTTTCACACCTTATCATTACATCTGCGGTAAAGATTAATGAGCTAAGCTGTATCAACTCCAATTGCGGCGACAGATAATCCCTCACTTCTCGTCCGCACGCAAGTTCGCCGATCATATTCACACGCCGACGGGTGTAAGTAAAAGTGTGACTCAGTGTTGTCACCCTCAAGCATGTGCTTGACGAAGCCCCCGCCAGTATGATTGCCACTCGCCGTTAGCCCGCGTCACTCTCAAGGCCATCATCTTCTCGGCGTTCTCCGCTCTCCACCATGCGCCGCTTATCTTCAAGCGCGCTTGCAACACACTGCGATTCCCGCTCTCGATCTCGCCCGAACCGATGGGCAAGCCGCGCTCTCTGGCTCCGGCATAATCCAGGTAATCAAGTCGCGCCCTCAGGTAGCGT
>JBPCIP010000128.1:0-8372 GCA_051006195.1 Pyrinomonadaceae bacterium
GGAGACGGGAGCGATTTTGGTCCCCTCTTCGTCGGCACGCGGGGTGATCGTGAAAAATCGCTTCCGCGCCGGGCCAATGGTTGAGGCGTGCCCGCCCGCGGCGCTGTTGGCGGGGAGCAGGCCGGAAGGGATGTAGATCGGGTAGATGACCGCGCCGGTTTCGATGATCGTTTCGAGGATGTAGGGCAGCGGGATGAACGAGCGATTGTCGTCGCCGTCGGAGATGACGACGATGGCCGTGCGCTCGTCGCGCACCGGCTTCAAGGTCTCCACGAGCGTGTAGGCCAGCGCGTCATAGAGGGCTGTGCCGCCGCCCGCTTCGATGTCCTTGACACGTTGTTGCAACAGGCTCCGGTCGGTCGTGAAGTCGGAGATAAGCTGCACGTCGTCGCTGAAGCTGATGATGGCGATCCGATCCTGCGCCGCGACCGTGTTGACGAACGCGAGCGCGGACTTTCTGACGAAATCCAGACGCTCTTCGATGCTCCCCGACACGTCTAAGAGCAACACCAGATTGAAGGGCGTGCGCGTCGTCTCAACGTCCGTCACCTCGCGCGCTTCGCTCCCCTCCGTCACCTTGAAGTCAGCGCGCGTGAGTCCGCTCAAAGCGCGCCCTTCCCGGTCCGTCACGTTCACGTTGAGACGTTTCGTTTGCGGCGAGACTGCGGCGACGATCTTTTCGCCTTTCGCCGCAACCGCGAGCGCGGGCGCACTGCCGCGCGAAGGTGGCAACGTCGCCGCGTATTCTCCGGCGAAGCGCGGCGTGATCTTGCGAATGGCATCGATCAAATCCTGATTGCCGCTCCTGATGACGGCGCGCGCCGCTTCGGTCAACTGCCGCTCGCGCAAATCGGTCGGCACGCTCGCCGGGTCGACGCCGAAGAGAATGACGCCGCGCTCTGTCTCGAAGTCCAGCTTGATGCGTTGCTCTTTCTTCGCCTTCTTATCGCCGAACCGCCCCGCCACCTCGAACCGTCCGCCGCGCCCCTCCTTAACTTTCCCCAACTCCACCTCGCTATAAAAACGCGGGCGGCTCGCCGTCCAGCGAAAACTGTAACGCACGGAATCGAGCGGCACGTCCGCGCGGATCGTCCCCGTATCCGTTGCCGCCGCGACCTCCGTGAACGCCCCCGACACATCCACCGCCCCGGCGCGAGTCTCCACCCGCACCTTCGCCCGGCTTGGCACGCGCAAACTCACATCAATCCTCTCGCGCTCGCCCCTCCCCTCCCGCACCTCGATCTCCAAATGCCCCCCCGCCGCCTTCGCCGACACCTCCGACTCGCTCACCGCCTCGCCCCCCGGCGACTCCGCGCGCAACGAAACGCTTTTTCGCCCTTCATCCTCCCCCGCCGCGATAATCGTCACCCGCCCGCTCAAATTCTTAACCGACACCTGCCCCGCCGCGTCGAACTCACGCTCCAACCCTTGCGCCCGGCACATAGCCGCCCCGCCGAAACACACTGCGCTCAGACACACCGCACGAAGCAATGTCAGGGAAAACATCGGAAAATATCTCAATAGACTTTGAAGAGAAACATTATTGCGGCACAACATTATACGTGATCTCGGAGAACTCAAGTTGAAGTAGACAAGGAGAGTCGCTCTGTAAATCACTCCAACTTGCTTTCAACCTGTTTTAGAAACGAATTTGCAAATCTAAATATTTCATTAGCATAGCTGATCATTTGATCTTGGCGGCGAGGTCTTCGATTTTTCCTTGCTTGTGTGAAATCAATATCCATTTCATGAGCAATTTGGTTTCGTGCTTCAAAAATTTCGTCAAGAATTCTAAAATTTGAAGAAAGTTGTGCAGAGGGAATATTGAAAAAAGCTGCGACCTTTAATAGTTGATCTTTAGATTGCAAGCTAGAAGAACGAAGAAAGATAATCAAGTCAGTTACCATCAAATTTCGTGGCTCATTCTCTGCTATTACACTGGCAAGAAATTTATAATCTAATTCTCCTCCCTTCCTTATACGACGTTCAATATATACTTTGAATTGTTCAGTTGCCCCTCTATCCACATTGATCACCTCTCTGAGCGTATCATGTATCAACTGTTTCACCATTGAGTCTAATCCAGAGGCAGCAAAGATAAGCATAGCGCGCAAAAGGTCTTGCTCCTTATCTGTCGGAGCACCTTTAGCCCTTCTAGTTTTTCTAGATGTTTGAAAGATGTCTAGAAAAGAAGATGCGGCTTCGTGCGTACTACGTAAAATATAGAAAGAGTTGAGCAGATGAGGTATTTTGGGTTCTGGAGGAAAATGTTTAAGTTGATTTGACATTCACTTCTCCACTTCTTCCAAATCAATATCACTGGCGTTAGGGGGGAGTGGAGAATAGCCTGCATAACCCGGATAACCCGGATAACCCGGATAACCCGGATAACCACGATAAGGTCGAAACATCATTTGATAAAATCTATTTTTTGGATAGATAGTTCCCAAATAATTCCCATTTACAGTAACCACATCATTATCTCCCCACGGGAGCCAGCCAATCCATTCTCCATTGTGGTCATAGACATATTTGCCCTTCCGAAAGGCAATCCACTCTCCCGATGAGTTATATAGATATTGGACGCTCACGATAAGAAGTATAATATAAGGCCGAATGTTTCACTTACAAGTTGTGCATCAAGCCGCCCGCTGCGCACGAGAAGCGTTATGGCAAACACCCGACGCAGAAACCAGAAGCCTTGCTCGAACGGATCATTCGCGCCGCCTCAAACGAAAATGATCGCGTGTTCGATGCCTTCTGCGGGAGCGGCACGACTGGCGTCGTTGCCGCCTGCCTCAGACGCCGCTTCACCGGCTTCGACGTGGACGAAAAATATTTGCGCACCGCCTCACGACGCATCAACGATGAACTCGACCTGCTGGAAAGCAGTCCGCAGGGCATTTAGCTTTCTTTCGGAAGGAGCCAACGCGGCGGGCGACAATTATTCACCTTAGATATTCCGACAAAGTTTATGGTACTTTTGGCACACTACTTGAGCTATCACGTCTTCTCAACACTTAGCGACATCAAGCTAAATTGAGCCGGTATTGGTGTGCCTTTTTTCGGCACTTCAAAGGACTTTGTCGGAACATCTCTTGATAGAACGCATGCGACGAACTATGCTTCGTGACACCGAATCTTAATCTTCGGTTCGTCGTCGGAACGCCTTTGCTTTCCCTGAAGCCTGATATGCTGCGCGGCAAGAGAAAACTGTTACTGGTGTTCGCCGTGTCTCTGGCGGCGCTGGCTTCCACCGCCTCAATCGTGCCCCGGCAATCTCGCACCTTCTCCGGGCTAAGTTTGTTCAATTCGCCTTCTCAAAAGTCGCCGGCGATGAGCCGGGCAAAGGCTGGCGCTGCCGGCAAAGTTGAAGTTGCCACTATCAGCGGCGAGCCGCTCACGCCCGCCGAAACGTCCTTCGCGGCAGAGGCCGCGCGGCAAAACGCCGCGCTCAAGGATAATTTGCGCTGGACGTTTGGCGGCAAGCAGCAACGCGGCTGGGCGATCTACGTGCCTTTGATCGGGCATTTGGTCGGCACGAACGAGAGCGCGACGACCGACGGCTTCGCCGCGCATCTGGCGCGCTGGCAACAAAGCGCGGGACTCGCCGCAAGCGGCGTGCTCGACGAAGGCACGCTGATGAAGATGGTTGCGACCTGGCAAGCGCAGCGCCTCAAAAACAGAGCCTACCCGCAACCCGATCAACTAGTGACGGTTTCGGCGGCGGAGTTTTACGATCCGTCGCGCGCCGCCGAACTCCGGCAGGTCGAACGTCAAACTTACGCCGCTTACAAACGCCTGTTGGTCGCCGCTATGCGTGAGTCGTGGCTGCAACCGGCGACGCGCCCGGACGGCGAACTCGCCGCGTCGGAGAAATATCTGAAGATCATTTCGGCGTTCCGGTCAAGGGAGTATCAAGACCGTTTGCGCAAGTTGGAACCCGGCGCGGGGCGTGCGGCGTTGGCCGTCAATAGCCCCCACTTCACGGGAAGCGCGCTCGACCTCTACGTCGGCGGCGAGCCGGTCGAAACCAGAGACGGCAACCGCGCATTGCAGATCGAGACGCCCGCTTATCGTTGGCTCGTCAGGAATGCGGCGCGCTTCGGATTCTGCCCGTACTTCTATGAACCGTGGCACTGGGAATATTGCGCGCCATAAGATTGTCTCTTCCAAATTCCCCATCGAGGTTAAGCCGCGCGTCTCTTCGGCGCGGCTCTTTTCTTCACCGCTGAACCGACGAGCGGCAAGACGCGGCCATCCCTTAGAGCGCGCCCCGCCGCGATGCTCTCCAAACTGACGACGTATTTCTGTTTGGCGTTCACGCGCGCGAGCATCCGCTTGAGCGTCGCATCGTCGAGCATCCCGGCTTCGATGCCGCCGGTTTCGAGTTCGGCGCGCAGTTTCTCCACCGTGTTCGTGCCGCGTTCATACACGTCCGGGTAAAGATAAAGCTGGCCGCCCTCAATGACCTGCGTGTCGTAGTTGATGTCAACCGGCAGCGGCTTGTCGAGTTTGGCGACGACGGTGTTCTTCGTCACCTTGGCGTTGGCGATCTGCCTGGGCGTGACGGCCAACTCGCGCGCCGCGACGATCTTTTCGGCCAGATCGTAGAGGTCTGTGCGGAGCATGCGGATGCAGCCGTGCGAGACGAGATTGCCGAGGTCTGTGACCGCCGCCGCTTGATGAATCAGGTAGCCATAGCCGAGCGGGATTTTCAGTTTGCCGAGCGGGTTGCGCGGGTCGCTCGCCTTGATGACTTCGCCCGCCTTGACCCCTTTGCGCTCGCCCACCCACGCGCTATCGGGCGGAATCCACGAAGGATTCCAGATGATCTCCGCCGCCTGCTTTTCGCCGATAGAGATGGGAAAATCCTTCAGCCCGACCCCAACGGCGTAAGTCTTCACTTCTTTGCCGTTCTGCCAGAGCGTCAGGCGGAACGCGGGCACGTCCACCGTGATCTCGATGTCCGACTCGCCCGCGACCAATTCCGTTTGCTCGATTCGCCCGCCCGTGAATTTATCCGAGCGCACCGACTCGTTGGAACGATACGGAGAGGCGAGTTGCGCTTGCGTGGAAACCGCGCTCAAAGACACAACGGCGACCAGTGTCGCCAGTGCCGTAAACTTTGCTGTTAGAAAATCCATCGTCTCATTTCTTCCTCTGCTACTTTGGCTAACTGCACACACGAACATCGCAAAAACAGCCGAACCATTACATGTTCGTGTGTCATTGGGAGCGATGGTTTGTGTGGTCGCTCGCCCGAATGGTTGCCCGCGCGGGCACAAGAACCTGGCTTCATTATCCCGCTCGGTAATATTTGACGCCGAAATAGACGGCCTGCGTGAGACCCAGAAAGAAACCGATGACCGCGCCGAAGAGTTCGATCTTGCGCAGGTGTTGCTGGGCGACGGAGAGGACGAGCGTTTCGAGTTTTTCGACCGGATACTGCGAGACTTTGGCCCGGACGATGCCGCCGATGTCGAACTCTTTGATGGCGAGGGGCAGGCGTTCGCGCGCCACGGCGGTGATGCGTTCGGTGAGCGCGGACGATGCGCGGACGACGGTTTGTTCGGGCATGTGGTCGCTGATGCGCCCGATGGGGGCGATGAGGAGGCGTTCGATCTGCACGCTCAGGATGGAGTTGAGAGTGCGGGCCGTGTCTTCGCGCGCGAGCACGCCGAGCAGTGCTCTGGAGAGAAAGCTTTTGAGACGTTCGGCGGAGTCGGGGCTGGCGTGTTCGAGGAGCGCGCGGATGGTGTGGGGACGAACGCGGGCGAGCGCATCGGAGGCGTAGGCCGAAATCATCTTTGAGAGTTCGGCGCCGCGCGCGATTGCCAGGAGGCGCGTCGCGATCTGCTCTTTGATCAACTCCAGCTTGGCGGGGTCGATCTTGCCGACGAGTTCGTTCATCGGGCGAGCGAGCGCGTTGTCGATAAGCGAATCGAGAAACGTCTCGGCTTCTTCGGCAAACGCTTCGCCGCGCAAAAATTCCTGCACGCGGCGCGGCAGCGTCTGGTTAACCATCTCGTCAACTTCGCCGTGGATGCGGTCGCGCGAGACGAATATTTTTTTGAAGAAGCTGAGTTGCCCGTAGTATTCGTCCACTTCGCGTTTGATGAGCGCGCCGATCTGCGTGCGCGTCTTCTGGTTCGTCGCGATCTCGGAGAGGTGTTCGGCGATGGGGCCGAGTTGGGCGTCGATGCGTTCTTTGATGATGGCGACGGCGTCGGGCGTAAATACTTCGGCCAGCGTGGCATTGCTGTGCGCGAGTTCATCGACGCGCGCGCTGACGAAATCGCGCACCTTCGTCGCGAAACCGCGCTCGTTGACGATGCTCTGAAAACGTTCTTCGACAAACGCGATGATCTGCTCGTAAGTGTCGTCGTTGACGGCCTCGCTCAAACGGCGCGCGAGCAATTCATCGACGCGGCGGTCGATGAAGGAGTTGACGGCGTCGGCGGTCTCTTCGCTGCGCAAAATGCCGGCAACGTAATCGGCGACGCGCAACTGCAACGCGCTGATGGCGTCGAGGACGGGCGCGCGAACCTCCGCCGGCAAGGCTTCGATGAAAGAGGCGTGCGGCGTGTCGAGCAGGTCGTGCGTGTACGCGCCGACGAGATCGCCGACTTTGCGCTGGAAGAAATCGGTCTTGAAGAGGGCATCGGTGATCGTGTCGTGCGAGACCAGTTCGTTGCCGACGGCATTGCCGATGGTCTCGGCGAGTCGTTCGCGGTGGCGCGGGATCATGCCCTGCGGCCAGACGGTGAGGCCGAACAGTTTGACCGGGCGATGCGGGCGAAACAACATCCGCACCGCGAGCCATGCCGCTCCGTAGCCGTGAACGGTGGCGAAGAAGACGAGAAATGACAATTCTAAAATTTGCTGGCGGTTGATGGCAGGATTCCTCTCGGCTGCGCGCTGCGAAAGTTCGGAGAGAACGACTGGATGCTAAACGGATAGAGAGAACGGCGTCAAATAATACTTGCGGGCAAAGCAAACCTGCCCTTTATGACTATAACCCTTCACTAGCTCCCTCTCTTGAATGAGCCACTTCCCAAGCAATTTATCTCCCGCTCTGCGCCCGCCCGCCCGCGCTTTCACTTTGCGGGAATTTTATCTAAATTCTGAAGAAGACCCCGGCCATTTATGGCGGGGATGAATCCGCAGCCACCGCGCACATGCTTTCAAAGTTGCGCTTCGACTTGTGCTATAGTCAACCTCATTACGATCGGCTCTGTTCGAGCAGTTGCAAATACTCTCGAAGCCACCTGTGCGGCTCTTTGAAACTCTACCCAAGGCCTTGTGTCGGGAAGTCCGGCACGTAAAAGTTAGAACGCAGAAGTAGAGAAACAAATTAAGACAGTAGTGTGTACATGTGGATGAGCATGTATTGGTGAAAATCCATAGTAGCCCCTTATCTTTGGTAAGGGGAGTCATCACGCGATGCTGTGGCCTATAAATTGCCCTCTGAGTTTCGGGGCGAGAGAAATGATCTTTCGGAGGAGAATTAAGGAATGCGTTTATTTATCTCGATGACCGTCGCGCTCGCCTTGTGCGTCGGCGCGCTCGTGGCCTGCAACCCGCAGGACGGCAGCGCGCCCGCCGCTAATAGCGCGCCGCAGAGCGCCGCCAATTTGAAACCCGCGACAAAACCCGCCGCGCCCCAGCAACCGACCGACGGCGTGCGCCGCATCACCATCAACGAACTGAAAGAGGCGATGAACCGCGACGACCTGCTCATCGTCGATGTGCGCAACGATGCGTCTTTCAAAGCAGGCCGCATCAAGGGCGCGATTCTCGTCCCCGTCTCCGAGGTTGATAAAAATCTCGACAAGTTGCCGAAGAATAAATTCATCGTCACCTACTGCGCTTGACCGAGCGAACAGACGAGCGCCGGTGCGGTGCAGACACTCAAAAGCAAAGGTTACGAAAACACGGCGGCTTTACTCGGCGGCTGGAACGCCTGGAGCGCCGCCAATTTCCCCACCGAGAAAAACTAGGCGATACGTTTAAGCCGGACAGCAAAAGTCGTCAGGGGCAAACTTAACAACTCACCTTACGCGGAATATTAAATCTTGCGGCTGTGCCGCCCGATGTGCGGAAAGGCTCTGCCTTTGCGTTAAGTCTGCCCCCAAAGAAAGAGGCTGTGCCTCACTTTTGGCGGCGAATAATGAGGCATAGCCTCACAAAATTTGAGAAATGCTGACGGAAAGGCAGAGCCTTTCCGCACATCGGGCGGCACAGCCCGAAATTTCTACTTTCGCGTAAGGTGACTTATGACAACAAGCATTGCGAATTTAAGAGCCTACGCCGGGTTTGCGCGGCGATTCGGGCGGCGTTTTTTGGCAGAGAGGGTCAATGAATCGCGC
>JBPCIP010000129.1:0-4766 GCA_051006195.1 Pyrinomonadaceae bacterium
AACCGACGGGTTATCAAGGTTGGTTAGATGTGATCAACAATCCGAACGTGGACCAGCGCACGCGCAACCGCACCATGATCAACGGTTTCCTGAACTCGGCGGAGTATCGCCTCCGCTTCGGCCCTAACACCGTGCCGTAACACGATTTTTGCGGATTTCGGATTGTGGGATGCGGATTAGAAGAGAGTTGATCTAATAATCCGCATCCCGCATTTTTGCGCCCGCTCAATCCGCATTCTGCAATTCTGCGGTCTGCTGCTAAAATGCCCCGTTCTTTTGTCTTCAAATTCCCAATCTGATGGGGCACCGATGAAACTACGCTTGCTTTATCACGGCCACTGCTTCGACGGCGTGGCATCGGCGGCAATCTTCACCCGCTTCTATCGCACTTTTAACGAACGGGCGGACGTGCATTACACGCCGCTCCTGCATCGCCCCGGCGCGCTCTTCGACGAGACCATGTTCGACGGCGACGAGAACGCCATCGTCGATTTCAAATATTCGCCTTCCGAAAAATTAACCTGGTGGTTCGACCATCATCAATCCGCCTTCCTCTCCAGCGAAGACGAAGCGCACTTTCATGCCGACGATTCGGGACGAAAATTCTGGGACGCCGAAAGCAAATCCTGTACGGAGTTCATCGAGCGCATCGCGCGCGCGCGTTTCGACTTCGCGGACGCGGCGCTCGCGCCCCTCGTCCACTGGGCGCACGTCATCGACGGCGCGTTCTACGATTCGGCGGCGCAAGTCGTCGAACTTGGCGCGCCCGCGCTCCAGTTGATGCAGGTCATCGAAGGCGTGCCCGATGACGCATTCATCGAGCAGATCATTCGCGCCTTGACCGAGCGCACGCTCGACGAAGTGGCGACCAGCGCGAAAGTGCAGCAGCGTTTCCAACCCATCCTCGCGCGCCACCGCGAGACGCTCGAACTCGTCCGCCGCAAAATCGTCTACGGCAAAGGCGTCGTGAACTTCGATCTCGTGGACGAAGGTTACGAGGGCTTCAACAAATTCATCCCCTACTACCTGCACCCGGAGACGACTTATTCGGTGGCCGTCACGCGCAGTAGCCAGCGCGCGAAAATCTCTGTCGGCTCGAATCCGTGGAGTCCGCGCCCGCGCACGCACAACCTTGCCACCATCTGCGAACGCTACGGCGGCGGCGGCCACGCCGTCGTCGGCGCTGTCTCCTACGGCCCCGACGAAGTGGAACGCGCCCGCTTGACCGCCCGCGAGATCGTCTCGGAATTATCAAGCGGCTTCGGCGAATAACTCGAAACGTTTCCCGCGCAAAGCAGAAAGGCCACAGGATCAACCGGACGACGCTCGGTCTACCCTGTGGCCTTTCTGCTTTTGCGTAATCTTATCTCGCCATCAACTCTTCGATCTCTGCGACATCTTTGGGCACGGCGCTCGTCAGCACGCGGTTGCCCTCTGGTGTGATGAGCACGTCGTCCTCGATGCGGATGCCGATGCCGCGATATTTTTCGGGGACGTTTGCGGTGTCGGCGGCGATATAGATGCCGGGTTCGACCGTGATGACGGTGCCGGGGTCGAGCGGTCGCGGATTCTTCGTGTCGCGCGCGTAATACGGCCCCACGTCATGTACGTCTAAGCCGAGATAATGGCCGAGGCCGTGCATGTAGAATTGCATATACTTCTTTTCCTCGATCAACTTTGCGGGTTCGCCTTCCAGCAATCCGAGCCGCACCATGCCTTCGGTCAGAATTTCAATCGAATGTTGTTTGAGTTCGTCCATCGTCACGCCGGGACGCGCCATCTCGACGCAGGCGACCTGCGCTGTGAGCACGAGTTCGTAGAGGTCTCGCTGCGCGTCGTTGAAACGACCGTTGACGGGGAAGGTGCGCGTGATGTCCGATGCGTAGCCTTCCAATTCCGCGCCCGCATCGACGAGCACCAGGTCGCCGTCGCCGAGCGTCCCGTCGTTGTTGATATAATGCAGGATGGTGGCGTTCGCGCCCGCGCCGACGATGGAAGTGTAGGCGGGAGCCGCCGCGCCGTGGCGACGGAAAATGTGTTCGATGAGAGCTTCAAGCTCATACTCACGCATCCCCGGTCGGGCGGCCTTCATGGCTTCAACGTGCGCCTCAGCCGTGATGTCGGCGGCGCGCTGCATAATGGCGATCTCCTCGTCCGACTTGATAAGGCGCATCTCGTGCAGGAGCGTGCCGGGTTCGATGATGCGGTCGGGCGCGTGCGTCCCCTTGCGCGGGTTGGCGCGCAAGTTCCGTATCTCGCGCACGATCATCTCGTCGAGTTCGGCGTTCGCGCCGAGTCTGTAATAAAGATTGGTGGGGCCGTTGAGGAGTTCCGCGAGTCGCTCCCTGAGCTCCTGAAAAGTGTGCGCCGCTTCTGCCCCGTACTCGCGCATCGCGCCTTCGACGCCCGAACGCCGCCCGTCCCAGATTTCGCGCTCCGGGTCACGCGGGCGCACGAAGAGCATGAACTTGTGTTCCTTGTTCGAGGGCGCGACGACGGCGACGGCTTCCGGTTCGTTAAAGCCGGTCAGGTAATGGAAGTCCGAATCCTGCCGGTAACGATAGTCGGTATCGTTCGAGCGGTTGGCTTCGCGGGCGCTGGGGATGATGGCGATGGAATCAGGTTCCATGCGCCGCATAAACTCGGCGAGTTGTGGTCGTGGCATAATTCTCTCCTTGTGGAAGCGTTGAGCAGGATGATTCGTGAGCCAATATTGTAACCGAAGACGCGCGGCCACATGAAGACCGCCCGCGCGAGCCGCCATTCAAGGCTTCCCACACAGATGTTTTAGGACGATAATTCAAACGCACCTCGCGGACGGGAGACTCTCGAAAGATAGCAGGTCAAAATTGATGGCAACTCAAATTTACGAAGAGACGAAGACGATGCCTGAGCACCCGGCGAATATCACTTCGTTCGATCCGGCGACGGGCGAAGAGATCGGGCGCGTTCCTGTAGCATCGAGCGCGGAGGTGGCGCGGGCGGTCGAGCGGGCGCAGGGGGAGCAACGGGCGTGGGGCGCGTTGTCTTACCGCGAGCGCGGGCGCGTCGTCTTGCGGGCGCGTGAGGCGGCGCTCGATGAGTTGGATGCTATTGCGGAGTTGATCTCGCGTGAGACGGGGAAGCCCGTGGCGGAAGCGTTGATGATGGAACTCGTGCCGACGCTCGATCTGATGCAATTCTTCGCCCGCCGCACCGGTCGTTTGCTGAAGACGGAGCGGATCAATATCGGGCAGTACGGATTAATGGGTCGCTCGTCGCGTCTCGTCTATCGTCCGCTCGGCGTGGTGGGGATCATTTCGCCGTGGAACTTTCCGTGGGCGATTCCGCTCGGCGAAGTGGTGATGTCGCTGATGGCGGGCAATGGTGTCGTCTTGAAGCCGAGCGAACTGACGCCGTTCGTCGGTTTGAAGATCGCGGAGGTCTTCCGTCGCGCGCAGTTGCCGGAGGGACTCCTGACGGTGGTGACGGGCGACGGGGCGACGGGCGCGGCGCTCGTCGAGGCGGCGGGCATCGATAAGATCATGTTCACGGGGAGCGTCGCGACGGGGCGGCGAGTGGCGGAGGCTGCCGCGCGCAGGTTGATCCCGTGCGTATTGGAACTCGGCGGCAAAGACCCGATGATCGTGTGCGCGGATGCTGACCTCGAAGCGGCGGCGCAAGGGGCGGTGTGGGGCGCTTTCGCCAACGCTGGTCAGGCGTGCGCGTCGGTCGAGCGTTGCTACGTGGATGAGAAAATCGCGGAGCCGTTTACGACGCGCGTGGTCGAGATGACGCGTGCCCTCAGGCAGGATGTGGGGACGGGCGCGAACGTGGACATCGGCGCGATGTCGAGCGAACGGCAACGCGACATCGTCGAAGCGCACATCCGTGACGCGGTCGCAGGAGGCGCGCGGGTGCTCGTGGGCGGCGGGCGCGGCAAACATGCAAAGGGTTCGTTTCATGAGCCGACTGTGCTCACGGATACTAACCACACGATGGAGTTGATGTCCGAGGAGACGTTCGGCCCGGTGCTGCCGTTGATGACTTTCGAGACGGAAGAGCAAGCCGTCAGGCTCGCCAACGATAGCCCCTACGGTTTGACCGCGAGCGTGTGGACGCGCGACATCGCGCGCGGGCGTCGGCTCGCGGAGCAGTTGGAGGCAGGCACAGTGATGGTCAACGAAGTGCTCTACACCCACGGCATCGCGCAGACGCCGTGGGGCGGCGTGAAATTGAGCGGTATCGGGCGCACGCACGGGCGTGAAGGGTTGCTCGAACTCGTCACGGCGCAACACATCCATGTCAACCGGCTTGCGCGCCTGCCCGATCTCTGGTGGTTCAACTACACGCCGCGCGCCGCCGCACTTTTTCGCGGCCTCGCGCGCCGCTTCACCACCGGGTCAATCGTGCAAACCTCGATGTTGTTGCCGCAACTCATGCGCCGTTTCTTTGAGCGCCGCGCTCGTTAAAAAAATTCGTTATCGTCGGCATGACACTTTCGGCACTGCATCCTGTAAGGAGAATTTTAATGATCGTGCAGCCTCACGCGAAAAGTTTACTGCTCGCCGTCCTGATTACATTTTCATGCGCCGCCATCATCGCGGGGCAGGGGCGAATCAGGCCGCCCGCCGGGGTCAAGTGCGATCCGAATCACCTGACTTCGTTCACGGGGACAGTCGGGTTCTACCGGCGCAATTCGTCGCGCCTCTTCCTGCGCATGCGGACGGATGAAGAAACTTCGGAGCAGTTCACTTTGAAGTTCGCGAAAGGCCAGGACGCGTCGA
>JBPCIP010000130.1:0-2603 GCA_051006195.1 Pyrinomonadaceae bacterium
CTGCGGCGCGGTCTCTTCTCCCGCTTCGACGAGACGCACCACGGCGCGCTCGGCGCGGCGACAGACCGTCCGCGCCACGTCGTAAGCCGCCGCCGCCGCGTGCTCGCCCGGCAGCGACCAATCGGACAATAACCCTTCCATGCCCTCGATGCGATTGACGTGCGCCGTCAACGCTTCGACCATCGCCTCCGTGACATATGGCGGCTCTTTCCGCGCTCCCAGCGGATTCGCCACGCCCCCGCTCACCGCGAACAACTCGCGCTGTATCTCCTTCGTCACCTCGCGCACCTCCGCATCCTCGCAGATCGAACGCGCGAAACCCATCACGGAAGTCAACTCGTCAATCGTCCCGTAAGCCTCTACCCTGAGATCGGCCTTCGACACGCGCTCGCCCCCGATCAAAGCCGTCCGCCCCGCATCACCCGCTTTTGTCGCTATGCTCATAACATTTCAAAAAATTCTAAATCAATCATCACCAGATGTCGGAGATTGAGCCGCGTTGTCAAGGCTATCACTTTTTAACTTTACGATTAACTTGCCTATGTTATGAAAGTGTTCGTTCGTACTGCGTGTGGGATGTTTGGTGGAAATGAAAAGAGTAGAATTATTCTTCCAGTAACGCACGCCTTCGGATGATTTTTTCCAAGACTCAATGCCTGCTATCTTTTTCCAATATTTATCATGTTTGGAGCCATAGCAGACAATCGCTTTAGGCTGATACCGCATTATCCTATCTTGTATATGAGCTATACGTGACCCCACAACATACTTCTCATAAGTCTTGCGGCTTGTCAGGTAAGGGACTTTAGAAATTTTGTCATACAGCCATGAAGTGGCATCGGGCGACGGCAGAGGCATCAATTCCATCAGGCAAATATCACCGCCTTTAGTTCCCCATGAATTCTTTTGATATTGCCGCATCGTTTCATTATCAGTAGGTTTCCCCTCTGCGATTAAGAAAACACGGATTAGATTTCTCCACGTTGGCTGTAATCTAGGTCTATCACCATACCATTGAGTGAAACCTATTTCGTGGGCATATTCGATCACATCTATTAATTCTTTTCGCCCCCATTTATCCCATATTTCAAGCTGCTTAACTATGTCCGTATAGGTCGCTTTTCCGCCCTCTTCCATGCCAACAAACCAATATGGTGCTTGATAATTACCAAAGCCATAAAAGCTAGTGATGAACGCCTCAAGAAGTTGGTCATTAAGCATGGACATAATATACGGTGATTTCACTCACTTCCGAACTTATAAATGTTTTCAGTAACATATAGGCGGCTAACAGCCTTTAATCTTACATCGCGGTCAGTCGTTGCTGTCGTCTGAGCAGCCATAAGAAGACGGGGCCGCCCGCGAGCGCGGTGATCGCGCCGACTGGGAGTTCGCCGACGCCTAAGACCGTGCGCGCGACGGCGTCGGCCAGCATGAGAAAGGCCGCGCCGAGCAGGAACGAGCAGGGCAGGATCACGCGCACGTCTTCGCCGAACAGGAGCCGCACGGCGTGGGGCACGATCAAACCGACGAAGCCGATGGTTCCGCCTACGGCCACCGTCACGCCGACGATCAAGGAACTCGCCGCGTAGACGAGTCGCTCGCTGCGCCGGACGTTGACGCCGAGGCTCGCCGCCGTCTCTTCGTCGAGCGCGATCAAGTGGAGGTCGCGCGCCATCAGCGCGAGCACGATCCAGCCGGGCACTAAGAAGAGCAGCATGCGCCAGATGAGGTCGAAGCCGACCACGTCGAGGCTGCCAATCGTCCAGCGCAGTATTTGCAACGCGCGCGAGTAGTCGGTGAAATATTGAATGATGACGACGAAGGACGCCGCGACGAAGTTCAGGACGACGCCCGCGAGCAGGAGCGCGCCGGGCATGACGATTGCGCCCGTGCGCGCGAGCCGGTAGACGATGAACATCGCCGCGCCCGCGCCTGCAAACGCCGCGAGAAAAATGAACGGCACACCCGCCACTTTCGCGCCGAACCCGAACGTGATCGCGAGGCTCGCGCCGAGCGCGCCGCCGCCCGATACGCCGAGCGTTAAAGGTTCGGCGAGCGGGTTGCGAAACAGTGCTTGCAGCGATGCCCCCACCATCGCGAGGCTCGCCCCCACCATCCCCGCCATCAACACGCGCGGCAGCCGCAGACGGAAAAAGAGCAGCCGCGACATCTCATCCGTCCGCATCGCCGCGAAATCAATCGGCGCGTAGCCGACCGACAGCGCCGCACACGTCGAGAGCACGAGCACCGCCGCCAGAATCAACATGGCGCGCGGCAGTCGCTTGGCGGCTCGCGCTGCTCGCACGACAGGCGCAGTTCCAGCCACACGCCCCCCCGGCGTCTCGTCGCGCTCCTTTATCAGTGCATCACGTCTCAGCATGAAATGAAAACCGACGCATCTAACTCCGCGAAGTGATAACGGCAAAGGTCAAATTTGCTGGTCTCATACCGACTTGCATAACGACCTGAGTTTAGAGGCGGGCTAGGCCCGCCGTTGCGACGTGCGACTCGGAACCGGGGGGGAGAGCCCCACACCGCAAAGTTCTTTTTCCTTTTTCTGTCGGCAGCGGGGGCCGATATTGAAGCCCCAACCACAAGGC
>JBPCIP010000131.1:0-31733 GCA_051006195.1 Pyrinomonadaceae bacterium
GCGATACGTCAGGGAACCGCCCCGCGCGCCCGTCACGCGCTCGCCGGACAGTTGCCCTTGCTCCGTCGCGACGTTGGTAGTGTTTGGCGCGGGCGCAGTCTGGCACGCGCTCACTGCAAGCAGCGCGATGAACAAAAAGCCAATTAAGAATCGTCCGGGCGAGACAAGTTTCATTTCAAAAAACCGCATGTCTGAAAATATAAAAGCGCAAGGGGGGTTGCCGCGCACAGGTGAGACATTCGGATTCAAACATGTCTGCGGGCGGATGTCCAGAACTATGTTGGCAAGCTCTTGTCGCGCGCCGCGAATAGAGGTTAAATCAACGCGCGATAGGTTTACTCTAAATCAGAACCGCTATTCAACCGCCGCAGTGGAGATGGAGAACACAGTAGAGATAAGTGTGTCGGGTTGGCATTTGAGATTTGAGATTTCAAATGCTCTTCTGAGAGTTGTGATTTCAAATGCTCTTTCGGTGCTCGCGATGTGCTCTGCGGCTGGTTTTAACATTGACTCTCAAATTCTCGCCGGGTTATTCAAGCAAACATGCTGACAATGATTCTTTCCAGAGCGTTGCAAGGCGTCGTCGTGCTGCTGGTCGTCTCCGCCCTGACCTTTACGTTGCTCGCCGCGGCGGGCGGCGATGCGCTCAGCGAACTCGGCACGGACAAGGCAACTTCGGAGGCTACCGTCAGAGAGATGCGCCGCGTCTATGGTCTTGACGAACCGCTCGCAGGGCGTTACGCGCGCTGGCTCGGCGGCGTCGTGCGCGGGCGCATGGGCGAGTCTTTTTATTACCACGCGCCGGTCGCGTCGATCATCTGGCCGCGTCTGTTGCGCACGCTCGCGCTCGCTGCCGTTGCGCTCTCGCTCGCGCTGGCCATATCGCTCGTGCTCGGCGCGCTCGCCGCACGGCGCGTAGGCAGTTGGTGGGATCGCGCGAGCGAATTCGTCATCCTGTTGACGGCTTCGACGCCGCGCATCGTGCTCGCGCTGGTGGCTCTCGCGCTGGTGGCGCGCACCTCCTGGTTTACGGTCGGCGGCGCGCCCACAGAGACGTTGGCGGACTTTCACCCGTTGCGCCTCCTGCCGCCCGCGATAGTGTTAAGCCTGCCGCTCGTCGCTTTATTTCTGGCGCAGACGCGCGAGGGCTTGCGCGCCGCGCTGGAGCAAGACTTCGTGCGGACGGCGCGGGCGAAAGGTTTGCCCGAAAGAACGATCATCCTGCGCCACGCGCTGCGCGACGCGCTGAATCCGTTGATCACGATCTTCGGCTACTCGCTCGGCAGCGTCGTCAGCGGCTCGGTGATCGTCGAGACGGTGCTCGGCTGGTCGGGGTTGGGAGCGCTCAGCGTCAACGCCGTGCGAACGCGCGATGTGCCGCTGTTGATGGGCATCGTGCTGGTCACTTCGACGGCGGTGCTCGCCGGCAACCTCATCGCGGATTTACTGCTGCGGCTCAACGACCCGCGCCTGCGCTACGACCACGCCGCCACCCGCAGACCCACTTTGCGGCTTCCCGCCTCCTCCTCCGGCGCGTGAAAATATCCATGTCCAAGTCACTATCGCCGTCGCACCTTTCCCCGCCTGATGCGCCACCTGAGAGGTGGGAAGATGAGAGTGTCGCTCGCGCCGGGTTTCTCATGCGGGCGCGTCGCGGGTTGTATCGACGCTGGAAGTTGAGCATCGGCTTGAGCATCATCCTGTCGTTTTACCTCGCGGCCATTCTGGCGAATTTCATCGCGCCGTATGACGCGAGCGCGCAGTCGCGCCGCGAGCCGTTCGCGCCCGCAACGACGCTCCGTTTCAGAGACGCGCAGGGTCATTGGCACGCCCGCCCGTTCATTTACAAGCTGCGCCTCGCCGACCCGCTCGCGCGCACCTACGCCGAAGACGCTTCCGCGCGCTACCCGCTCGCCCTGTTCACGCGCGGCGATCCATACAAACTCTTCGGATTGTTCCAGACCGACCGGCATCTGTTCGGCGTCGCGACCGACGCTGCGGCGCGCGGAAGCGCAAACGCGCAGCGCGTGTACCTGCTGGGGACGGATGAGTTGGGTCGTGATCGACTATCGCGTTTGTTGTCGGCATCGCGTTTTTCGCTGGCGGTCGGACCGTTGGGGACGCTCTTCGCGGGACTGCTCGGCGTCCTGATCGGTTGCGTTTCGGGCTATGCGGGGCGCCGGGTGGATGCGCTGTTGATGCGCGCGGCGGATGCGATGCTGGCGTTGCCGGATTTGGTTTTGATCCTGGCGGCGCGGGCGGCCTTCCCCATCGTACTGCCCCCGACGCGCGCCGGGATGTTGCTCATCACGATCTTCGTCGCCATCGGGTGGGCGGAGATGGCGCGCTTGGCGCGCGGGCTGGTGTTGGGTTTGCGCGAGCGCGAATTTGTGTTGGCCGCGGTCTCGCTCGGGTTGACGGAAAAGCGCATCCTCTTTCGCCACATCCTGCCCAATGCCGCGCGACCGCTCATCATCCAACTCTCGCTGATGCTGCCCGCGTTTCTCTTAGCCGAAACTGCGCTCTCGTTTCTCGGTGTCGGCGTGCAGGACCCGGAAGCGAGTTGGGGCAACATGCTCACGGCGGCGGGCAACCTCACGCTCCTGCGCCAGCAACCCTTCACCCTGCTCTCGCCCGCCATCGCCATCTTCCTCTTCGTCCTCGCCGTGCGCCTGTTGAGCGACGGGGTGAGAAGTGACGACGACCGCCCCCGCGCCAGTTAAATTTCAAGCGGCGGTGTTGCTGCGCATTAAACTTTCCTGACGCGCGGTTGCGCGGCGACGATGATACAAAAAACCACGCAGTGCAACTCAAGTTTTTCTCAATCGCCGCGCGCTAACTTTCGCTCGTCAGTTCAATAAGGAGAAATTTGAGATGAATACAAACCTTGCCACTTTGAAAAATGCCGGCGCATTCTGTTTCGGTATTCCGCGCGGCTGAAGAAATTTCTTCGCGCCGCGCTAAGATCACGGCAGTTGCGTTGAAAGAGTTTGCGCTTTTCCCGCGCTTTTTCACTATGGACCAGCGCGACATATTTAATCTGGTAGTAGGAATCGCGCGCGACGCAGTAGTTGCCTCTTGGTCGCGCGTTTGATCTCTTTGCAACGCAATCGTAATAATTCTTCGCTCGTAAATTCTCCCGCCTCAAGTCTGACTCAAGTTTTTCTCAAGCCGCGCTTGCTACTTTCGCTCCATCAATTCGAGACAGCCTCGTCAATAAATTATCGAGTTCGCCAATTTTACAAGGCGACTACTTTCAGGCGGCAGCCAAAAATTTACAGGAGCAAAAAGATGAGTTCACCGACCGCAGTGCCCGACCGAAAAACTCGCAGAGTAATCAGCCATCCCTATCTCGGCCTTATTCGCTCTCGCCATAATCGCCGCGTTGCTCGGTGCGATGTTGATTAACCCGGCCACGCGCGTCGATGCATCGTCCGCCGGCAACAAGCTCGACCTGAATAAAACCGCCGTGCCGGAATACAATATCAACTTAGGGAAAATTGCCCTGCGTCCGCCATCCCCGGCGCAGCTTCAGGCGTTCGACACTTTGAAGGCTAACCTCGGCGACGCGAACATCACCGCCCGTTGGGACAAAAGCACCGGCTCGATTGATTCGGTGATGGATTTCGCCTCACCGCCTTCCTCGCTCGAACCCGAAGCGGCGGCGCGCGACTTTATCCAAGCCAACGCCTCGCTGTTCGGCATCACGGACATGGGCACGCTCCGCCTGAAGCGCAACACCGCCGCGCTCGGCGGCAACTTGCTTTACTTCGAACAGACTTATCAGGGCTTGGCCGTAGCCGGTGGCGGCGTCGGCGTCGTGTTGGACGGCGAGCGCCGCGTCAAGTCGATCTCCGGCCCCTACCAGAAAGATTTGAACTTGAACATCGCCCCGTCGCTCGACGGTGCGGCGGCCATCGCCCAAGCGCAAAGCGATCTGGCGCAGTATCAAATGCAGTGGGTGGCGGGCGTGGCCGATGTGCTCAACCCCGCGCTCGACAAACTCGCCTCGCAACTCGGCCCGATGGCAACGCCGCGCCCGGTCTTGAACATCTTCCCGACGACGGAAGGCGCGCGTCTCGCTTACAAGTTCTTCTTCTTCTCGCGCAATCCGTTCGGCATGTTCAAGTATCAGATCGACGCCGCGACGGGCGAGGTGCTCTACCGCGAAGACTTCGTGCGCTACCAGGAGCAGCTTCAACCCTCGGCGGATATTTACCCGACTTACCCGTGCATCACGAATGAGTTGAAGAATCAGGGCACGATCAGCGTCAATCCGGCGACGGGCATTCCGTGCGGGCAACTGCGCGTCAACCTGCGCAAGTTCGACGCGACGAACATCGCGACCGGCGTCAACGGCACGCTCACCGGCACGCATGCCAACATCGAGAACGTGCTGGCCGGAAAGCTTCCCTTCGCGCAAGCCGCCAAAGGCACCTGGCATTTCCGCAACGACGACCCGACCAACTTTGAAGCGCGCACCAACGAGCGCGAACATTTCGGGCCGACCGCCGAACCCGCCGAACATCAGGACGGCATCTCGCAATTCTTCTACATCACGAGTTTGCTCGAATACATCGACTATCTCCACCGCGAGGGCGATCTCAAACACAGCCGCATCGGGCAGGGCAGCTTCCCGGACACTTACCCGAACCAGTCCAGCCCCTTGATCGGCAACGTCCACATCCCGAACGTGCTCGCGCCGCCGACCGACACGAGCGACCCGGAATTCGCGGCCAAGCTGCTCGGTCTCGATAACGCTTTCTCGATCTCCGCTTCGTCCGAAGAATTGACGGGCGAGGAACCCGCCGGCCAAAACGTCGTCGTCAACCCGACCTCCTACGGTCACGGCTATTTGCTCAACGATCTCGCCATCGACTTCGGCGTGCCCTATCACGAAGGCATGCACTCGATCTCCAGCCCCATCGCCGGTCTCGAAAACGACCCGGACGGCGCGCCCGAAGGCAGCGCGCTCAACGAAGCGCAGGCCGACCTCTGGGCATACACGGCGGCGGAAAACCCCGTCCTGGGCAACTACGTTTTGAACGGCCACAAGTACCGCGACGCGGTGCGTGCCGGCGGCAGCAATCCCGACTTGCGGCAGTGGATTCGCCACGCCGATTCCGGCCTGCTCTATTCGCAACTCGGCACGAGCGGCGGCGCGAGTTTTGAGGAACACCGCGACGGCGAAATCTGGGCCGCCGCCGGTTGGGACTTGCGCGAACTGATGGTCATGTCCGAGACGGGCGGCAATTTCACGCGCCCCGATCTCCTCAGCGGCCAGCCGACCGTCGCCATCTCGCGCGGCAAAGAGAACTGGGAAAGAATTTTGCTCGGCGCGATCTACGTTCTCTCAACTTACAACCCCGACTCGATGGTGCGCGCCCGCGATGCCATGATCATCGCCGACCAATCGCTCTACCCGTCCGACGCGACCAACCCGGACGCGCCCGGACTGCACCGCGCGCTCATTGAGCAAGTCTTCGCCGCGCGCGAACTCGGTGTGAACGCCGTCGCTCCCAACTCCGAAGGGCGTCAGGCGATCTCGACGCGCGTCTCCGCTTTCGCTTCTTCCGTCGGCAAACTCGGCGCGCCGACGGGCGTTAAAGTTGCGCTGGCCTCGCCGACTGCCAACAAAGTCACATGGCAGCCCGTGGCAGGCGCATTCGCCTACGAGGTGCTGCGCCGCGAAATCGGCAAAGAGAACCGGCGGCAGAACGCGCCCGTTACAGGGCGCGAGTACATGGACGGCGACGGTGCGACCGACGGCTACATTCACATCGGCTATGTCAAAGGCGCGCAGGCGAACTACACCGACAACGGCTTGATCGAGGGCGTCTTCGTGCCGCGCGGCTTGAAGAATCCGGTCAGCTACGAGTACGTGGTGCGCGCGCTGAATGTGAACGCCAACAAGCAGGTCGGCGTCTCCAACAACAGCGCGGCGGCGGCAGTGCCGACGGCAGTGTTCGACGTGACGAGCAAAATTCAGGCGGCA
Source organism: Pyrinomonadaceae bacterium (assembly GCA_051006195.1). Classification (GTDB taxonomy): domain Bacteria; phylum Acidobacteriota; class Blastocatellia; order Pyrinomonadales; family Pyrinomonadaceae; genus JAIVJZ01. The sequence continues at coordinate 5,996 of JBPCIP010000131.1, forward strand.
ATCAGCAACGTCAGTTTCGCGGGCGGCAAGACCGAGTTTGACCAGATCATCAAGAACCTCGGCGCGGGCGCGTTCGATGGCACGATCTATCAGCCGATTGACTTCCGCATCGTCAACATCTCCAGCCCGACCGTCACGGTGTCGAACGCCGACAACTTTGGCAGGGGCAGCAGCACGTCGCCGGCTAGTTTCTACTATCGCGCGACGCTCCTGAAGAATCAGACTTCGGCGGCACGCCACCTCGTCTTCAACAACCCGAACACGCAGTTGTTCACCTTTGACGCGGTGGTACGAGCGCGCGTGCAGGTGGCGACCGGAGCCACGCGCTTCGTGCCGGAGCCGACTTTCGAGGGCAACTTCACGACTGCGACGTTCAAAGAGATGTTCAGCGGCATCGTCGCGGCCAGCGACACCGGGCTGCAACTCGCGGGCGGCCTCACTTACGTAGATGTGCCGTTCACTTCGCAGGCCAACGCCGTCGCCGTCAAGGGCATTCTGTCTTCACCGACCACCGGCGTCGATCTCGACTTCGAGTTGCGCGACGGGGCGGGACGCGTGCTCTCCTCTTCGGGGACGGCGAGCGCGGAGGAGATCGTCTCGGCGGCGATTCAGGCGAACACGCGTTACGTCTATCGCGTCGTCGGCTGGGCCGGCGCGGCGCAGGACTTCAAGATCGACAGCACGCAAACCTTGCGCGTCCCGCAATCTTCGGGCAGCGGCAGCAGCAGTACGGGAACGACGAGCAGCCTGACGACGGACACGGTCACAAGCCTCGTCCGTTTCACCGTCAACCCGTTGACGAAATCAGTGAGCATGCAAGTGCTCAATTAATTAGTCACCTTAATAAAGAGCCGCGCGCCGATGAGTATCCCGGCGCGCGGCTCTTTTTAGTTCTCCCTTGTGTTGATGGCTGGTGAGAAGTCGCACTCGATTAAAGTCCACTCGCTCCAGGGTTGTTATACCAACTTGCGAATCAGAATGAGATCGGAGGGGCAAGTCCTCTGCCGGCCAGCGCGCGCTGTCTCATACCATGATGTCGATACTGCCGGTCTGGTCGCTGACTCCTGCGATCGTGAGAAGCCTGCGGATCGGCTTCAAGTATTTCGGTTGAATCGCGGCGCGCAGTGGGAAAAAGGCGGGCGTGAATACTTCGGAGGCGCGTTTGACATTACAAAATGCGCCCTTTAACATAACCGCTCCCTCACTAGGGTAGAGGCAGAAACTTCTATTAGGCCGCAACGATTTCCCTGGAGATTTCTATGGATAATCCGCCAATTAACTGCGGTTAAGGCAGGTCGTCGTCCGTCGAAGAATAGCTGCTCTGAATCTGGTAAAGCTTGACTCCGGCGGCATTGAGCTTAAGCAACTGACACATTACGCGACCGGATTTGTGTTTCTGGGCACGCAGAGGCAGGGGTTAAAACCGGGCTATGAAGTGCCAATGATCTCGCCTTTTTTCGGCGAGACGGCAGGGAATTTAATGGCTAGTAGTAACAGCGCAAGGTTATCAAAGGAAGCAGTGGTCACAACAGAAATTCAAACGCCGATTCATCAAGCGGAGGCGAGACCCGTGTCTCCCTCTCTCCTGCCTGAGAAGCCGGTGGTCATCAATGATGCAAACGCCGCGAGCACCGCGTTCAATCTCCATGACATCTGGACTCATCGCGAACTACTTTACTTTCTCACCTGGCGCGACATCAAAGTCAAGTATAAGCAGACGGCGATGGGCGCGGCCTGGGCGATCATCCAGCCCCTCTTTATGGTCATCGTCTTCGCGGTCTTCTTCGGCATTTTTATGGGAATTCCAACTGATGGAATGCCTTTCATTATCTTTTTTTACTGCGGGATGGTGGCCTGGGTATTTTTTTCCAACTCGATCTTCATGTGTAGCGGTTCGCTCATCAGTAACACCAATCTGATCACCAAAATCTATTTTCCCCGCACCATTATTCCGGTGGCGGCTATCGGCGCAGGTCTGCCCGATCTCCTGATCGCGGTCGTCATTCTGATCGGGATGATGTTTTACTACAAGATAACCTTGACTTGGTACATCCTGATGCTGCCGCTCATGCTTTTACTGACGATCTGGATGGCGACGGCTTTCGGCGTCTGGCTGGCGGCCTTGACAGTAAGATACCGCGATATTCGTCATGCGCTGTCGTTTGTTCTTCAAATGTGGATGTTCCTGACACCCATTATGTACCCGTTGAGCGTTGTGCCGGAGAAGTGGCACTGGGCGATGTATCTCAATCCGATGACAGGAATCGTGGAAGGAATTCGCTCGTCTATTACCGGTCGCGGCTTTAACTGGCTGGCCCTCGAATTTTCGGTAGTGATTGCGGTGCTGGCACTGGCGGCATCGATTTTTGCGTTCCGGCGGCTGGATAAGAGTTTTGCTGATCTGCTTTAACCATGAAACCGATCATCAAGGTTGAAAACTTAAGCAAGAGCTATCGCATCGGCGGGCTGGATGCTGGCTACGTGACATTTCGCGAGACGATGGCTCAAGCCATCATCTCGCCACTGAAAAGGATGCGCGGGCAACGCGCTGAGACGACCGAGCTTTTCTGGGCTTTGAGAGATATCAATTTCGAGGTTCAACAGGGCGAGATGGTCGGCTTGATCGGCCATAACGGCGCGGGCAAGTCAACGCTCCTCAAAGTCATCTCGCGGATCACGGTTCCGACCATCGGTCGCACGGAGGTTTATGGCAGAATCGGCAGTTTGCTTGAAGTCGGCACCGGATTTCACCCCGATCTGACGGGGCGCGAGAACATTTTTCTCAACGGAACGATTCTGGGCATCGGGCGTGCCGAGATCGCGCGCCGCTTTGATGAGGTCGTCGCGTTTTCCGGCATCGAACAGTTTATTGACACGCCGGTCAAATGGTATTCGAGCGGGATGTACTTGCGCCTCGCCTTTGCCGTCGCCGCCCATCTCGACACGGAAGTTCTCATCATGGACGAAGTGCTGGCGGTCGGCGACACGGCATTCCAGCAAAAGTGCATGGACAAGATGCACGAGATCAGAGGACAGGGACGTACCATCCTCTTCGTCTCGCATAGCATGGCCGCCGTTACGCGTCTCTGCAACCGGGCGATCCTGTTCGATAAAGGCCATCTGGTCAAAGAAGGCCCGGCGTTCCAGGTGGTCAATGAATACTTGGGAGAAAGTTTAAAGGTGTCGGCTCTGCGCGAATGGCCCAGCTTGCCGGAAGCGCCCGGCAACGACCTGGTCCGCCTGCGCAGTGTGCGGGTGTGCGACGAAGCGGGTCGCCTCGCCGAGACGACCGATATTCGCAATCCAATCGGCATTGAGTTCACCTTTGAAGCATTGCAACCGGGCCATGTGATTTTGCCCAAGCTCGATCTCTTTACTGAAGCGGGAACACATCTTTTCGCCGCGCACGATGTGAACTCAGAATGGCGTCATCGGCCCCGTCCGGTCGGCAGGCACCAGAGCACCGCTTGGCTCCCCGGCAATTTCCTTTCCGAAGGCAATGTGCTCGTGCATGCGTCTCTGGTGTCACACACGCCAGCCACAGTTCTCCATGTCCATGAACCTAATGTAGTGACCTTTCAGGTAGTAGATTATCAACATAAAGATTCTGCGCGGGGAGATTATGTCGGCCCGATCCCAGGGTTGATCAGACCGATACTAAACTGGACAACAGAGGTTCCCGACAAGCACCGGGCAGCCTAGCTCTACTCTATAAAACTAACTGCTATCTAACGCTACTCGCTCTAGAGACAACAGACAGGGCCAGCGGTTGTTTGTCACCCTCGTAAGCGTTAATCCAAAAGATTGAAGTGGCGGTATGCCGGCAAAACCTCATGCCCTTATCCAGCAAAGAAAATATAAAGGCTGCCAGTGATAAATGGGAAGATTGAAGATGCGCAATTTTAATCCGCTAAACAATCCAATTTGTCTCAGCTCTCCAGCGAGGAGAGCTGTCTCGGCATGGATGGGACACGTGCCGTTCGGGATGTTTCTGGTTGATATTCTGCGCCCGAAAGTTATCGCGGAACTGGGGACACACTACGGAGTGTCTTATTGCGCATTTTGTCAGGCCGTGCTGGAGTTAGGACTAGATACTCGCTGCTATGCCATTGACTCATGGCAGGGAGACCCTCACTCCGGACTTTATGGGCCGGAAGTCTTGATTGACCTGAAGGAGCATCATGATCCCCTCTACGGTGGCTTCTCGCAATTGATTAAAAGTACTTTCGACGAAGCCGTGAATTATTTCCCGGATCACACATTCGATCTCCTGCATATCGACGGTTTCCATGTCTATGAATCAGTCAAACATGATTTTGAAAAGTGGCTGCCCAAGATAACGGATCGAGGAGTAGTCTTATTCCACGATATAAATGTTCGGGAGCGAGATTTTGGAGGGTGGAAGCTGTGGGAAGAACTAAAGCTGCAATACCCGCACTTCGAATTCGTTCATTCACACGGGCTTGGCGTCCTGGGCGTCGGCCAAAACTATTCGGAAGAATTACAGAAGTTATTCCAGTGTCCGGAAGATGAAGCGGCAAAAATCCGCCTTTTCTTCTCTCGCTTGGGAACGCGGCTTGAACCCGCGCACGAATTACAAACCCTCAGGCCAGCCGACAAGGAACTAGCCGCCGTTAAGGAGCAGTTGGGGGGGTTGAATACACAAATCCACGAGCAGAATCTACAGATCATTGCCCTCATCCGACAACAGAATGAGAGAGATACGCAAATCCACGAGCGAAATCTGCAAATTGCCGACCTCTCACGACAACTCGAAGAAGTGAAGCGGCAGATCACCGAAACAGATACGCAAATCCACGAGCGGAATCTGCAGATTGCCGACCTCTTACGACAACTCAAAGAAGTGAAGCGGCAGATCACCGAAAAAGATACGCAAATCCACGAGCGGAATCTGCAGATTGCCGACCTCTTACGACAACTCGAAGAAGTGAAGCGGCAGATCACCGAAACAGATACGCAAATCCACGAGCGGAATTTACAAATCATCGCAAGCGCTCAACAATCTCACGAAGCAGATGAGCAACGAACGGCGCTTAGACAAACCATTCAAGAAATGAGTCAGCAACTCAGATCGATGGAGCAACATTTGCAACTTAAGGAGAGACAGTTGCAATTCAAAACTCAACAGTTGCAGTCGAAGGAGCATCAAGAGCAGGACCAAATCCGGCAACTAGCAGATAAATCTCAACAACTCAAAGAGAAGGATTTACATATTCACGAGCTAAGCCGTTACCTTCAGGGGAAGATAGTAGAACTGGAAGAAAAAGAGCACCTTATTCAGGTCTTCACTCAAGCGTTCGCCGACTTTGGTCATTCCGGGTCTTACCGGCTCGGTCGGGCACTGTCGTGGCCTTTACGAGCACTCAAGCAACTTACCCTCCCTCCCGACGAGAGTGTCCTGACTGATGAATCGTCACCAGAAGCTCCGGCCTCGCCTAAAAATGTAATTAACCACTCGCTGTCACCGGCAGCAGCAGCGTCACAGTCAAATCCCCAAGTTGATGTGGCATATGATTATCAACGGTGGACACAGCTGTATGATACGTTGACCGATTCGGATCGGGAGGCAATTCTGCGGCGGATTGAGGTGCTGGAATATCAACCACTGATCTCCATCGTCATGCCGGTCTACAACGTTGAAGAGATTTGGTTACGACTAGCCATCGAATCAGTGCGGAAGCAACTTTACCCTCACTGGGAGCTTTGCATCGCCGACGATAATTCCTCTCATCCTCACATCCGAAGCGTGCTTGAGGAATACGCGAAGCAAGACTCGCGGATCAAAGTAACGTATCGTCAAACCAATGGACATATTTCTGCCGCGTCCAACAGCGCATTACAGCTTGTTTCCGGGGAATTCGTCGCGCTGTTGGATAATGATGATGAACTTCCAGAACACGCTTTATATATGGTACTGGAGGAATTGAAGGAACACCCGGAAGCTGATCTTATTTATAGCGACGAGGATAAGATCAATGAACAAGGCGAGCGCCGCGAACCGAATTTCAAGTCGGATTGGAATCCAGACCTGCTTTACTCCTGCAATACGATTTCACACCTTGGAATTTACCGCGCGTCGATCATCAAACAAATCGGTGGTTTTAGAGAAGGCTACGAAGGAAGTCAGGATTACGACCTGGCGCTGCGGTTTATCGAGCAGATTCCCGAAAGTCACATTCGACACATTCCCCATATCCTCTATCACTGGCGCGCGATAGCCGGATCGGTTGCGCTTGCTTCGGGCGAAAAAAATTACGCACACGAGGCGGCCCGCGACGCTATCCGCTCGCATCTTCAACGAAATGGCATCGCCGCGACTGTCACAGAGGGTCATAACTGTTTCCATCGCGTAATCTATCCCGTGCCCGATCCCGCGCCCCTCGTCAGTTTGATTGTCGCCACACGGAATCGGTTCGACCTCTTGAGCCAGACCGTTCGCGGCCTGCTCCATGAAACAGATTATGCTTCCATTGAAGTAATCATCGTCGACAATCAAAGCAACGACCCGGTGACCTTGGAATATCTACGTGAAATTCAGGAAGATGCGCGTGTCAGGGTGATCGCCTACGATGCTCCTTTTAACTATTCTGCGATGAATAACCTGGCCGTTCGTGAAGCACAGGGCGAAATCATCGGTCTCATTAATAATGACATTAAAGTTATTTCGCCCGCCTGGCTCAAGGAGATGGTGAGTCAGGCGAGCCGACCCGGCATCGGGGCCGTTGGCGCTAAATTACTTTACCCGGATGATAGGGTTCAGCACGCAGGTGTAATTATCGGGATCAACGGTGTGGCCGCACATGCTCACCGATTTATTCATCGTCATAGCCCCGGCTATATCAATCGGGCTATGATTATTCAGAATCTCTCCGCCGTTACCGCAGCTTGTATGGTGCTACGTCGCGAAGTTTTTGAAGAGGTCGGCGGATTGGATGAAGTTAATCTTGCCGTCGCGTTTAATGATGTTGACTTCTGTATCCGGGTCCGGGAAAAAGGCCACCGTATTGTGTGGACGCCCTACGCGGAACTCTATCACCTCGAATCGGCATCGCGCGGGCGTGATGACACGGCGGAAAACGCCCCACGATTCGTCAAGGAGGTGGCGTATATGATGAATATTTGGAAGGACACTTTAGCTCATGATCCTTACTACAATAAGAATTTAACATTAGAGCGGGAAGATTTCTCCCTAGCAGTGCCTCCGCGAACAACAAAAAAATGGATGGAGTAATTTCCCAAAGGACTATAGGCCGAAGTACTATAACTCCGCTGACAACTTTGAGCGGCCAATTAAAGAATCTTCGAGCAGACTAAATCGCTGCGGCGACTTCGCAGGTTCAGGGGTGACCTTACGCATTAACTTTGCGCATATATGTATCAATGGTTCGGACAGTTTTTCTAACGTGTTGATAACAAAGAAGTTAGCGCACATCATCCTGGAAGGCTAAAGTATTAATTTCATTGGACTTAACTTTCTGAGATAGCTTCAAATGCAAAAAGTGTCCGAACCATTGATGTATGAGACTTCGCCATTGTCATGCAGGCTTGCTCCCCACTCTTTTCATCAGATAAAATGCTGGTTTCGCATATTAAACCAAATGAGGAAAAACATCGGAATGAAATTCTTGACGGAACAGAGACAATCTGACGTAGGCTTCAATCTTAATCGTTGGCTGTTATATACCCGTACGTTCTTGTTATTAACTGTTATTACTGTTGGCTTCAGTGCATGTGCTGATGACGATGACACTACCGGGGGTAAGCCTGGAAATCCCGCCGCCACTTCGAGTACCAATATCGACCCCAAATCGCTCGTCAATGTTAATAGTGAAACCTTCTTTGCCCTCGACGAGATCGGCGCGCAACTGCCCAAGCCGAATGTTCCTATTGCGGTTAATACACAACAAACCCCGACTATCATTATTCGCGGCTGGGCCGTCGATCAGCGAGTCAAAGGCGAAGCTGGCGGGGTCATTATCAATGTAGATGGACAAACGGATGTAGTAGCGAATTATGGGATGCCCCGGCCTGATGTGGCCGCTAATCTTAAAAACCCTGATTATACTAACTCAGGTTTTAGAGCCACCATTGACACCTCGACATTAGACAAAGGGCGTCACACTCTCACCATGCGAGTGATAACCGCAGACCAGAAAGGATATTATGAGCAGAAGCAGAAGTATGACCTCGACATTCAGTAGCGGCTGAGAAGTAAATTCTAGTTGTTTATTGTGCTCAACTTTGCTTTTCAGCCTCCTCCCTGAACTGAGCAGCACGGACCCGTCAGTTTCGCGTCTTGTGTAAGCCTTCCCTTCGAGCCAGCAAAACGACTTGAACCCAAACTAATCTGTCATTCTGGCCACTCTTCCCGGGTCGCTTGATGTGCGCTTACTTGATACACACATCAGTATTTTACGCACAATCTGGCAGGCGATTATAATGCGTCGCTTTGGCAGATGGACACCTATCAATTCCTTTTAATATTGAGCTGATGAACATACTCGACCAATACATTACATCTCAGCCGAACCCTCAACAAGCACTGGATATTTTTCGTGGCGAGTGGTCTTCCAGACTACCATCCGAGACAGGATTACAATCAGGTCAGGCAACCTTGTTTGAAGATCAAAGAATTATATGGGCTGAAAATCAGTTGGGGGCTTTGCAGGGTATCAGGTGATTGAACTCGGACCACTTGAGGCGGGGCATACTTACATGCTTGAGAAAAGGGCTGCCCGCTCGATCCTCGCCATTGAGGCGAATACAAGAGCATATCTCAAGTGTTTAATTGTCAAAGAAGTTCTTCATCTCACGCGCGCCCGATTTCTCCTCGGTAATTTTGTCGAATACTTACGTGGTAGTAACGAGCGTTACGATCTCTGTCTGGCGAGCGGCGTGCTCTATCACATGACGAACCCGGTTGAACTGATTCATTTAATTTCCAAAACCAGTGATAAAGTTTTACTTTGGACACATTACTTCGATCAGGAAACCATGCGGAGTAATTCCCACCTGTCAAAAAAATTACCTGAAACCATAGCGTCTGAATACAGGGGGTTCGCACATTCGTTACATCGATATGAGTATCTGGAAGCTCTTAACTGGAGCGGCTTCTGTGGAGGCAGCGCGCCACATAGCTTTTGGATGTCAAAAACAGAAATTCTAGCTTGCCTGCGCTATTTCGGGTTTCATGATTTGCGGATTGAATTCGATACTCTTGCGCACCCGAATGGGCCTGCCTTTTGTGTCCTGGGTATAAAGTAGTGCTGGCTAAAGAATTCAGGCTCAGGCGTCACACGGTGTGATTTTCGAGGGATGAAGCGGCTCACTGATTTTCTGAAGTACAGCAGATTCAAACAAAGAGCTATCTCACGGCGGCTATTCGGACTTCACAGAATAGTCCTGTAAATGTTGAGCAGGTTGTATTATATGGTCGAAGAAGGTGCTCTCACAGCCAAAGATGACAGATCACGTTCGAGTGTTAGCGCATCGCCACGCTTAAGCACCATATTTATCGTTTCGTGTGTTGTTCTGGCACTCATCAAACTTTGGTTAGTACACAGTGACGAGGTCGCGTGTCTGGGTAGCCCGTTTGATGACATCTGGTATGCTCAATCGGCCAAAGATTGGTACTGGTTGAGATCATACCGCGAGTTGCCTTTTGGAACACCACCCTATATTCGTCCGCCCATTTTCCCTCTTTATGTTGCGCTTGCCAATTTAAGCGGTATTCCCCTGCGTCTTACCAATGAGTTATTGTTCCTGTTCGCAGCTTTTGTTTTTGCTTGGGTTTTAACAAAGGCCGGGCAATCTCAGTTCTTGTGCGCGTTGGTTTATGCCGCGATAGTATTTCACCCGGCCAGTTTTTTTGTTAACAATTTAGTCTATCCAGATGCCCTCTATGCTCCGGTTCTGCTCTTCGCACTGGTCGGCCTGATTTTTCTCTTCCTGAAGCGCGAAGCTCAACGTCGCCTTTGGTATGCAGTGGCGACCGGGTTGCTCTTAGCCATTCTCTGGCATGTTCGTCAGGAAAGCGTCGCCATCGTAGGTTTCCTGATAGTTTACGCGCTACTTCTGCTTGTAGCCGGAGGTGAACAAAGGGTATTCAGCACACACACACTGAAGCAACTGGGCGTACTGGTTGTCGTCCCGGCGGTTGTGATCCTGACGGTGTCATTAATCGTCAAAACGATTAACTATGCCAGAGTTGGTGTGTTTGCGACTGATGCGATGTTTACGTCTGATTTTGAAAGAGCCAGCAAAGCACTCCTGCGGGTTAAGCCTGCGGTCCCCATCCGCTTCGTCTCGGTTCCTCGTGAAGCGCGCGGGCGCGTCTATCAGATAAGTCCGGCCTTTAAGGAATTGGAGCCATATTTTGAAGGCGACCCGGGGCAAACCTGGGTACGGTTCGGTAAAGATGTAGGGGTCCAAGCGCCGGGAGAAATATCCGCAGGCCACTTTTGGTGGGCATTAAATCAAGCAACCTATATGGCTGGTTATAATAAATCCGCGCGCCATGCGGGACAATTCTACAGGCGTGTGGCAGGCGAAATTAACGCTGCTTGTGCTGATGGACGCCTAGAGTGTCGTCCCGTATTCTCAAGTCTGGTTGATCCGCACATACAAAATTACTTACCCCATCTGCTTAACTCATTTCAACGCATCACGGACCAATTCATTTCGTCAAGCGAGATTCCAAAGCCTGTGGATATGGATAATCTGCCTCAGGATGTCCGCGCGCTTTTCGATTCTGTCGCCACCCGTCGGGCCGCGCTGCAACATCATGGGGCTGCGCGGCTCAGCGGTTGGGCTTTCGATTTGAAAGACAATCTACAAGGCGTGATGTTACGCGCACGTGACGGGCAGATTTTGGCTAGCACCCTGCTTATACCTCGTCCTGATGTCGTTAGCGCGTTTGCGGCTACAAGCATGACTGTACCGCTGAACACTGGCTTTGATTTGCAGATTCCCTCAACCTCGTCAAAAGTATCAAGCGCCGATATTATCTTTACCACGACCAAGGGTAAAGAACTGAGCGTTTCCCGGCCCGGCGCAACAACCAACGCCCCCGGCGAAGAACTCATCTTCAATATTGATGCAGATCAAGTTGCAGTCAGGGCGAGCGGATTAGAAGACTCCATCCAGAGTTTCATCTGGACTGTCCATGGAAAATTTATCAGGCTGTTGACCTACGCCGGGTTGCTCACACTCTTACCAATATTAATCTTTTACCGCTCCGTCAATTTTAGGGAGCCTGTCTTCATAATCATTGCGCTCCTGACGGCGGTAATCGCTATTCGGGTGTCTATTTTCACTTTGATTGATGCTTCGGCATATGTTGCTAATGATATTCGCTACATTTTCCCTGTCCTTGGACTTTATACCAGCGTCCTCCTGTTGCTGATAAGTTATTCGCTCAATCTCGCAACCTCGCGGATGAATTTGAGAGGCGCATGGCAGAGGATGAATGTTAGGAAATTGTTCAGGAGAACAATGAATCAATCTACATAAGCGAAGGAAAAAGGATCACCTATCGCAAAGAGATGGCTGCTAAAAGAAGAGAGACATATGCAAGTTGAAAGTTATTTAAAAAATGAGACGACGACAGTCGGCAGCAATCCTGCAAACGCGAATTCAGAGGTGGAATTATCGGTCGTGATGCCCTGTTTGAACGAGGCTGAAACTTTGGAGATATGCATTGCGAAGGCACAAAGGTCAATAGAAGAACTCAACATTACAGGCGAAGTAGTGATCGCTGATAACGGCAGCACGGATGGCTCCCAAGCTATTGCGGCCCGAATGGGCGCGCGGATAGTTCCCATTGCAACCAAAGGTTATGGCAGTGCCCTGTGGGGTGGCATTGCTGCCGCGCGTGGTAAATACGTAATCATGGGTGACGCTGATGATAGTTATGATTTCACTAATCTAGCGCCGTTTGTTGCCAGGCTGCGCGAGGGCAATGAATTAGTCATGGGGAATCGCTTCCAGGGTGAAATCAAACCGGGAGCAATGCCCAAACTACACAAGTATCTGGGAAACCCTGTGCTTACGACTATTGGGAAGCTACTTTTTCGCAGCCCGTGTGGAGATTTTCATTGTGGTTTGCGTGGATTTAGCAAGGATGCTGTGGCAAAGATGGATTTGCGGACGACCGGCATGGAATTCGCGAGTGAAATGGTGGTTAAAGCTACCTTGCTGAAGATGCGGATCGCTGAAGTCCCGACGACATTGTCGCCGGATGGGCGCAGCCGCCCGCCTCATTTGCGAAGCTGGCGCGACGGTTGGCGCCATTTACGCTTCATGATGCTCTATAGCCCGCGCTGGTTGTTCTTCTATCCCGGCGCGCTCCTCATGCTGCTTGGGGCGTTGGCGAGTTTTTGGCTTTTGCTGGGGCCAAGAAACATCGACGGTGTGACCTTTGACGTACATACTTTGCTGTATGCGGCGGCGGCAATTGTCCTCGGATTTCAGACCGTGCTTTTCGCCGTGTTCACTAAAGTGTTTGTTATTAGTGAGGGACTGCTTCCCGAAGACCCCCGATTCAATAAGCTATTTCGATACATTACTCTGGAAGCTGGCTTGATTGTTGGAAGCCTGCTCCTGCTGATCGGCTTTCTCCTCTCTATCTATGCAGTTAGCTCATGGGAAGCGCTCTCGTTTGGTCAACTTAACCCTTCAAATACATTGCGCATGGTAATACCCGCAGTGACTTCAATGAGCCTCGGTCTACAAATAATCTTATCGAGTTTCTTTCTGAGCATCTTGGGGCTAAGACGCCGATGAAAATGATTGAGTACATTCATAGTAAATATACATACAACCGCCGGGTTCGCGTGTTAACGGATCAGCTTGCAGAGATCACCCCACAAAATGCACGGATATTGGATGTCGGCTGTGGTGATGGTTTGATCGCGCATTTGATTATGAGGAAACGACCTGACCTGACCACGGAAGGTCTCGATGTCTTGATTCGCGATGAGACCTACATTGAGGTGCATCAATTCGATGGTCAAAAAATCCCGTATGGGGACAACAGCTTCGATGTGGTTAGATTTGTTGATGTGCTTCATCACACCATGGACCCTATGATACTTCTTCGAGAGGCCGCACGGGTGGCGCGTCATTCTATCCTGATTAAGGATCACTTGAACGACGGAGTGTTCGCTGACGCCACCCTACGGTTCATGGACTGGGTTGGCAATGCACGCCATGGCGTAGTGCTTCCCTACAATTACTGGCCTAAACAGAGGTGGCTCAACGCCTTCAGTACGCTTGGATTAAGCATCGCAGTGTGGAGAGAAAACTTGCATCTCTATCCCTTACCGACAAACCTGGTTTTCGATCGCTCACTGCATTTCGTCGCACGAATCGAGTTGAGGTAATTCGCTGGCGAGCCGTGAAGCCAATTCATGGAATCCACACCAAATCATAGATTATAGCGGTTTGCATTCGAGTGTGACCCTCGACGAAAGCCGTTGCCGGATAGTGAGCCGCTCTGCTTCGGTAGCAACCGGTCACATCCAACTGCAAACCACTATAATGAATCCGCGCGGGGTCAAGCTATTCCACAGTAGCCTTCAACCGGTTGGAGAAGGCATCAGGACAGCAGTCCAGTTCGACGCGCTTCAGCGCGTTCAGACGCAATTGATTCCAGAGTATGCGATCCTGATAAAGCCTAACGCAGGCCGCAGCGAACTCTGCTTCGGTGTCTGCTAAAAGGATTTCCTTCTCATTTTGCCAGCCAAGTTGATTTCCGATCAGCGAGGTTGCAACCAGTGGCAGTCCGTTTGCCGCAGCCTCATGGACCTTATGCGGAATTCCTGCGCTGAAGCGAGTCGGGGCAATGAAGAGGCGCGCGTTGTTGTACAGTTCAGTCAAATCCTCTACCCGGCCTAACACCACCGCATGGGACTTCAACTGATCCAGAATGCCCAGCGCGGCGTGGCCGGCGACGACGAATTTCACATCCGTGCCCAGCTTTTTCTGAATCGCAGGCAGAATCTTTTTACCAAACCAGAGCACGGAATCAGCGTTTGGCGAGTCCGGCTCATGGATGGGGCCGACGAACAAAATATTGCTTCGTTCGTCAAAGCTCTTCGGAGTCGGTGTGGCAACTAACGTATGCCCCAGGACATGAACATCCTCGTAACCATGCTGGACGAACTCCTGACGCTCATTCTCGGAAACGGAAATGATGGTATGGCACCCCTCCGCGAGTTGCACTTCCGCCTCGATCAACCTCCGCTGCTCCTGCACAGAAGGCTGTTTCCCCTTGAGTCGTAAATTCTCAATCTTCCTGAGAGAAAAAAGCGCCTCGGCGTCGTAAACTATTTTGGCTTTGCCGCAGAGTTGCGGGCGTTTGGCCAGTAGAGTTTTGAAGGTCGCCAGATTATGCGGACGGCTGATATAGATCAGGTCATAATAATCTGCTCTCTCCGTCAAAAACGTCTCAAGTTCGGCCTTCCCCCGATCCAAAATCACCTCTATTTGACGCGGAATATCTTGATAAACGTTCAACCATTCTTCGTGCGGGAAGTTGAGCGGGTAATAGGTCACGAGACATCCCATCTTCACCAGTTCTGCCAGGATGCGATTGCTGCGCGGAAAGCCCGCGCCGAGATGCGTGTGCGGCACCCGGTCGTCCAGATAAAGAATTCGCTTCACGCCCTTTTGCTGATGAGTTCGCGCAGCCAGCGGCCTCTTCGGTGAAGAGACGAATTGCGAGTGGAGCCAGTCGCGATGTTTGGTGGCGAAAATTTTGCGATGCTCGGTTTGCAAGTCGATGGCGCTTTGCTGCGAGCCGGAACTGGCAAACTCGTAATGCAGAACGGAGACACGCGGATCGTAGACTACTCGCTTCCCCTGTTTCCATAATCTGACACAGTAATCAGTCTCTTCATAGTAGGCGGGCAGATAAGCCTCGTCAAACCCGCCGTGTTCCCAAAACAGCTCGCGGCGGGTCAGGAGAAACGCGGCAGAGCAATAGTCAACGTCCCTCTGGAACATGAAGTCGGCGGCAAAGGGCGACTCGCCGCGTCCGTAGCCGAGACATGAACCGTCCCGCCAGATAATGCTTCCGGCTTCCTGCAAAGTCCCGTCCGGGAGGATCACTTTGCCGCCGACCGCGCCGATGTCGTCGGCTGATTCGAGGGTTTCGCTGGCCGCCGAGATGCTATCACCCTGAAGTTGCGCGTCGTTGTTGAGCAGCAGCAGATACTCGCCCCGCGCCAGGCGGGCGGCCTGATTGCTGGCGAGCAGGTAATGCACGTTCGTTTCATTTTCGACGATTCGTGCGCCCTTGATGCGCTTCAACAAAGCGCGTGTCGCATCCGTCGAAGCATTGTCAATGATGACCACTTCGTAAGGGGCGGTGTTGCTTTTCAAAATCGAATAGAGACACTGGAGCGTCAACTCCGCTCGATTGAAGAGCACGAGAAGGATGCTGGTAAGGGGTTTTTCGTGATGGGGAAATTCGATGGTGGAGTCTGAAAGCAAAAAACTCTCCAGCGAAATCTTGCTCATCGAAGCCAGCATACGCTTGGCGGCGGAGAGGTCGTCGTGAAAATAAACTGGTAGTGATAGGCCAGCTTCCCGCTGCTGGATTTTCGGCGTGTCCCTGACGCCCCCGGCGATTAACTGATCCTGATGCGGCGCAACCTCAATAATCCGGTCGTAGTCTTTGATGCGCCCCTGTTGGTCGGTGACGCGAATTGTCAGCGTGCGGCGACCGGCGAAAGCCCCATCGACGAGCAACGTGCCTTCATACCCGCAGTTAACGGGCGCGGGCGACGGGTACACCGCCACATCCAAACGCGGCTGCCCGTGGCGCAAAAAGCCGAGCGAGATGGTGTCCAGAAACGCCTCCACCCTGACGATGGTCGAACCCGCCGAATAAACCCAACCTTTGATCTCAATGTGCTTGGCGACGCTCGCGCCGTGCTCCGGCTTTTCCAGCGCGCCATGAAGCGAGACATGATCTAACTGCCGGAGTTCAGGCCGCATTTTGAGACTTAGAAAGCTGAGCCGCCGGAGCCATGCGGTGATGCGCCACGAGCGCGAACGGACCACCCAGTTTAAGATTTCATTCTTGTTTCTTAATTGCGTGTGCATCTCCGAGAGAATCTCGCTGAGTTGACCGATCTGCGTTTCATAACTGGCTAGACGCGCACGCGCCTCCGACAATTCATCGAAACTTTCCGGAATCTCCAGAGACTGAGAAGCTGATAAGCGTTCCTGTTGAGCCGGGCGAGTGCGTTCCTCTGCGAGTTCTTCGGCCTGTTGCAGCAGCGACGCCCCGGCAACTTCGGCCATCACGAGAAAATCATCCTTGATTTCGATGGCCGCTGCCGCCTCAGATGACATTTCGGAAATGGCAACGTCCAAGTCGTAGGTAAGGGAAGAATCGCTAAAGGTTTGTTTGCTCATGTGACTAAACTCCCAGCCGACTTGTTTGTCCGGCTAAAGGCACGGCGACGGCGGCGCAGCGATAAATCATGTGGCGGATAAGCCGAGCAGACAACTGCTGATCCGTCGGGAGGATGCTGCCCTCTAAGCTTATCAGATTTCCACCAGACCGCTCGCGAAAAGTTGATTTGGGCATTGAGTTTATTTGAGTTGCGGAGCGCGCGCGGACGAGCGCCAAATCCGTTTCTTGATAAATAAGATTTCCGCTCTCTCGGCGAAATTATCCATCCCCTTCTCAGGCTCAGCTATTTGCAGAACACACCAAGATACCGAGTTAGGCTTGACTCAAAGGCGTAGCAAAAGAGTCTCACCCATTAACTCGAATCCGAATCTCGGTGTGCGCGGCATATAGTAACTGCGCCGGAAGTTAGCCGGAGGAATAGACTTCATCACGGCTGCTATTCCGGGAAAGAGTTATTCGCGCCTCACCACAGATTCTCTTGTCTTACTCTTAATTTGAGGTGAAGGGGAGCCTCGCCTTGTGCCTTCCGTCACTATTTCAAGGACATCAAATGAGGTTTGACACCCCTGCCAAAAAACTGAAGGCAAACTATAGCTAATTTCGTCGGGTCGTGGCAAACGTCGAATGCGCTGGGGAAAGCGGCGCGCGGCGCGTTTGGAATGGGACTGGGAAGAGAGAAAATACAGCGCGGCCTTTCGCGACTTCCCTGCCGGGTGCGGATTTGAACCCGCGCTTTGCCGCCGTCGGGCGGCGACTTTTCAGAGTGGCGCGAGAGACTGGAAATTATCGCCCGGTTTGAAGGAGAGCGATTGCTTTTTCGTATCCACTTTGACGTTGACGAGGTTGACCTGATCATCGAAAAGATCGAAGAGAAATTGATTTCGCAACTGCGCGCCCGCGAAACCGCCGGGCAGCCGGGCCTCGAAATAAAGCCACACGCTGTCCACCCCGGCGTCCATCCCGACCCACGTCAGCTTAACCGTTTTGCCCTGCGCGTCTTTCAACTGAAAAGTCTCTTGCAGGTAAGCCGTCAGGAGCGGCTCGGCTTCCCGCTTGCGGTCGAGACTCACTCTTTTGCCGCTGCGCTTGCTTAAGATGTTCTCCAGATCGTCAGGGAAGGTGCGCAACGTGACCTCCAGCGAACGCTCCCGCGCGTTGTATTCGGCCTCCGCAAAACTCGTATGGAATTTGTGCGCCGAAGCTGCCGGCAACACGCGCGTCGCCGTTAGAGCACAGGCGACCAAAGCGAGACTCAAGACGTAACCGGCCAACTTCATAAATCAATTTCTTTCAAAGCAATTGAGCCACAGAACGCACAGAACATATAGAGGAAATTTATTTGTGATTTCAGATTTGAGATCAGAATTTTACGCTCTCAAATCTGAAATTCACGCCTTTCTTTCAAACTCGCTTGCCAGCGCCATCAAGCCATCTCGTTTTTCTCTGTGCTCTTTGTGGCTGTAAATTTCTGTTGCGAACTCCGCGCGGGCTACGGCGTGCGCGGCGTCTCCGGTTTCTGTTTGCGTTCGAGCAACTGCATCGGGTTTGGTTCCGACTGCTGCTTGAAGAGTTGGAAGCGCGACTTGACGGGGCGGCGCGGGAAGCTGTTGTTCGCCATGTCCACATCCGCCGTCTCCAGGCGCGGGTCGAGCGAGATGGCGCGAATCTCTTTGTCCGTCATGATCATTTTTGAGACTTCCGTGTGGTTGTAACGCCAGATTTCCGCCGGGATGCGCAGCATCTCTTTCGTGCCGTCCATGTATTCTATTTCAAAGATGACGGGCATCACGAGGCCGCCGATGTTCTTCAAATCGACGAGGTAGAAATTAAGACCCGTCTGGAGCAACTCTCGTTCGCGCGGCGAGAGCGTCTGGAGAAACTTCTGGTACTCTTCGCGGTCGCGCTCGGTCACGACGAGTTCGTCGTAGGTGTTGTAAAAATCGCGCAGGGAGGGAAATTGATCCGTGCGTTTCGGGAGCGGCTTGTTGCGTTCCTCGGAGAGCGTCTGCGGCTCGGCCTCGCGTTCCTTCAGCGCGGCGGCTTTGTCCGCTTCCGGGTTGCCCGTGAGCGGCGCGTAGAGCCGCACGCGTTCAATCGAGAGATCGACGTGGTCGGTCGTGTAGAACCAGCCGCGCCAGAACCAATCGAGATCGACGCCCGAAGCGTCTTCCATCGAGCGGAAGAAGTCGCCGGGCATCGGTCGCTTGAATTTCCAACGCTGTGAATATTGTTTGAAAGCGAAGTCGAACAACTCGCGCCCCAGCACGGTTTCGCGCAAAACGTTCAAGGCGGTGGCGGGCTTGGCGTAGGCGTTGGGGCCGAATTGCAGGAGCGATTCCGAGTTGGTCATGATCGGCACTTGATTCTGGCTCGCCATGTATTCCGTGATATTCTGCGGCTCGCCGCGCCGCGAAGGATATTTCTCCTCCCACTCCTGTTCGCTCAAATATTGCAAGAAGGTGTTCAAGCCCTCGTCCATCCACGTCCATTGCCGCTCGTCCGAGTTGACGATCATCGGGAAATAGTTATGCCCGACTTCGTGGATGACGACGGAGATCAAGCCGTACTTCGTGCCCGCCGTATACGTCCCGTCCTCTTCGGGGCGCGGGCCGTTGAAGCAGATCATCGGATACTCCATGCCGCCCACGGGACCGTTGACCGAGATCGCGATGGGGTAAGGATAATTAAACGAGTAGCGCGAATAGACGTTCAGGGTGTGGATGATGGCGTGCGTCGAGTAACGCTCCCAGAGCGGGTTGCCTTCCTTCGGATAGTACGACATCGCCATCACGCGATTGCCTGCGACGTTGTGCCCCTGCGCGTCCCAGATGAACTTGCGCGACGAGGCGAAGGCGAAATCGCGGACGTTGTCGGCGTGGAAGACCCACGTCTTTTTGCCCGTCGGTTTGTTGGTCTCGTTGGCCAACGCTTCGGCGGGCGTCACGATGAGCAGCGGCTCTTTCGCCGTCTTCGCCTGTTCGAGACGCTGACGCTGCGCTTGCGTCAACACTTCGTTCGGGTTTTGCAGCACACCCGTCGAGGCGACGATATGATCGTTGGGCGCGGTGATGCGCACGCGGTAGTTGCCAAATTCCAGTGTAAACTCGCCCGCCCCCAAAAACTGCTTGTGCTGCCAGCCGCTCACGTCATTGTAAGCGGCCATGCGCGGAAACCAGTGGGCGATCTCGTAGAGGTAATTGCCGTCTTTGGGGAAAAATTCGTAGCCGGTGCGCCCGCCGATCTTGCGCTGGTCGTTGATGTTGTAATTCCAATCGACGGAGAAACTCGTGGACTGGCCCGGCGCGAGCGGGGCGGGGAGATCGACGCGCATCATCGTCTTGACGATGACGTGTTTGAGCGGGTTGCCTTTCGCGTCGCGCACCGCCGTGATGCGATAGCCACCCTCGAAGCCGCGCGCGTAGAGCAAATTTTCAATTTGCGACAAAGGCACGCGATCCAAATCCGGCGTGGTCTGCGTCAGGCGCGCATCCGAATCCTTCTGCCAGATGTTCTGGTCGAGTTGCAGCCAGAGGTAAGAGAGCGAATCGGGCGATTGATTATAGTAAGTGATCGTCTCCGAGCCGGTGAGGCGTTGGTTGGCGTCGTCGAGTTCGACGTTGATATTGTAGTCGGCGCGCTGCTGCCAGTAAGCGCGACCGGGTGCGCCTGAAGCCGCGCGCTGCTCGTTCGGCGTCGGTAAAATCTCTTCGAGTTGTTTGAACTTATCAATTGGGTTCGTCTTTGACTGCGCCTCAACGTTGCCCGGCGCAAAAGCGAAACACAAAAGAGCGAACAAGAGAGAGCGCATGATTTTCGTCAACATGGCGTGCGAATATCCTTTTCGTAAAAGAGACTTGAACTTGTCGGCACGGACGCATGAGTCGTTGTCAGCCTCACGCGGAGAGAGACAGAACGGGCTTTCATCGACTGAATTGTGGGTGACGAACTCTGCCGATAGTATATATACGAGCGGCAAAAGGTAAAAGTTAAGAGGCCGCTGAAGCCCTCCAAAGCCCAAAGAGAGAAGACTACGGCCCCTCGCTCTTTGCGAGGCTTCTACTTTTTCTTCGGTCGCGGCGGTTTTGGCAGCCGCGCCTTTGCTGGTCTGGCATTTCCATAGTTGGCGGGCGCGGGCGAGCGCGCAAAGTAACCGTTGCGATAGGTGAGTTTCAGTTTTTGCCGGCGCAGTTCGGGATTGACAAGGTCGATTTTGAGTTGGCGAAAGGAACCGTCGCGGGCGCGGTTGGTCGGCGAATAAGCGAGGAGGTATTGCGTGCGCAACTCTTGTTCGATTTGCGCGAAAGCAGCGTTCAAATCAATTTCGTTTTCGGGGAAGAAAGCGCGCCCGCCCGTGCGCTCGGAGATTTTTTTGAGCGCGCCCTCGTCAAATTCATCATCGCCGATGCCGATGGAAAAAATGATCGCGTCGGCACGAATGGCGGCATCAATGGCATCCTGTTTCTTGAGAGGGCTGTCCGAATCTTCCTTGCCGTCGGAGAGCAGGATGATCGCGCGCCGCGTCCGCGCGGGCGTGTGCGCCAGCATCTCACCGGAGGTCGCCCAGATCGCATCCCAGATGGCGGTCGAGCGTGTCTGCCGGGGATCGATTGCGGCATCGCCGTTGATCGACGGTGTGGTGGGGGCGGGCGAATCAGTGGTCGCCGGGCGGCGCACAGGTTCGGGAGCGACTGAGAGGCGTTCAATCGCGCGATGGAGGCTCGCGCGGTCGTCCGTCAAATCCTGTTCTATCGTGGCGAAGCCGGTAAAGGAAACAACGGCGGCGGCGTCTTTGCCGGGGCGGATCACGGAGTCAATGAAAATATGCGCGGCCTCTTTTTCGTCCGGCAGAGTTTTTTCCTGCGAGCCGCTGACATCGACCAGAATGGCGAGCGTGAGCGGCACATCCGTCTCGCGTTGGAAAAGGGAGACGGTCTGCGACTCGTTGTTCTCAAAGATGCGCACGTCCTCTTGTCGCAAAGTCGTGACGAAACGGCGGTTCTTGTCCACAGCGTTGAAGAGGACGTTGACGAGATTAGTCTCGACGCGTTCAACTTCGTCGTCCGGCGTGGCGACGACTTCCGTGGTTTGCGGCGCGGGCACTGTCGGCGTCGCCTGCGGCGGCGCGGGCGTTTGCGCCAGCACGCTGCGGTGAGGGGAATCGAGCGCAAAAGACGCGAGGAGCAGCATCACGGATAAAATAATCGCGGCGGCGTGTCGGCAAATTCTCATTGGTGCTCGAAGCGTCTCCCTGCGGTATTCTTGTCAGCGGAAGGAATGCCGTACCGTCTTTTGATGCAACCCGAAGGTTTCGGGCTTCTCATCATCGCGCGACGGTCGATTAAATTTTAACCGCTGGATGGGCGCGAGCGAATCGCGCGGCGCACATATCAAGAGGCGCGGCCAGATTATCCGACCGCGCCTCTTTCCCCTGGTTCGTTGCCCTTAACGCTTACTGCTTGTTGCTCTTGTCCACCACAGACTTCAAAGCCTGGAAGGTGGGCGGCCAGAGGCCGACGAAAATTCCCGCTTGTTTGTTGCCGCTGAAATAGAGTGCAAGCGACGCGCCGATGGAACCGATGGTTAAAATATGAAACAGACTGATGCCGGTAGACTCCACGGTCGTGTTATCAATCGTCTTCAAGACCTCTTCGGCCTTGTCCGTCTTGGTCACTTGTCCACCTATCGAGCTACCGCCCAGAGTATCGGTGGTCGATTTTCCTAATCCTTGTGCTGACATAGTTCAAATCCCCTTTCACTAATTCGTGTCGTCTTTAACGCGCCCCTTGAGGGCGGCTACGCCAAAGAGCAATGCGAGCGATGCCCCGGCGATGAGAAGTCCCGCGAGCGGGCGTCTCCTCTTCGTTGCCGTTGCAGCAGGCTGCGGTCTCTCCGGCCCCTTTTGCGTCTCCTGCTTCATCATCAAAAAAATCCCTTCTACCTCATGCCGCCAAAAACTATTTTGATTTATAACCGCACTTCGTGGCGCGGGTGTATCCAAACTCGTGAGATTCTGTGCGAAGCGTGCTTTTACTTTGACTGTCCGTGATGAATATGAGATAGATTTGCCCTTTAAAAATCTGACGGCGTTCAAAATCTGACAGAATCTGACAGTAGTAGAGCGGGGAGCGAATTATGAGTTTGATTGAATCTATCCATGCGCGCGAAATTCTGGACTCGCGCGGCAACCCGACGGTCGAAGCGGAAGTAATTTTAATTGGCGGCGAAGTGGGACGCGCCGCCGTCCCTTCGGGCGCGTCCACGGGCGAGCATGAGGCGGTCGAACTGCGCGACGGCGACAAGAAACGCTACGGCGGCAAAGGCGTCGCGCAGGCGGTCAAAAACATCAACGAACGCATCGCCAGAGAGATCGAAGGCTACGATGCGCTCGACCAGACGGAAATCGACGCCGCGCTCATCGCGCTCGACGGCACGCGGACAAAGTCGAAACTCGGAGCAAACGCCCTGCTCGCCGTCTCCCTGGCAACCGCGCGGGCGGCTTCGGTCTGTCTGGAGATGCCGCTTTACCGTTATCTCGGCGGCGCGAACGCGCGCACGCTGCCCGTCCCGATGATGAACATCATCAACGGCGGCGCGCACGCCGACAACAATGTGGACTTTCAGGAATTTATGGTGATGCCCATCGGAGCGGCGAGTTTCAGTGAGGCTTTGCGCGTCGGCGCGGAGATTTTCCACGCGCTCAAAGGCGTCCTGAAGGGGCGCGGGCTGGCGACGGGCGTCGGTGACGAAGGCGGCTTCGCGCCCAATCTGCGCTCGAACGAGGAAGCCATTGAGACCATCCTCGAAGCCGTCACCATCGCCGGATACAAGGCCGGGAGCGATGTCTTGCTCGCGCTCGACCCGGCGGCGAGCGAGTTTTACGACGGTCAGCAGTATGTTTTCAAAAAATCCGACAAGCGCAAGTTTTCGAGCGATGAGATGGTGGCTTACTGGAAGTCGTGGGCACAGCAGTATCCGATCATCTCCATCGAAGACGGCATGGCCGAGAACGACTGGGACGGCTGGAAGACGATGACGGACGAGATGGGGGGGCGCGTGCAACTCGTCGGCGACGACCTCTTCGTGACGAACACCGAGTTTTTGCGTCGCGGCATCGAACTGGGCGTCGCCAATTCCATCCTGATTAAAGTCAACCAGATCGGCACCCTCACCGAAACGCTCGACTGCATCGAACTGGCGCGCACCCACCGCCGCACCGCCGTCATCTCGCACCGTTCCGGCGAGACGGAGGACACTTTCATCGCCGACCTTGCCGTCGCCACCAACGCCGGGCAGATCAAAACCGGCTCGCTCTCGCGCACTGACCGCATCGCCAAATACAATCAGCTCCTGCGCATCGAAGAAGACTTGCGCACCTCGGCGCGCTACCCCGGCATGGCGGCCTTCTATCAACTCGAACAAGCTGCCTCGCCGAAGCCCGCGACCAAGGGCAAAAGCGCGAACAACGGCGGCGGAGCGAAGAAAGCGCCGGCGGCAAAGCGATGAGCGGATGCGAACGGCAAAGCCCCTCGAACCTGAGCAAGAGATAGAGGCTGAAGTAGAAGGTTCTCGTAATGTTTCAAAGAAGACATATCTGGCTGCTCTCGATCATCACTATCTCCGCCGTCTATCTCTCTTACCGCGAACTCTCTGTGCGCGCGGGATTCATTAGCGGCATGATGATTGGAGTTTTACTCTGTAGCTTGTTCGTAGTGTGGTTTGAAATGTTCAAAGCGAAAAAGTCTCAGGCTTAGACGCGCGCCATTGCGGTTGAACACAGATTGGAGTTTTGCTTTCAGGAGAATCGGCAGTGATTGACAGACAAGGGCCGCTCGCGCTCATCATTCTCGACGGTTTCGGCTACAGCCCCGCGCGCGAAGGCAACGCCATTGCACAAGCCTCGATGCCTTTCTACAACGAGCTTTTGGAGAAGTACCCGCACACGCTCTTGCAGGCGTCGGGCGAATGCGTCGGGCTGCCGTCAGGCGTGATGGGCAACTCGAACGTCGGCCACCTCTCTCTGGGCGCGGGGCGCGTGCTGCGCACGGACGTGGAGCGCATCAACTACGAGATCAAGTCGGGCGAGTTTTTGACGAACCACGCGCTCAATCACGCGATGGACAGTGCGGCGAAGAACAATCGCGCGTTGCACCTGATGGGGCTGCTCTCCGACGGCCTCGTTCATTCGTCACAGGAACATCTCTACGCCCTTTTGCGCATGGCGCACGATAAAGGCTTACAGCGCGTCTACATCCATTGCTTTGTCGATGGGCGCGACACGCCGCCGATGTCCGCCTACGGTTACGTCGAAGCGTTGCAGGTGAAGTGCATGGAGATCGGCTGCGGGCGCATCGCCTCGGTTTGCGGGCGTTATTTCGCG
Source organism: Pyrinomonadaceae bacterium (assembly GCA_051006195.1). Classification (GTDB taxonomy): domain Bacteria; phylum Acidobacteriota; class Blastocatellia; order Pyrinomonadales; family Pyrinomonadaceae; genus JAIVJZ01. The sequence continues at coordinate 30,820 of JBPCIP010000131.1, forward strand.
ATGGATCGCGACACGCGTTGGGAGCGCACCCAGCGCGCTTTTCGTCTGCTCGTCCATGGCGAAGGCGAGCGCGTGATCGATCCGGTCGAAGCGGTCAAACAATCCTACGCGCGCAGCGTCTCGGACGAGTTCATTGAACCGATGGTTGTACTGCGTGAGACGGGCGAACCCGTCGCGACGATTGAGGAAGGCGACTCCTGTGTCTTCTTCAATTTTCGCGCCGACCGCGCCCGCCAGATCACGAGCGCGCTCACGGTGGATAAGTTCGACGGCTTCGAGGTCGCGCGCCGCCCGACGATTGAGTATGTCTGCTTCGCCGAGTATGACAAAACCTTCGGGCTGCCCATCGCCTTTCCACCCACGCACCCTTACAACATCCTTGCCGATGTTTTCGCCTCGGTCGGCGTGCGCAACTACCGCATGGCCGAGACGGAGAAGTACGCGCACGTCACCTACTTTTTCAATGGCGGCACGGAGCGCGAATACCCGCACGAGCAGCGACTGCTCGTCCCCTCGCCCAAAGTGGCGACCTACGATCTCGCGCCGGAAATGTCGGCCTTCATCCTCACAGACAAAATCCTGCGCGCCATCGAAGCGGGCGAAACCGACGCCTTCATCATCAACTTCGCCAACCCCGACATGGTCGGCCACACCGGCAACCTCGCCCGTACCATCGAAGCCGTCCAGCACGTCGATACCTGTCTCGGCTGGATCATCAAAGCCTTGCGCACGGCGCGCGGTCGCTGTCTTATCACCGCCGACCACGGCAACTGCGAACAGATGATCGACCCGACGACCGGGCAGCCGCACACGGCGCACACCACCAACCTCGTCCCCTTCCATGTCATCGACGAAGCCTCGCGCGGACTCAAATTGCGCGAAGGCGGGGCGCTCGAAGATGTGGCCCCAACCCT